>JALRAY010000009.1 GCA_023257955.1 Amoebophilaceae bacterium | reverse complement strand
CCGGTATCACAAAAGTTAAATTAGCTCAACAAGACACCGAGATCATCTTAGAACCATATAAGGATAAATTTGGGAACATATTATTTGTGGCAAAAGATGTAGTTGATCATAAAGAATTAGGACAGCATCCGCAGAAATATGCGTATATAATTCAAAACACAGAACGATCTATCCCAGAGATTATAGCATCGTTATCCTAAAAGACTTCACCAATTCTTTTTAATCATTTTATAGTTACAAAATTTTGATATGTGTGGCATCATTGGCTATATAGGGCATCGCGAGAGTGCTACGACTATTATAAAAGGGTTAAAAGATTTAGAATATAGAGGCTATGACAGCGCTGGTATAGCGGTGCTTAATGGTAAAATGCAGGTCTATAAGAAAGCGGGGAAAGTTAACGCTTTAGCATCTGCGGTGCATAACGAGACAATAAATAGCCATATAGGTATAGGGCATACCCGTTGGGCTACCCATGGTGTACCTAACGACATCAATGCGCATCCACAGCTTTCCATGTCCGGTAAGTTGGCTATCGTGCATAATGGGATCATTGAAAACTATTACTCTCTCAAACAACACTTAAGCAGCAAGGGCTATACCTTCCAAAGCGAAACAGACACCGAAGTACTCATTAACTTGATAGAAGACATACAAGTCTCAACTGCATGTACGTTATCAGAAGCAGTACGATCAGCCTTACTGCAAGTAGATGGTGCCTATGCCATCTTGATTATATCTGAAGATTATCCCAAGACACTCATAGCCGCCAGAAGAGGAAGCCCCATTGCTGTGGGTATAGGAGAAGGTGAATATTTTATTGTCTCTGATCCGCATGTTATTGCAACCTATACGGAGCAAGTATGTTACCTTCAGGATGATGAAATGGTAACCATTCAGGATGGGGAAATAACCTTGCAAAACATGCATACAGGGCCCGTAACACTTCATATTGAAAATCTATCGCTGGGACGCTACGTTGTAGGCAAGGGAGACTATGATCACTTTATGCTCAAGGAAATCTTCGAGCAGCCGCATGCTATTGCAACTTGTATGCGAGGTAGATTAGATGTTAGTAAGACTATCATCAACCTCCCCAGTATTGAACAATATGCCAGCCAAGTCATCCATGCGTCGAAAATAACTATCATTGCTTGCGGCACATCCTTACTAGCGGGGATGGTAGCGAAATATATTTTTGAAGAGTTGTGTCGCATCCCTGTACAGGTAGAATACGCCTCCGAATTTCGGTATCGAAATCCCATCATCAAACGTGATGATATCATCTTGGCCATTTCGCAATCCGGGGAGACGGCGGATACCCTTGCGGCGATGCAGTTGGCGCAAGAACAAGGCGTGCTGGTGTTAGGTATCTGTAATGTCATTTCCTCTTCCTTAGCAAGAGCAACACAAGCAGGGATATACACGCATGCGGGACCTGAGATAGGTGTAGCTAGTACAAAGGCGTTTACCACGCAGCTAACCGTTTTGGTGCTGCTCGCCCTTTATATCGCCAAAAACAGAAATACGATTCCCGAAACTACTTTTAAGAACTTGGTGCAAGCTTTAGCTGAGATTCCTACGCAAATCAAAGCGGTGTTACAATCCACAGAAAATTTACAAGAAATTGCACTTGCCTTTCATGAAGCTACCAACGTTTTATACCTAGGTAGAGGCGCTAACTATCCCGTAGCGCTGGAAGGGGCGTTGAAGCTCAAGGAGCTTTCTTACATCCATGCCGAAGGCTATCCTGCGGGAGAAATGAAGCATGGGCCCATTGCACTGATAGATAACAACATGCCCGTGGTTTGTATCGCTACGCAAGGCAAGCACTATCAAAAGATGCTGACTAACATACAGGAAGTAAAAGCTAGAAAGGGGAAAGTCATTGCCATTGTTACGGCAGGAGATCAGCAGGTGCGTAGCTTAGCGGATTATATCATAGAAGTGCCCGCAACGCAGGAAGCGTTTGTGCCTTTGCTGGCGGTATTGCCTTTACAGCTCTTAGCCTATCACATAGCCTTAGCTAAAGGCTGTGATGTGGATCAGCCACGGAATTTAGCGAAGTCAGTAACAGTTGAATAAGGTTGCTATATATCCTTGAGTTATCGCAGTGTTTTATACATTATTCCATTTCTATAAAAATCAGGCGCCTGAAAATGACTTGTGACAAGGTTAATGTTATTGTAGCCTTTGCCTTTAAAGTGATTTTCCAGGTCCTGTAATAGTTTTCGTCCCAAACCATTTTTACGAGCACCAGGAAAAATCCAGATATCATCAACATACACTTCAGAAAAAGCCGTATAGGCTTGCAAGGCACCAACTATTACACCCTCGTTATTTTCGACTACTAAAGCAAACTTTTTATAGTCGCAGATAATACCACTCTTGGCTTCATCTTGTACGTGCCCCAGCTCAATGAACTTTACTACTTCATCAGGTAACTGATCGACTTTTGTAATATGATAATTTTGCTTACTCATGCTATAAACAGATGATTCTGTCCAATAATTTAACATAACACAAATTATTGCAACAAGGCATGTGGGACCTAGTCGGCATCTTTACTTGCTGTTAACGGATGATGGCATCTAAACCAATGCGCGTTATCTAATTGGCTTACTGAGGGGTATTCGTTGTGACATACCGTTGTAGCCTTCCAACACCTCGGGTTAAAATGACATCCTAAAGGTGGATTAATGGGGCTAGGGACATCGCCTTGCAAGATAATACGTTTTTTCTTTGCACTAGGATCTGGATTAGGAATCGCAGATAACAATGCTTGGGTATAAGGATGTTGTGGATTCTTGTAAATATCATGCGCTGTGGCTTGCTCGATAATTTTCCCTAAATACATCACGGCTACTTGGTGAGAGATAAATTCTACCGCTCTTAGATCATGGGCAATGAATAGGTATGTCAGTCCCAGCTCCTGTTGTAGATCCATCAGCAAGTTGATGACCTGCGCTTGAATAGATACATCTAGCGCTGAAATAGATTCATCACAAACAATGAATGATGGGTTTACGGCTAATACTTTAGCAATGTAAATGCGCTGCCGTTGGCCTCCAGAGAATTCATGGGGATACTTCTTTAAGACACTTTGCGGTAGTTGCACATATGTTAAAAGCTCCTTGAGCCTTTTGGTACGTTCTTGTGCATTAGCACAGATATTATGAATTTGTAAAGGCTCTGTAAGAATATCGTGAATAGACATTCTGGGGTTAAGTGCGCCATAAGGATCCTGAAAGATGATCTGCATGTGCTTGCGTGCAGCACGCAACTCTTTCTCCTTCAATTGGGTAATGTCTACCCCATCAAAGATAATTTGACCTGATGTAGGTTCTATCAGTCGTAACAGTGTTTTTCCTAACGTAGATTTTCCACACCCAGATTCTCCTACCAGTCCTAATGTCTCTCCTTTTTTGATACACAAATCTACCCCATCAATGGCATGTACAGCCCCTTGCTGACGGTTGGAGATTCCTTGCTTAATGGGGAAATACTTCGTTAAATTACGTACCTCTAATAAATATTGATTTGGGGTTGTTTCCATACGGTGATGTTAGTTATTTCTATGTTTCTAATGGATAAAAACATGCTGCAAAATGTCCTGGATACTTTTCTTCTAGCTCAGGACTTCCTTGTTCTCCTCTACAATTGGGCTGTACATTACCGCAACGGTCTTGAAAAACACAGCCAACAGGTAATTGATGTAGGGACGGTACTAAACCGTTGATAGTTTCTAAACGTTTATGGCCTGTGCTATTACTTGCTTCTAAAGCAGGAATCGATGATAACAATCCTTGTGTGTAAGGATGTTGAGGATTTGTAAATAGTTCTTTAACGGGAGCTTTTTCTACAATTCTTCCACAATACATTACAGCGACTTCATGACATACTTCTGCTACTACACCCAGGTCGTGTGTGATGAGTATAATACCCATGCCTAGTTCTGCTTGTAGTTTACAAAGAAGGTCTAAGATTTGGGCTTGTATTGTCACGTCTAATGCTGTAGTAGGCTCATCCGCAATCAGAATTTGTGGATTACTAGATAATGCCATCGCTATCATTACCCGCTGCCGCATGCCTCCCGAAAGTTGATGGGGATATTCATCCACTCTTTTTTCAGGTGCCGGAATGCCTACCAAGTTCAATAGCTCTATAGCGTGCGCGCGTGCTGCTTTGGGATTCAGATTTTGGTGCAATTGTATAGTTTCTTTGAGCTGAGAACCTATAGTAAAAACCGGATTGAGGGAAGTCATCGGTTCTTGAAAGATCATAGAGATTTGATTCCCTCGTACTTTGCGCATGTCAGCAGCTGACAACTCCAGTAAGTTTTGATCATTAAGCCAAATATTGCCTCCCATAATATTGCCCAATGGGGGCATAACAAGTCGCATGATTGACAAAGCCGTGATGGATTTACCAGAACCTGACTCGCCTACAATACCTAATGTTTTCCCTTTATACACATCAAATGATACTTCATTGACAGGTATAACAGGTCCGCACTCGGTTGTTAATTGGGTAACTAGTTTATCGACACTTAATATTTTTTCAAACATATATTACTTTCCTCGCAGTTTAGGGTCTAATAGATCTCGTAATGCATCACTCAAAATGTTAAAGGCAAGTACGATCAAAAACATAAATAGCGTAGCAAAGGTGATTTGCCACCATATGCCACTTAATAGCTCCACCTTAGCGTCATTAATCATCACCCCCCAGCTGGGACTATCTTTCACCCCTAGACCTAGATAGGAAAGAATTACTTCGGATTTAATGGCAGCTTGGAAGATGGCAGAAAGTTGAATAATGACAATATGTAGCACATTGGGGAGAATATGCCTACATAGTTTACGGGCATGCGTTGCCCCTACAGAGGTAGCTGCCAGTACATAGTCTTTATCCTTATGCCGTATTACTTCACTGCGTATGAGTCTACATAGATCCACCCAGTTTGTCATCCCCAAGGCTATGTACACAGAGAAAATGCCTTTGCCTAGAATGAAAGTAAGCGCTATTAACAACATAATATCAGGTATAGCTGCCAAGATACCGCAAATCCATACAACGAATGCATCTATCTTACCACCGAAGTAACCTCCCAAAGCACCTAATACTACGCCAATAACAATGGCTATCAGGCTTACTACCAAGCCAACGCTCATCGCCGTTTCAGTACTTTTGATAATTTTAGCTGCCACACTTCTGCCAAAAATATCAGTACCAAACCAATGCCGCATACTAGGGGCTTCATACGCTTCTCCGACACTCACATTCCAGTCACTTGCTATCAGATGACAGTGAGCTAGTACGGCTACAACCATATACGCCAAAACAATTACCAAAGCCCCTGTAATGAGCTTGTTTTTTGCCAAACGTTGTAAAAAAGTTAATCCAGTAGATTGCGGTGATAAACGCTCCATGAAGTTGTTAAGATAATTTGATGCGTGGATCTAGCCATGTGTAGAGTATGTCTGTTATTAAATTGATAACAATGTAAAACATAGCAGATAGTATGGTCATAGCTTTGATGATGGGGAAATCGGAATTGTTGATCGCTTGCAGTAGAATGCCTCCTAATCCTGGTATTCCAAAAAAGCTTTCAACTAAGATAGTGCCAAAGAGCAAAGCAGGGATTTGAAACATAAAATTGGTAACGATAGGGATCATGGCATTTTTAAGTACATGCTTACCCAGAATAACCCACTCCGGTATTCCATTAGCTCTAGCAGTACGTACATAATCCTGATATATTTCATCCAAGATTACCGTTCTATAAAAACGCATATCTGCCCCAATGTTTAATATGATTAATATCAAACAAGGTAACGTGATGTAAGATAACACTTCTGGAAAACTAGGGGTATAGCCAGCTACTTGAAACCAACCTAACTTATAGGCAAATAGCCACTGCCCAAATAAGATATAGGTAAGCGCGGAAATGCTCATTAACATCACGGTGACTATTACCATGGCTTTATCCACGAATTTACCTCGCTTATAAGCAGCTAGTAGTGCCAATACAATAGCTATCAAATGGCTGATGAATAAGGTGGGCACAACTAAGGTCAGGGAAATAACAGTCCCCGTTTGTAGCATAGATGCAATGTGCTGCTTGCTAAACCAAGACCTGCCAAAGTCAAGCGTAAAAGCGGACTTGAGGATATCTAGGTATTGAATGAACCAAGATTTATCTAACCCTAACTCATGCCGCAATGCAGCCATTTGTTTAGCAGTAGCGTGTTTGCCTAATAACATAGGCGTAGGATCGCCCGCAACTACATTAAAGATTAAGAAGATGAGTAAACATACCCCTAAGAGAATAGGGATGGTATATAACAAACGTTTAGCGATATAGGAATAAATATTCATAGAATTAGCATAAGGAGGCAACGCATATTATGGGAAGCATCCGAGGGTATTATATCTTTTTCAATATATGCCTAACAAGCCTATCAGGAAGCACACGTAATAAGTGACAAATAATGTAGTAGAACAAAGAGGGGTGCCCTCGTTTCTTTTTTGCTTCAGAGAACTTACACATATACTTTGCCATTTTTGCTGCGCTCCATGTAAAGGGAGCATGCCCCTTCAAACCCGCTGTTGCTACAGGCCCCGGATAGATGGAGGAGAATAGCAAGTTTCTCCCAAAATACGTTAATGATAAACCTTCAAAGGCTTTTGAAATAGCCGCTTTCGATGCAGCATAAGCACTTCCTGCAGGAGGTGCAAAAATCGCATTCACCGAACTTGTGGCAATAAAATGAGCTCCACAATTTTGAAGATACTGTTTTTCAAAACATTCCACAAACGTCAAAACTCCAAAATAATTAACCACCATGACGCGTTTATGCATTCAACTGTAAATGATTCCGGCTTTTCAAGAGCTTTTTCACCAGCTATACCCGCATTTAAAAAGAAAAGAGTCGGAAAAATCCCGTTATCAAGGATACTTTGGTAAGCCCTACGAATATCAGCCTTATCGGATATATCACATGTAATAGGTATAAATGAAGCACTTAGTTCATTTTTGAGGTTCATTAATTTTTCTGTTGAACGAGCAGGGCCGATAAGCATCCAATCACTGTTTGCTAACTCGCGTACCAAGGCCTCATCTATTCCAGAAGATGCACCTGTAACAAGTACAATTTTCTTGTTATGCATATAACTTTCAGCCGCTGAAATAGCAATAAATATGCGTATAAGAATGCGTGTATTGAGTTTACACTAGATACTAACATTATAAAAAGATGATGATTTTGAGGTGCCCTTGAGTGACAGCAGCAATCTATGCTTTTATGAAAGAACTCTCATTTTTTAATCTGTTGTCAAACTAGGCATAGCAGGAATATCAGCAACAACCTTTCTTGTTTGAAATAATAAATCTGTGATATCTCTTTTGGGTACAATAACTTTTTTTTGTATAGCCGTTTTATAACGCTCTACTATTAAAGCAGCGAGTTCTGACTGGATGCGTGAAGGATCTTGCTTGCAGCTGAATCCTACCCCATCGATATGTATATTTATATTACTCAAATTTTCCTTTTCCATCATCTCTTCTATAGTTCGCTGCGCAACTAAAGCTTGTCTTTCAACATACGGATTATTACTTTGCATTAGAATATAAATATCTTTTTTACCTCTTAAATGCCCACTTTTAATAGAGGTTACTAGTAATGCAAAAAAATCTTGTATTGTAGACTCTGTGGTCGGTCTTGCTTGTTCTTCCGAATGCGTTGTATCAATCATTTTGAACAAAATTTCAGGAAAGAAAGTCTCTATCAAATTTTTGGCCATTAACGTTTCTGTAAGCTTTTTTCCATTTTCACATACATAAGAAGCATATGTTCTATCAGGGTATCGTCCTATTGGTATTGTTTCTTTGGAAGTGTATCTAATAAACGGTGTCTTTTCTTTGAGTTGAATTCCTGTATCATGTGCTAGCTTTTGCATATAATCTTTCCCTTCATTTATTATGTAGTCATTACTTTCATTAAGTAGTACAGCTTCTATGGAATCAATGTCTTTGTTCTCTTTTATGACTTGTATGAGCTTGGCATATATTTCCGGTGAAATACCATCTATCTCTGCCCATAACTCTCTTGAACCAGCTAACAGATAAATAGGTCCATCTATTTGAATATCATGTCTATTAACTATAAACTTATAATCAGCTATTCTCGCTAAAACACCAACTCTAGAAGCTCCCATAATCAAAGTGGCATCATAAACTTTACGCTGAGGCAGTATACGTTCTATTACACCTAGGTTTCTGACTTCTTGTAAATACATTGCCTTACGTTGAGTTAGTGCTAGCTGATCTGGTAGCTCATTTCTTTCTCTTCCTGGTTGTCTATTAAAAGCTTTTTGGGTTGTGTATACAACCCAGTCTATAATATCTTTTTTGTCCATCCCTAGCAAAAAATGGTTTCTCAAATATGAAAGGTTTATCCCTCCCTCCTTTTTAACAGATTGGTTGAGGCACTGATGTATTGTTTTGATTAATACTTCTGCATTATGTATACCTCCCATAGCATGAAAGTCATTCCAAAGTTGTTGAGGATGAAGATGTTCTGCAATGAATAAAGTGGCTATAAAAGCTTCTTGTTCTTCTGAAGCTGAAATTTTTTGCCCATTAGCTAGCGATCTACCATTGAAGCCAAGTTCAGAAAGGGCTGCACTCAACTCTGAGTTTTGCTGCCCCCCATTACTCATAACAATCGTAATGAGTAGTAAACTTAATATATACTTTACAGACTGTTTTAAGTGCTTATGCAGTTTCAGTAAGTTTAATATGAATTTCATATGAATATTTTTGGATGTTGCCGTATTTCTTATCTTATATTTTCAAGTAGTTTACTTGGTTTACTTAAAACTAGTGATCATATCTTGCTTCTTATCCACATCTATATCCCAGTATAACTCTGTACCGTAATGGAAGCTAGACCAACAGTAATTTTTTAACCAACTATGTTGCAAGGAAACATGCAATGGATGTGTTGTATAGATAGCAGGGACATACTCTGCTACTATTTGGTTCATCTGCTCATAGAGTTCGGTTCTAACAGAAGAATCTTGCAAGATGCTGGCTTTCTTATATAAAGCATCGAACACGTTATGGTGAATATTAGATCCGAGGCCACTGGGCTGTATAGGACCATAAAACAACTGTAAAAAGTTTTCGGCATCCGGATAATCACCACTCCAGGTCAAAGTATGTAGCATAGTAGATTTTTGTAATCTTTTATTGAGCAAGACAGGGAAAAGATTTTCTACCAGTTGCACACGAATGCCTATTTGAGCCATACATCTCTGAAAAAACTCTCCTTTTTGTTTATGATCTGTGGTAGAAGCTATATCCATGGTAATTATGGGTAATCCTTTACCTTCTGGATATCCAGCTTCAGCCAAGTACTGTTTAGCTTTAGGAAGATTATAGGTCAAATAAGGATTTTTGTAATCTGCTTTGTAGCCAGCAAGTCCCGGAGGAATCGTTGATTGCGCAGCTATAGCTTTCGAATTAAAGAACAATTCGTTATAGCCGACAGCATCAAATGCCAGCGATATAGCTTGCCGTAATTTTAGATTGTCTTTGAAGACAGGATGCTCTACGTTAAAGACGATATAGCTTGTTTCAACTGAAGGCGAAGCGAATAATTGCACTTCCTGCTTTTGAAGCTCTGCCGGCAAACCACCTTCTACGAATACTTCCGTAGCAAGCTTGGTTTTACTAACTTCTATCGTATCTATTTGTCCGCCCTGGAACTGTAGCCATCTTGGATGCACTTCTGGAAGGATAGAGACAACGATTTTATCTACAAAAGGAAGTTTTTTACCTGCATACTCATCCAGCATGTATTGGTATTCATCGGATGCTTCGGTAGGAAAAAATTTATCTCTAAAGGTAGGATTTTTGTGATAAACAAGTGTGGAATCTTGCATGCTGAAGTTTTTGAGGACATATGGGCCTGTACCTACAGGATGATTCATGAAATCAGCTCCGTAATAAGATACGGCTTCATGCGCCACCACAAAAGATTGGGGCATCGTTAATGCGTATAGAATTTGAGGGTAGGGTGCAGTCAGGGTAATTTGTAAGGTATACTTATCTAGTGCCTTTAACCCTTCTATTTCTTGATCATAGTCAACAGTATCAGTAGTTTCATTGTGCTCTCTCCA
Source organism: Amoebophilaceae bacterium (assembly GCA_023257955.1). GTDB lineage: Bacteria > Bacteroidota > Bacteroidia > Cytophagales > Amoebophilaceae > Amoebophilus. The sequence goes on along the minus strand of JALRAY010000009.1, from coordinate 13,003 downwards.
TTCATTGAGGCCTTTTATTCTACCATCCACTAACCAAAAACCACTTGATTGTATCTTGGGATCTGCTATTCGTTTAAGCGCGTATACAAAATCCGCAGCGGTTAATTCTCTTCCCTTTTTATCCTTGAAGCATGCATCATCTTGAAATACGACGCCTTCACGAATCTTAAAGGTATACACCAGTTGATCTTCTGATACTGTAGGCATTTCAGCTGCCAAATTGGGACTTAGCTCAAAAGGTCTTTTTAAGTAATGAAACTCCATTAAGCCTTCATATACTTTGGACACTTCTCGTGCCATATATGCGTCTTCTGCGCGCACGGGATCCATGCCTTTAATGACAGATTCATTGGCCATTGCCAATACTTTTTCTCCAACCACTGCTGTAGGCTTATTGTTTCTCTGATAAAAAAATACAATGATGAGTGCTAGTACAACACTGCTGATAAGTAAACTGCTTCTTTTCATGACTATGTTTTTATTTATGTTATTATGAATTATTATAAAATTCCCAAGGACATCACATCTTCCATTCGCTGTGAAAAGATAAATAAAATAGCTTAACTGCCTGCATCGGCATGCAAGCACCAAACCCTGCCATAATGTTTCAGATAGCCTGCATGAGCGCCTGCAAGTTCTCCTATACCGCAATACAAATCAATGTGGTTGCCTTTAATGGCGCCACCTGTATCTAGCACTGTAAGTAGGTTTAAGATATGTTCGCCAGTCCAATTACCCGTTTCATCAATCTGCGGAACTTCGGCTAGTAATACAGATCCCATAGGCAAATATTCCCGATCAGCAGCAACGGCTCCATACGCTAGTAACGGTATTTTAGCAGTCCCCAACACATCGTGTTTTTCTTGAAGCGCGAAGAAAACGTATGATGAATTTTGAGTCAGCAATTCCATTAATGTCGCTTCATCTTGCTGTGCTGCCCATGCGCGAATGGCTTGTACTGACATGTCTTCCTTAGCGATTTCATTACGCTCAATAAGCACTTTGCCGATACTTACATACGGATGTCCATTTTTGCCAGCATAAGCAAAATACACCAACTCATCGCTATCAGTAAATTTGACAAAGCCTGATCCTTGCACTTCCATCAAAAAAATATCCAGCAAAGATGCGCTATAGCCCAGCTCCAATTGCTTCCCTTGTAAAGCGCCTGCATAAACTTCTGCGCGCGTTGGATATTTATCATCGCAATCCGCATCTTCTGGATCAGGCTTTCGGTGCACTGGATACATATATTTTTCTGTTGGCTGTTTACTCATGGTAAGTACGGGTGAATAATACCCCGTAATAAGTACATTGCCATAACGATCTGCACCTCCTATTTGTTCCACCGTAATTCCATAATGCGGTAAATTTTCCGGCACGCCGCCATCAGCATGCCAAGCCAATACTTTGGTATATAATCCTTCGTATGCATTTCCTAATTCCGATTGTTGAACCTGCGCAAGCTGTTCTTTAAATCCAGCATAGTCTTTGGGCTTATCCGTTTTGGGCTTCTTGACTTTATGTAACACATGCTTACCAAAGCGACCATCCAGATATTGCTGTCCGAGATGCGTTGGGCGAGCGCAAGATGTGAATAATACGGAAAGAATGATAACAATAAGCTTGAACATGGCGCTAGTCCGACATGTAATTACCACACCTGTATCGGCTTTAAAAGCGTTTTTAAGCATATGGATGATTCCCCTTGATTACTTTTTACTGTCTGTAGCGGCTGCCTCTGCGGCACGCAAGCTACGTGTAGTTTCTACAGCGGCAATGGGGGTATTAGGCAGAGCTAAGATGGTATATTCTGCGGGCTTTAAGTGACAAATACGTGCCATCTGACCTACTTCTAAAGTGGAAATATCGACTTCTATTTTAGAAGGCATATACTTGGGATAGGCAGATACAGATAGCTTTTTGTGCTTATGTACGAGTTTCCCGCCTTGCGTGACACCTGGTGCAGAGCCTACCAATTCGGTAGGTATGAGCATTTTGATTTTTTTATTGTCAAAGATCTGCATCAGGTCTATATGCAATATCATATCACTTACTGGGTGGTATTGCACGTCCTGCAGGATGCATTTGTAGGTGGTGCCTTCTAAATTAAAGTCTATAAAGTGTGGATGAGGTGTGTACACCAGTTGTTTCAGCAGTGCTACAGGCGTATAAAAGTGTATTTGTGACTCACCCCCATACAGCACACCCGGCACATTGGCTTCGCTTCTTAATTGCTTCGTGACTTGTTTTTTGAGATTTGCTCTTTTATACCCTATAATCTCTATTGTTTGCATCATAATGTTATGGTAATAATAATAGTTAATTAGCTTATATCCGACTGATGGGTCATCCATTCAGTAACGTTGGGGACAAAAATAAGAAAGCGCTAGTAAATCCAGCGCTTTCTATAGGCCTTAATTATTTATTCTACTTCTTCGTACTCTGCTTCTGTGGGCTCTTCCGGTTGCGGACTATCTCCTGCTTGCGGATTAGCAGCCCCTTGTCCTTGCTGTTGTGCGTTCTGTGCTGCCATTACGCCCATCATGTCAATCATCAAGCGATCTATTTTTCCCATAGCGGCATCGATACCTGCGATGTCTTTGGCTGCGTGTGCTTGCTTCAGTTCTGCTAGGTTCGTTTCTATGGATGTACGTGTTTCGGCAGGCAACTTGTCTTTTAACTCATTGAGTTGTTTTTCTGCACTGAAGATAGTCGCTTCCGCTTTATTGAGTTTCTCTATTTCATCTCGTTCTTTTTTATCTGCTTCTGCATTTGCTTCAGCTTCTTCTTTCATGCGTTTGATTTCTTCTTCTGTTAAACCACTAGATGCTTCAATCCGTATTTTTTGCTCTTTGCCGGTGCTTTTATCTTTCGCAGATACGTGTAAGATTCCATTAGCATCAATATCAAAGGATACTTCTATTTGAGGAATGCCTCTTGGAGCGGGTGCTATCCCATCTAAGTGAAATTTACCTACTGTTCGGTTATCTCTAGCCATAGCTCTTTCCCCTTGCAAAATGTGTATTTCTACGGAGGACTGATTGTCAGCTGCGGTAGAGAAAGTTTCGGATTTCTTAATAGGGATCGTGGTATTGGCTTCAATAAGCTTGGTAGACACGCCTCCTAAGGTTTCTATACCAAAGGAAAGGGGTATAACGTCTAGCAAGACTATATCTTTTACTTCTCCTGTCAACACGCCGCCTTGAATGGCTGCCCCTACTGCTACCACTTCATCTGGGTTTACGCCTTTGGAAGGTGCTTTGTTAAAGAATTTTTCAACCTCTTCCTGAATTTTAGGGATTCTTGTGGAGCCCCCTACTAGGATCACTTCGTCAATATCGCTTGCTGTAAGCCCTGCATCTTGCATCGCTTGCCGACAAGGTTCCAATGTACGTTTCACTAAGTCATCTACCAATTGCTCAAACTGTGTTCTGGTGATTTTTTGTACCAAGTGCTTAGGTACGCCATCTATGGCTGTGATGTATGGCAGGTTCACTTCTGTACTCACGGAACCAGAAAGCTCCATTTTGGCTTTTTCTGCCGCTTCTTTCAGCCTTTGTAGTGCTGTAGGATCTTTACGTAAATCTACGCCTTCTTCTTTCTTAAACACATCCGCTAGCCAGTCTATCAGCTTTTGATCAAAGTTATCACCTCCCAGGTTAACATCTCCATTGGTAGATTTTACTTCAAATACGCCTCCACCTAGTTCTAGAATAGAGATATCAAAGGTCCCTCCTCCTAAATCGAAGACGGCGATCTTCATATCTTTCTGCTGTTTATCGAGCCCATAAGCCAAAGCCGCTGCAGTAGGTTCGTTGATAATCCTTTTCACATCTAAGCCGGCTATTTTACCTGCTTCTTTGGTCGCTTGTCGTTCCGCATCATTGAAGTAGGCTGGCACGGTGATAACCGCTTCTTTAACCGTCGTACCTAAGTAATCCTCAGCCGTAGTTTTCATTTTTTGCAAAATCATGGCAGAAAGCTCTTGAGGTGTGTACAATCGATCTCCGATGCGTACACCCACCGTGTCGTTATTTCCTTTCTCGACCTTATAGGATACTGTTTTGATGGCTGATAGCACGTCTTTATGCTTTTTGCCCATAAACCGCTTAATAGAGCTTATGGTATTATCTGGATTAATGCTCGCTTGACGCTTGGCTGCACTGCCTATCTTCCTTTCCCCTTCTCCGAGAAACGCCACTATGGATGGTGTCGTACGTTTTCCTTCATTATTGGCTAATACAACTGGTTGGTTGCCTTCTATTACGGCCACACAAGAGTTGGTGGTTCCTAAATCAATTCCTATTATTTTTCCCATATTTAGTTAATTATTATGTTGTTGTAAAGTTTAAATGTTTAGTAATAGTCTGTCGCATGTACGCCTTGCAGCGTAATAACCTTTCTTTATGACAACAGCTGTGCCAATACTTTAGACATCGGTATAATGGTGTCATTATGTCATAAAGTGACCATATAAATCCTATGTTCAGATCGTTGCACGGTTGCATATTGTGGAGCGTATTACCTATTCTATAAGATGATGCTTGGCTGACTAATTCGATTTTTCGTATTTTTAAACTCCTAAAGACTAAATGGCTTTTTAGAAGCTATTGCTCCTTATGTATGAAGCAAGGTTATTAATAATTACATCACCTATTTTAAAACAATACCTTATATGAATAACACAAGCAAAGAATTTCTTTTTAAATACTTAAATAACACAGCGCCTACAGGGTACGAAGTCAGTGGGCAGAAGATTTGGTTGGAATACATCCGTCCTTACATCGATGACTATTTTACAGATGCTTACGGTAATGCGGTAGGCGTTATCAATCCGCAAGCGAATTATAAAGTAGCGATAGAAGCCCATGCGGATGAAATTTCTTGGTATGTCAACTACATCAACAAAGAAGGGTATATGTACGTCACGCGCAATGGTGGTTCTGACTACGAGATCAGCCCTTCTATGCGCGCAAAAATCCACGTAGATGGTAAAACAATACCAGCAGTATTTGGATGGCCTGCTATCCATGTACGGGACGGTGCGGATAGAAAGTCCAAAAAGGTGCCTGATATGGAAACGGTGATTCTAGACTGCGGATGCCACTCGGATGAGGAAGTAAAAGCGTTAGGCATCCAGATAGGAAGTGTGGTCACTTTTGATGCTGATTTAGCGATGTTAAATGATACGTACTTTGTCGGCCGTGGATTAGATAACCGCATGGGAGGTTTTATGATTGCAGAAGTAGCTAGAAAATTGAAGGAAAACAAAGTGAAGCTCCCTTTTGCGCTCTACATTGCCAATGCCGTACAAGAAGAAGTAGGCTTGCGAGGCGCGGGCATGTTGGCACACCGCATCAAACCTGATATCGCGATTGTAACAGACGTAACGCATGATACCCAAACGCCCCACTATAACAAAATCAAACAAGGGGATTTAGCCTGTGGCAAAGGCCCCGTATTGTCCCATGCGCCTGCTATACAACATAATGTGCTGAAATTATTGAAAGACGCCGCGCAACAAAACAATATCCCTATCCAGTGGCAAGCTAATTCTAGAGTAACAGGCACCGATACGGATGCCTTTGCGTATTGCGGTGAAGGTATTCCTTCGGCCTTGATTTCGCTACCGCTAAAGTATATGCATACCACCGTAGAAATGGTCCATCAGAATGATATCGAGCAATGCATAAACTTGTTTTATCATGTCTTAACAAAGCTACAGCCTCATCAAAACCTGAGTTATTTCCAGGACTTTAAATTGTAGCAGCTTGTGTATGGAGCCTTTGCGTTGATGGCTTTGGCTCCGCGCATTGCTCCCGCACACCGTTATGTAGACCAGTAGCCAAAAGAGATTTCTAAGACGTGAGAGTTGGGGGTAGCACGCGTCATTATGCATCATCAGCCAGCGTGCTGGCAAGCGATCATGGTTTCTAAGACTTGCTGCGCAGCTTGGATGGTCGGTATGTCTTGAATGATAACTAATACATGTGTGCTGCTGTTTTGCAGGCGACAACGTTCTGGATATGTTTGTACATAAAGTAAAATCGTTTCCAGGGATGATTGTGCGGTTGTATGATTGTCTTCTGCAGCAAGGTAGCATCGCATGTTGCCGTCCTTTAGCTTCAATTTGGAGCACCGGAGTTGTTTGGCTAGCCACCGGAGTCTAATGGCGTGTATAAGGTCTTGCACAACGTTTGGTAAAGGGCCAAAGCGGTCTTGTAATTCTTGTTGAAAGGCGTGTAGCTTTTCTTCCGTATCGATGTTATCCAAGGTGGTATAGAGTTTCAGTCTTTCGTTATCATTGTTGACATAGGTGATGGGGATGAGTAATGCCAAGTCTGTCTCCAAGATGCATTCTACTTTTTCTAGGGGATCTTTTTGCGCCAGCTCTTCGGCAAATAATTCTTTAAACGTTGTCTCCTTCAATTCTTGCACGGTTTCATCCAAGAGCTTGCAATAGGTCTCAAAGCCGATATCTGCAATAAATCCACTTTGTTCCGCGCCCATCATATTACCAGCTCCTCGGATATCTAAGTCCCGCATCGCTACTTTTAATCCATCTCCTAGTTCTGTAAACTCCACAAGAGTGCTGAGCCGTTTGCGTGCATCTTCGGTTAAACTCACAGAGGGGGGCGCTATCAGGTAGCAGAAGGCTTTGGTATTGGACCTACCTACCCTTCCGCGCATCTGGTGCAGGTCGGAAAGGCCAAACATATGGCTGTCGTTAATGATAATGGTGTTCGCATTGGGGATGTCAAGCCCGGCTTCTATGATGTTGGTAGAGATTAGGATATCGTATTCTTTAGCTATAAAGCCGAGGATGTGTTTTTCTAACTGGTTACCTGCCATCTGCCCATGGGCTACGCCTATGCGATATTCGGGCACCATGTTATGAATGATTTTGACGACTTCATCTAGACTGGCTACGCGGTTATGGACAATGAATACTTGCCCGCCTCTTTGTACCTCATAGTGGATGGCGTCTTGGATGACTTGTTTATCAAAGGTATGGATAGCGGTTTGCACGGGCTGACGGTTCGCAGGGGGGGTGGAGATGATGCTTAAGTCCCGCGCGCCCATGAGGGAGAAGTGTAGGGTTCTAGGAATAGGGGTAGCGGTTAACGTCAGTATATCCACATTCAACTTGTAGCGCTTGATGTATTCTTTGGCTTTTACGCCAAATTTTTGTTCTTCATCTATCACCAAAAGGCCTAGGTCTTTAAACTGAAATGCGGGGTTAAGGATGCTATGGGTGCCAATCAGGATATCAATCTCGCCTGCCTTTAAAGCACTTTTAATGGCATTGATTGCTTGGGTGGATTTAAAGCGGTTGACATATTGGATGTTGACTTTAAAGTTGGCTAGCCGATCTTTAAAGGAATTATAATGCTGTAGGGCGAGGATGGTGCTAGGCACCAGAATGGCTACCTGCTTCTGGTCTTGAATGGCTTTGAAGGCGGCGCGAATGGCTACCTCTGTCTTTCCAAAGCCTACATCGCCGCAGATCAAACGGTCCATGGGGGTAGGTAGTTCCATATCTTTCTTTACGGCTACGGAGGCCATCATTTGATCGGGGGTATCTTCATAGATGAAGGAAGATTCTAGTTCAGCTTGTATGCTTTTATCGGGGCTAAAGCTAAAGCCTGTAGCATGTTTCCGCTTGCTGTACAGATTGATGAGGTCGGTAGCTAGTTCTTGTATCTTCTTTTTGACCTTCTGCTTTTTTTGATCCCAACCAGCACTACCTAGTTTGCTGGTAGTCGGCGGCAGGCCGCTTTTGCCGGAGTACTTGGTGATTTTATGGAGCATATGCAAGCCTACGTACATGGTGTCATTATCGCGAAAGATCAACCGCAATACTTCTTGCGCTTGATTGTTGACGGTAAGCTTGCTGAGTCCGCCAAAGAGGGCAATGCCATAATCTATATGCACTACATAGTCTCCCATCTGCAGGCTGTTTAGCTCTTTGAGGGTGATGGCTTTGTGTTTGGAGTATTTTTGGGGTGATTTATACCTGTAGTAGCGATCAAAGATCTGGTGATCGGTATAGCAGGCAATGCCTACTTGCGGGTCGATATAGCCTTTGCTTAAGGTTAAAGGAATGTGCTGAAAGTGTGCTATAGCATCTAGGTCTTCAAAGATGTGTTGCAGGCGTTCAAATTGATCCTTGGTTGCTGTCAATAAAATATTGGTCAAGCCTTTGTTGTGATTGCTATGTAGGTTTTCTGCTAGCAAATCAAATTGTTGATGAAACTGGGGCTGTGGATGGGATTCATAGGTAATGGTTGCGTGTATAGAGGAAGCGCTTGGGCGGGTACCGAAGGCGATACTAGGGAAGTTTGTAGCAGCTTGTTGCCATGCTTCAGGCGAGGTGTAATGGAGGGTATATAGGTCATCATGCTGCGGAGCTTGGGGAGTGCTTGTTATCGCTGATTGGGATTTTGTGTAGCACTCCGTTAGTGTCTGCAGAGCCAGGTCATAGTCTTGGTACCATAGCAATGTGCCTGCTGCTAAAAAGTGTAACCAAGGGGTATAGCTTATAGAGATATTACCTTGCTGTGGGTTGAAGATTTTGGCGTGCTTGACTTCGGCAACAGAGCGTTGATGGGTAGGATCGAAGAGGCGGATGCTTGCTACGTTTTGTCCTACCAGCTCTATCCGAAAGGGTAATTGATTGGCATATGAAAAGACATCTATGATGCCGCCATGAACGGCAAATTGCCCTACTTCATACACGGCATCTGCATGCACAAAGCCGGCATTGGTCAACTTATCGAGTAGCTCCCCTAAGATGATAGTAGATTGCCCCGGACGCATTTCCCACATATGCTGTTGATAGGTATCGCTACTCCATACCTGCGTAGCTATGGCTTCTGGGTAGGTGATGATGATTTGTGGTGTTTGCTGGGGATCCATCAAGTGTTGCAAGACTTCATTTCTAGCAATGTGTTCGGGGCTTGCAAAGTCAATTGCCTCCTGCGCACGCAGTCCTAATGAGGGGTATAACCACACGTGTTCTTCCCCGAGTAGGTTCTGGCAATCGGTATAGCCATAGGCAGCGGTTTCTTTATCTTCCATGATAAACACTTGTGGCTGCTTTGTGAGCTGAAGCATGCTAGCGCCTAATACGGCAGGGAGGCTGCCTGTTAAGCCTTTTATGTGTATGTGCTTGTCTTGGCTGGTAGCGTTGCCGCTACTTAATTGTGTTGATAGGTTTGTAATCCATTCATTTTGGGTATACAAGGAAAGTAAATCAGTTGCTTGCATCGTATGTATGATAGATAGGGAATGTAAAAGGAGGTTGAAGTTAAAGCAGCTTGTTAAAATTTTTCATAATTAAGGAATAAAAATGTGCCGTCCGCTATTTGTTGATGGAGTTTTTTCGATACTTTGTATACAGTGAGGGGCATAGATAGATGTACCTCTCACAAAAAAAGAGAAGACGTTGCAGTCTTCCCTTTGTGATCTACTTCGGGCCGGTTATGAGGTCAAGCTTTTTTCTTTCTTTCATGAGGCAATAGCCCTTTTTTCCGTAAGCGAATGTTCTGTGGCGTAACTTCTACCAACTCATCATCATCTATATAAGAAATGGTTTCCTCTAGCGTCAGTTCTCTGTGAGGGCTCAATATTAAAGCTTTATCGCTAGAAGCAGCACGCATGTTCGTAAGCTTTTTCTCACGTACAGCGTTTACATCCAAGTCATTATCCCGGTTATGCTCTCCGATAATCATGCCTGTATATACTTTGGTTCTAGGGGGAATAAATAAAGTTCCTCTATCCTCTAAGTTCATCATAGCATAGGCGGTAGTATCTCCATCACAGTTAGAGACGAGCATACCATTTCTGCGTTTTTCAAAATCACCTTTATAAGGTTCATAAGCATGAAAGACCCTACTTAACACACCCGTACCTCGCGTATCATTTCTAAACTCCGTTTGATAACCAATTAGTCCGCGAGAAGGAACATAAAAGATGATTCTGAGTTTACTTCCCCCAGAAGGGCGCATGTCCTTCATCTCTCCTTTTCTTTTAGAAAGCTTTTCCACCACTACGCCACTATAGCACTCGTCCACATCAACTACCACTTCTTCTATAGGCTCCAAGAGGTTATTGTTCTCATCCCTTTGAAAGAGCACCTTAGGTCTTGCCACAGCAAGTTCAAAACCTTCACGGCGCATCGTCTCAATCAATACCCCTATCTGCAACTCACCCCTCCCTCCTACTTCAAAGGCTTCTTTCCTTTCGTCCACATTCAAGGTGATGGCTACGTTCGTTTCAGCTTCCTTCTGCAGTCGCTCTAAGATGATGCTAGAAGTGACTTTGGTACCATCTTGTCCGCCAAAAGGCGAATCATTTACACTGATGGTTACAGACATGGTAGGTGGATCTACAGGGGTAGAACGTAGCGGTGCTGTTACACTGGGATCACAAATCGTATCCGAAACGGATGCTTTCTCCACCCCTGCTATAGCAACGATATCACCCGCAACTGCCTGCGATAAAGGAATACGGTCTATTCCCTTAAAGCCAAATAACTTAGTGAGCTTGGTGGTTTCCAACAATTCATTATTCAGGTTAATAGCCTTTACAGGGGTATTGATTTGCGCGACACCGCTATACACTTTCCCGATTAAGATCTTGCCCATATAGGCATCGGCAGAAAGAATAGTAGCCAGCATAGAAAAGGGCGCCTGCTGATCTACAGAGGGAGCAGGGATGTGATTGAGGATAAGGTTAAACAACGGCTCCAAGTTCTCATGGGGTTGATCTAACTCGGTGATAGCCCAACCTTCCTTACCTACCGCATACAATACCGGAAAGTTCAATTGTTCTTCCGTAGCATCTAGGGCCGAGAAAAGTTCAAACACCTCATCTAACACCGCGTCTATTCGGCTATCCGAGCGATCTATCTTGTTGATGACAACGATGGGCTTAAGCCCCAGCTTCAGCGCTTTGCTAAGCACAAACTTTGTTTGCGGCATAGCACCTTCCGAAGCATCTACCAATAGTACCACCCCTTCTACCATAGACAACACCCGTTCTACCTCACCTCCAAAATCCGCGTGACCTGGGGTATCGATAATGTTCAGCTTATAGTCTTTGTAATACACCGAGGTGCATTTAGCCAGGATAGTAATACCTCGTTCTTTTTCCAAGTCATTAGAATCCATCAACCGTTCTTCTACTTGTTGGTTTTCACGGAAGGTATTGCTTTGCTTCAGGATGTTATCTATGAGTGTAGTTTTGCCATGATCTACATGGGCTATGATGGCAAGGTTTCTAATGGATGTATGATCTGTCATGTTAGTTATTTTAAAAGTGTTTTTGGTAGTGGATTAAGTATACAAGGTAATCTATGAGAGAGATGGCTTGCTTTGGCATAATAGATCGGATATACTTTACACAGCACCTATATTTAGACCACTACCTGAGATGTTATACAAAAACAAGCAACTAAACTTAAATTCCCCCGCTTCGCGAAGCGAGAGGGTTTGCTACGGGGTATTTTATTACTTACTCTATCTCCGTTAGCATAGTAGCAAAAGTTGATTTTTTATACCTTTTATTCGCTTAAGCACCAACTGTATCCATTCTTTTTTAATGCATCTATTACTTTTTTTGCAAGCATATTGGAAACTGGATCCCAATATTGTAAGTCCACCCCCGTCAGTGGAGATTTACGTTCCAGGTTTGTGCTAAACCATTTGTTAATTTGATCACGTGAATAAGTGTGACCATCACTACATATGACAGGATCGACAAAAACTGCTTGTGAAATAGGACATGTTAAATCACCACCAATTTCTTTTATTACTTTTTCTGCTTTGGCTAGCTTTTCTTTTGCTTTTGCTAACTCAGCTCTGACTTGTGTTAAGTCTGCTTGTGCTCCTGGTGTTCCTTCTGCTGCTTGTGCTGGGTCTGCTTGTGCTGTCCAATTTAAAACTTCTTCTAATAATGCTTGTGCTGTTTTTGCTTTTGCTTCTGCTTGTGTCTGTGCTAGATCTTCTTGCGTTTGTTCTAGGTCTTCTTGCATTTGTTCTAGGTCTGCTCCTTCTCCTGGTGACGTATATTCCCAAGTCACCACGTAAGTTTGGCTTGCAAATTTATCGGCTTCTTCTTCGTCACCTACGGTCAGTTTGAGGGTTTTATTCTCCGTGCCATATTGTGTTGCATATGCCGCTTTTACTGAGATTACGTATTCTTTATTATATTCTATTGCTTCTTCGTGACCTTCCATGGCTAATGTATCGGGTAGTGGTTTACCATCTGCTCTCACAAATCCATCTGTCCATTTAAGGCATACTTCCCGCAGCTTTATTTCATCATCAGCTTCTGTTTGTTTGATCGTGATGAATGCTATCTTATTTTATATTTTGAGGTTTCGATGGTCACTTTATTATTGTTTGGCACCACTCCTTGAAGACATTCATTACATCCTCCTAATATATATACTGCTTAGCGCTACGCATGTAGCAAATAGCAGGTTGTTATTTTTTATTAATTTCATCATTATGATAATCATTTGAACTGGTTTAATTTTAGTTACTTAAAGCGCTCCTATTTACCACAGGGATTGGCATAACTTTAGTGTTAGATTGTCTATAATAACTAGCTTTTATAATGCTCAAGATACTGGTTATAGTAGAGAATACGAAAAATGGCATACGCACTAACCCAATAATAGCTTTTTAACTGCGCAGTAAGCCGATTTTAAAATTTACAATTCCGCAATCTTTAACCTAATTAGTATATGATTTAATCTCATAGGGTTGAATTCCCCGCTGCTTGCGGCGGGAAAGAAAGAATTATATACATTCGACAATACCCCGCCTCGCGAAGCGAAGTCGAGCATAGCGGAGAGGACTTGCCCCGGGGGGTATTTTTTTTGAGTATACAACGCAAAGTTACACTTTTCTTACAGTTCCAGGCGAATTATTACAATCCTTATACTACCTACCTCGCAAACCCAACTCTATTGCTTCCATATTAGACAGCT
>JALRAY010000099.1 GCA_023257955.1 Amoebophilaceae bacterium | reverse complement strand
GTCAACGAGGAGGATGACTATGCTGAACTCGAAGCTGAAGAGCAGAATAAGTATGACTATAGCTATGAGAAAGCTAAATGCCCAGAGTATATCGTTGCTTCTACTAGTTATAAGGCTAATGAAACATATGTATTCGAAGCTAATGCTGATGGTGACATCACATCACTCGATGAATATGGTGGATTAGCAGAGAGATGGGGTGATGAGAACTGGCAGAATCCTGATGATGCTGTCAGAAGATGTATGATAGACTCATATCATCTTGTCAAGAAGACTGATACTAGGAATGGATGTCACTACTTATTCAGATTGATTGCACCTAATGAGTTAGATTACTTTGATGGTGATGAATCAGATAGAATCAGTTACTAATCAATATATTAAAAGTTAAACACATGTCAGTATCAACAATCAAAATCGAAACAGACTTCATTACACTAATGGATGTCTTAAACCAAACAGGCAACCCAACTGTTGCTATCCAAATTCTTAACGGTACATATCAGCAACCTGATATATGTAGGGCTGATAAGGCCAGAGCATATTCCAAAAAGGATGAGCTTGTCCAAATGACCTTTAAATCGTATGATAGGTTTAAAGATGAGGTTACCTTTTATAGGAATGGTTGGGGACATGACACCATAGGTAGGGAGGCTTGGAATTTACTCCAACTATGGTCAGAGTATCAAGCTCAGTTAGATGATATGGCTCTGAAGCTAGACTCACAGGCTCATGAGCACAATAACTAATCAAAAGGGAATGCACTTATGTGTGTTCCCCTTTTACTAATGCAGCCAGTGTAACAACTGAAGGTCACAAGCCCTTTAATGCAGAGTGGTAAAACAATTTATTCATTTAATTTTTATTTAAAATCATC
>JALRAY010000098.1:555-882 GCA_023257955.1 Amoebophilaceae bacterium | reverse complement strand
GCTGATAGCCGACGTAGGTCTGGTTCTTGATTGCGACCTCCACGTCGAGCAGGTAGTTGATGAACTGGTGTGCCGCGACAGGCGTCGCAGATGCCTTCGGAATGCAGAAGAAGTCGTTCGCCGTGATCGTGTCCTTGGGGTACCAGAAGCCGAGTGCCTCGCTCGGCGTGCCCTCGGGGAGGAAGAACGGCATGGCAAGTGCGTCGCCGCCCCACATGTAGGCGATGTCGCGGTTGCCTGCGGGGATCTCGGTATAGCTCGTGATGTCGACCTTCGGACTCGTCGCCTCGCGTAGACGAATGAGGTTGTCTTGTGCCGCAGCCAGCA
>JALRAY010000098.1:0-545 GCA_023257955.1 Amoebophilaceae bacterium | reverse complement strand
GCGGTGTTCACGTCGGTGACGCCGGCTTGGAAGAGGGCGAGGGCGATCGTGTCGCGATAGGAGTCGATCACCGCGAGCTTGCCCGAATACGTCGGGTTCCACATCGAGTCGTAGCCCTCTGCTGCCACCTGGGCTGCGTCCACGCGGTCGGAGCGGAAGCCGATGCCATTGCCGTAGATGAACTGGGCCATCGTGTACTGCGAGCCTTGGTCGTAGTACGGGCTCTGTAGGCCCGACAAGATGTTGCTGCGATTGGGGATGTACGTCTGGTTGAGCGGCTGGATGAGTTCGCCAGCGATGAGGCGGGCGAGTGCGGTGTCGGTCATGCCGATGATCAAGTCGGGCTTCAACGTGCCATTGCGCAATTTGGCGATCGCGGCATCTTCGTTGTCGTAGATGGTCTGCTTGACGGTCACGCCGAAAGCCTTTTCGAAGTCGGCGATCACCTCCGGGTTCGTGTAGTCCGCCCAATTGAGGATCTCCATCGTTCCGCCCTCGTTGGCGAGGCCGTCGGCGATCGCCTCACCGGTGGATGGCAGCGTGAC
>JALRAY010000097.1 GCA_023257955.1 Amoebophilaceae bacterium | reverse complement strand
GAATGACCCTGAACTTCGCTTTACTCCAAACGGTAAAGCAATGGCAACATTCACAATCATTTCATCTAAGTCAGTAAAGAAACCCGATGGCACTTGGGAAAATACCGATGTCACTCCTTGGTCAATCAAGTGCTGGAATAAACTCGCAGAGAATGTCACCGAGTCTTTGAAGAAGGGCATGGGAGTCATCATCCAAGGAACCGCAGTTTGGGAATCTTGGGACGATAAAACTACGGGAGAGAAGAAGGGTCGCATGACCGTGACCGCTTTCAATGTCGGCGTTGATTTGAAGCGCCACATAGTCAATGTAGTTGAGATACGGCGTAACGCTGAGGGCGATTCTGAGATAGACCCATGGAGCGCTCCGACATGGAAAAAGGAACCTGAAGTTCCTGAGTCTTTCCCTTTCTAACCCGCATAGGGTATTATTGGGGTTGAAAAACTCTCGAAAGGAGTTGAAAATGGCTTGGACAGATTTTTTTGTAAAGGAACTTCCTAACGCAAAAACTGTGGTCTCTCCGAATGGTCGCCCATATATTTCTATGGAGATTGCTCCGAAAGAATATGTAGAAGTCCACATGACAACAAGCGCTCTTGAACTTCCGTTCAAAGTTATCTTCAAGCGTTTTGACCAACTAGGCGCATTACTTGAGGAACGCGAATACGCACAAGCAGGTACAAAAGATTTAGCACGGAAGTTTGCTATTGAAACAGCAAGTTTCCGTCTCAACTCTATTGAACTTGTTTTAGACGGAGAATAAAAGGCAAAATTCACCTAACGCTATAATCGTGAGGTGTATGACAACCTTTCGCCCAATCGTGAGGGAGTCGTGTCTGTCCTAGGGGCTTTTGCCATTCAGACTCATGAATTGTTTTCTGAGTT
>JALRAY010000096.1 GCA_023257955.1 Amoebophilaceae bacterium | reverse complement strand
TACCGTTACGTAAGACGTACCAAGACCTGTATTTACCATACAAAATTCCATTTTCGTTATTTTAAAATTCATTCTTTATTTCTGCATGTACATACAGAGTATATAGGTACTATATACTCACACTCCCTCATTTCACAGTAAGCAATGATACTAGGTAACACTACCAACCTATCATGCTCTTCCTTAGCTTGGTGAACTGCCCTTCTTCCAATGGCTTAGTGAATATGTCAGCCATCTGGTCCTTGGTACTTACATGACAGATGCTTATTGTCCCCTTCTTTACCTCCTCTCTGAAGTGGTGGTATTTCAGGTTCAAATGTTTGGTTCTTGGTCTCATCTTTGGGACATTGGCAATCTCAATAGCCCCTTCATTGTCCTCAAATACTGTGCAATGGACCCTTGGTTTGGTATTGGTAAAGTTGATCCCTTGATCAGCTGCTTCTTGCAACAACCACATGATTGGGATAACCTCTCTCATAGACTGTGATAGGGCAATGTACTCTGCCTCTGTTGATGATAATGCTATTTCTGTCTGCATCTTTGATGCCCAATGCATAGGGCATCCTGCATAGGTAATAACATAACCCATTCTTGATCTGGCTGTGTTTGGATCATCAGCTGCAGATTTGTTACTCCACTCTGATGCATGGGAAGCATCCACCCAACACTCCATTCCTTCCTTGTTAGGCTTCATTATCAATCCCTTGTCCTTGGTAGCCAGTAGATATCTCCCAATTCTCTTTACTGCTTCTGCATGCTTCATCTTTGGATTGGCACAGAATCTAGCACACTGATGCACTGCACAAGAGATATCAGGTCTTGTGGATTTCTCCAGGTACAGCAGTTTACCAATGACTTGCCTGTAGTCAAATTTCTTGTCATGATCCTTATCATCCTT
>JALRAY010000095.1 GCA_023257955.1 Amoebophilaceae bacterium | reverse complement strand
AGGATGGAAGCATGGAATGGACACAGCCAAACCTCATTAACTCAATCCTCAAGGAGCTTGGTTTGATAGAACAGAAGTCAACAAATGCTGCAACCAGCAGAACTACACCAGCTAATAGCACAGTAATCTTGACCAGTCATGAGGAGGACAATGATCATGATCAGACAAAGTTCAACTATAGACAAGTCATAGGTAAAATGTTGTACCTGGAAAAGTCAACAAGACCAGACATTTCATGTGCAGTGCATCAATGTGCAAGATTTTCAGCCAAACCAAAGACAAAACATGCAGAGGCAGTAAAAAGGATTGGAAGGTATCTACTTGGTACAAGAGATAAGGGACTAATAATGAAACCAAACCAAGAGGGAATGGAATGCTGGGTTGATGCATCACATGCATCAGAATGGAGCAACAAGACAGCCATAGATGATCCAAACACAGCCAGATCAAGAATGGGATACCTAATAACCTATGCTGGGTGCCCCATGCACTGGGCATCCAAGATGCAAACAGAAATTGCTCTATCATCCACAGAAGCAGAATATATAGCCCTATCACAGGCCATGAGGGAGGTGATTCCAATTATGTGGTTATTGGATGAAGCACATGAGATGGGTGTACCAGTTATGAACCAACAACCAAAGGTAATGTGCAAGGTATTTGAAGACAATGCAGGTGCCATTGAAATAGCCAATGTCCCCAAGATGAGGCCAAGGACAAAGCATCTGAACATTAAATATCACCACTTCAGGGAAGAAGTAAAGAGGGGAACCATAAGTGTATACCATGTGGGAACCAAGGAGCAAGTAGCAGATATCTTCACCAAGGCATTGGATGAAGGTCTCTTCACAAAGTTCAGAAGAAGGATAATGGGTTGGTAAACAAGATGTGCTAGCCACCATG
>JALRAY010000094.1 GCA_023257955.1 Amoebophilaceae bacterium | reverse complement strand
GATTCCAAGCCAAAAATCGCTCGCACAACCAAGAATCAGAGTTTGTTTACCGGTATCGCAAAAGGCGCGGGAATGCTTGCGCCATCTCTCGCAACGATGCTCTCGGTGATTATGACTGACGCAATCGTTGAGCCGACAATAGGATGTCGAGTTTTCGAAGAGGTCTGCGAGAAGACTTACAACAGAATCGATTCTGATGGCTGCACTTCCACTAACGACACCGTCATCTTTATGTCCTCAGGCGCGTCAGGAATGACGTTAAGCGAAGAAGAGTTGCGATCTGCTCTGATGGAAATCGCTGGGTCGCTTTCACACCAACTAATATCTGATGCTGAAGGTCACTCGAAAATAATCTCCATTACAACCATTAACGCGAAAAGCGAGCGAGATGCAGTTGAAATCGGCAGAGCCTGCGCTCGAAATAATCTCTTGAAATGCGCACTTCATGGCGAGGATCCGAATTGGGGGCGAATCTTGGCTGCCCTTGGAACCACGAATGCGGTGATGGATGCTCACAACATCGATGTGACTCTCAATGGAGTAAAAGTTTGCATCGCCAGCGCACCCGGAGAAGCGAGAGATAAAGTTTCCATGAAAGATGAATTAATTGAGATTGTCATCGATCTCCATATGGGAACTGCTTCAGCAACCATCTGGACCAACGATTTAACCGCAGAATATGTGCACGAGAATTCGGCGTACGCAACATGATCGTCATCAAATTCGGTGGTCATGCCATGGATGGGAATGCACATCAATGGATGACCGAGATTGCGACACGATTCAAAGCTGGAGAGAAATTTGTCATTGTGCATGGCGGAGGACCACACATTGATGCTGAATTAAATGTACGCGGAATTGAGAAGAAGTCGGTAAATGGATTTCGTGTCACAACACCAGAAATCATGC
>JALRAY010000093.1 GCA_023257955.1 Amoebophilaceae bacterium | reverse complement strand
TATTTGTGTTGATGAGTCCACTCACATACAAGCCAGCCGAGTTGATAGTTACATTATTTATACCATTATATCCCAAATATAAATATTCCTTACCCCTTATGTAAGAAGCAGACGGATCTGACTGAAGCATTAAATATCTATTAACATACACTGCGGCGTTGCTATAGGGATTCAGATATAAATATTGACCACCCGTATTATCCATATTATTATAGAAGTCGCTTGCTTGTATCGCACAAGTCGAACCAACACCACCTGTGTAATAAGTACCTAATATAAGCCGTGAACTACCAGTTGTCGTATTAATAATTAATCCACCTTTCAAAATAGCAGAAGGATTCGAAAAATCAGAATAGGATGTGTTTCCATACACTGATAATGCCCCACTTGCATTGATGTTTCCACTTGAATTGATGTTTCCACTCACATTGAAGCTTCCACTTACATCCAAGGCACATCTCGGTGACTTGGTATTGATTCCGACATTTCCAGTTCCACTAGCTGGCCATAGAGAAATACGATCAGCAAACGCACCGAGACCACCCTCATTTTCAATGCCGATTGTGAGAAGACCATTACCTAATTCACTATTATAAGAACCATCAGTAAAATGGTCATGATACTGAATATATCCGTATTCACCACCACCACCACTATTAGGTGATAAGAATGTAATTGAAGACACACCATTCGTATTGCCGTGTTCCAATACGAGAGACCCTGTACTAGTTGAGGCAGCAGTTCCGACAGTCTCATACACCCGCATTTGGCCACCGACGTCAAGTTCGTATAACGCACTTGAAGGCGGCGCGCCGAATGTGCCCTTACCGCCAACGAATAAGGACTTTACAACGCCGACTCCACCCGAGACCAATAAGGCACCCGTAGATGTCGATGTCGAATCAGTTGTTCCATTAACACTCACATTTCCAGTAACGGTGGTATTTGCACCGACAAACAAGGACTTTACAACGCCGACTCCACCCGAGACCAATAAGGCACCCGTAGATGTCGAC
>JALRAY010000092.1 GCA_023257955.1 Amoebophilaceae bacterium | reverse complement strand
AAAATCGCTTATGACAACTAAGTTTCACATCGTTAACGTAGCTTGATTTTGCGTGTTTCATAATCTGATGTGTATAACCATGCAGCCACCATGAAACACCTAGGGCAGTATCCCGTAATCATGTTAAACTTCAAAGACCTTGGAGGTTCGTCCTATAAAGAGCTGGTAGAAGATTTCAAGATTAAACTCATTGAAGTCTTTGACGCCCATCAATACTTAGTTGTAAGCGATAAGTTAACAGCCAATGAAAGAGAAAAAATCAATAAGTACCTTTCCGGAGAAATAAGCGAGGCGCTCGTTAAAAAAGCCATCAAATTTATACTACAATGCCTCTACAAACACTTTGGCAAAAAAGTATGGGTTTTGATAGATGAGTATGATAGCGCCATCCATGAGGCTTATACAACCTTGGGGAAGGATAAAAAAAATCCCCATCAGTTTAGCCCAGGGTTTGACAAAGTATTAAAACTGTTTCGGAAACTACTTGGCTCAGCACTCAAATCAGAGAAACTGTTAGAAAAAGGTGTCGTAACGGGTATCCTCCGCATAGCCAAAGCCAACCTCTTTTCGGAGCTCAATAATTTGACCGAGTATAGCGTGCTAGATGAAAAATTCGCCCCTTACTATGGCTTTACGCAAGCGGAAATAGACATGCTTTGTCAACAGCAACAAATTGCACCAGAGAAGCGCCAGGAGATTAAAGCATGGTACAATGGCTATAGCTATGGCGGCTTGGAGCTCTACAATCCATGGTCCATGGCTAGGTGCCTCTTTGATGATGCACACGCTATCAAAAACTACTGGGAAGAGAGTGGTAGCTTTGGGTTCCTATCCGATATCATGATAGAGGATGTGGTGCAACAGGAAATACAAGCCTTTATGCAACCTCCGTATACACAAGACAACGTTTTCATTAATAAATACATTGACTTCGCCTCCCTCTTCCAAGCCGATGCCCAAACGGTCGTCAGTTTGTTATTGCACACAGGCTATTTAAATCCAACGGTAAGCAAAAGCATAAACGAAGAGATGGTCTATACGCTCGAGATCCCTAATCAAGAAATTGTAACGGCTTTCAAAAACTTAATCAAAAGGTGGGCCGCCAATAAACTAAACCGCCACGAAGGAGATTTTAACCCCATCACCATTCCCTTATTGCTGGGCGATGTAG
>JALRAY010000091.1 GCA_023257955.1 Amoebophilaceae bacterium | reverse complement strand
AATTAGACGTTCTGATGGAATGTATATTAGATTTGATGATAATGCTGCTGTCATTGTAAATTTAGATAATAATCCACGTGGAACACGTGTTTTTGGTCCGGTTGCTCGTGAAATTCGTGATAAAAATTTTTCAAAAATAGTTTCGTTAGCTCCCGAGGTATTATAAATGAAAACTAAACAAAAAATACGTTTTAAAATTGGTGATATAGTAACTATCATATCAGGCGCTTATAAAAATAAAGAAGGTGAAATTATAAAATTATATTCTGATTCTGGTAAAATTTTGATTAAAGGAATAAATTTTAAAGTTCGGCATATTAAACCTATAAAAGAAAATGAAATTGGTGAAATTAAACAAATTGAAGCTCCAATACATCATTCCAATGTTAAATTAAAAATAAACTAGTAGTAATTCAATATGCGTAATTATCAATCATTAGAAGAAATATCTGAGGTAAATTGTTTACTTGATAATATTAAAAAAGAATATGAATATGGGATTCAACCTATTTTAAAAAATAACTATTCAAATATTTATTATAACAAACATAAATTACCAAAGCTTAAAAAAATCCAAATTAATCGTGGCTTAGGTTTGAGTGCACAAAATAGTAATATTTTAAAAAAAAGTATTGAAGAATTTACTAAAATTACCGGTCAAAAACCTGTAATTACAAAAGCAAAAAAAGCAATTGCAGGCTTTAAAATACGTGATAATATGGAATTAGGGCTAAAAGTTACATTGAGAGGGGAAAAAATGTATGCTTTTCTAAAAAAATTAATCTTTTTTACATTTTCACAAATTCGTGATTTTAGAGGATTATCAGTTAGGAGTTTTGATAAAGGTGGTAATTATACTCTTGGATTAAAAGAACAACTTATTTTTCCAGAAATTGAATATGAAGATATTGATCAAATTCAAGGACTTAATATTACTTTTGTTATTGGATCATATAGCTCAAAATCAAAAACAACAACTGTTGAAAAACTATTAAATGGAATTGTTTTATTTAATTTTTTCCGTTTCCCATTAAATGATTCCGGTATTTATAATAAATATTCAACTAATAACGAAATCATTTTAAACTGGGAACGAAAAAAACCATTAAAAAGAAAGCGTTGGTCTCAAGATTAAAAATAATAAAATAAAATATTTAAAAAGGAGAAAACTGTGTGGTAAATGATACA
>JALRAY010000090.1 GCA_023257955.1 Amoebophilaceae bacterium | reverse complement strand
AGTTGCCAGCATTTAAGATGGGGACTCTAGCGAGACTGCCGGCGTAAGCCGCGAGGAAGGTGGGGATGACGTCAAATCATCATGGCCTTTATGCCTAGGGCTACACACGTGCTACAATGGCCGGTACAACGGGTCGCGAAGCTGTGAAGCGGAGCCAATCTCATAAAGCCGGTCTCAGTTCGGATTGGAGTCTGGAACTCGACTCCATGAAGGTGGAATCGCTAGTAATCGCGCATCAGCCATGGCGCGGTGAATACGTTCCCGGACCTTGTACACACCGCCCGTCAAGCCATGGGAGCCGGGGGTACCTGAAGATGGTGACTTTACGGGGAGCTATCTAAGGTAAGACCGATGACTGGGGTTAAGTCGTAACAAGGTAGCCGTACCGGAAGGTGTGGCTGGAATACCTCCTTTTAAGAGCAACGAAGGAGAGTGTTATGCAAAAAGGAGCTAGACTGAAAAACTTACTGACCCATCTGTTAATGTAAAAAAAGAGAATGAAGAAGAGGAGCGAGGGGAGAGCCGAGAAGGGAAATCCTTTCGAGGGATCAAGTCTCGTAGCTCAGTTGGTTAGAGCACTACACTGATAATGTAGGGGTCAGCAGTTCAAATCTGCTCGGGTCTACTGAAGGACGAACTCGGTTGGTCGCTGGTTCCCTAGTCATGTAAAGCCCTGACTGAACTACCAACAGAACTACCAACCCAAACTAAAATCGGGGGATTAGCTCAGTTGGCTAGAGCATTAGCTTTGCAAGCTAAGGGTCATCGGTTCGACTCCGATATCCTCCACAACGAGTGAGAGGGTTTCCGGAACACGAAGGATAACCTCAACTTAAATTTAGTTCTTTCGAATGCTTTTTAAGATGTGATTTGTTCAGGCAAATCATTTGGTTCAAGTCCAACACATCTACAGGTTTCAAATTTATTTGAAATTAGCTCTTTGACATATTGGAAAAAGTGAAATTAATAACAGAAAAGGTTATTGTGCATATGCAAGCACTTTAACTTATAATTTTTTTAAAGCAATTAAGGGCGTATGGTGGATGCCTTGGGTCTGAGAGGCGATGAAGGACGTGGTAAGCTGCGATAAGCTTCGGGGAGCTGCAACGAGCGCTAATCCGAAGATTTCCGAATGGGGCAACCCGGCAGATGGAAGATCTGTCACCGAAAGGAGCTAACCCAGTGAACTGAAACATCTAAGTAGCAGGAGGAAAAGAAAACAATAGTGATTCCCCAAGTAGTGGCGAGCGAACGGGGAAGAGCCTAAACCAACTATGTTCCGGCATAGTTGGGGTTGTAGGGCCGCGATATCGGATGTACATGCGAAGAAGAACACAACTGGAAAGTTGGGCCATAGTGGGTGATA
>JALRAY010000008.1 GCA_023257955.1 Amoebophilaceae bacterium | reverse complement strand
CTTCTCCGATGATCCTACCGCCATAAGACCTGTGGATTATACCTACTATGTGAATATGAGTGGCTCGGTTATCCCTGCGACCGATAGCGATACCGCTATGATGCTGGCCAACAACCACCGCATCGTACGGGCGCATTATGGTTATTCCAACGTAGATATCAGTCAAACCACGGATCATACGTACTATGCTTATGTCTTCCCTGCTGACGTCAAGGAAGTCCGTCCCAGGGATATGAATTCTCCTGCCATGGAGCTAGGGGCTCCCTTGGTGCGTGCCAATGATGACTACCCTGGCGCTAAAGAGCAGGAAGAAGCATTCTTACGTGAGCTCGAGACAAAAACTTCCGCCGTGGATATGGAAAAGGTGGTAGAGACTATAGAGCTGATCAAATTGTACCATGGATCGGTGATGCGCAGGTCTGGTGAACCGTTTTATCTACATCCGCTAGCTGTAGCGCGCATTGTCCTTGATTGGACTACTGACGAAGACGTGATTATAGGGGCGCTCTTGCATGACACGGTAGAAGATACCCGCATGCTGCGAACACAAATCGATATGAAATTCGGCCCCGTCGTAAGCCACATCGTGGACAACGTTACCCACTTTGAGAGCTACGTACAAAGCTTTCACAAACTGCAATTAAGTGACCACGAGAATATAAGCAGGTTGCTAGAAAAAGCAGGCCACCGATCCCTACTGGTG
Source organism: Amoebophilaceae bacterium (assembly GCA_023257955.1). Lineage (GTDB taxonomy): Bacteria > Bacteroidota > Bacteroidia > Cytophagales > Amoebophilaceae > Amoebophilus. The sequence goes on along the minus strand of JALRAY010000008.1, from coordinate 23,391 downwards.
AAAGTAGCCGACCGCCTACACAACATGCGCACTATAGATGGTCACAAATGCGAAAAGAAAAAACGGGAAGTCGCCGACAATACCCTCAAATTCTTTGTCACCCTCGCATTAACCCTAAACCTCCCTCAAATGGTTGCCGATGAACTACGGGTAAGAAGCGAAAAAGTCTTGAACGGAAGATAAACGCTCTCCTTTATATCATTGCGAGGAGCCACAGGCGAAGAAGCAAACCAGACGCTGGGCTTACCATGGGTTGCTTCGCTCCTCTCGCAATGACGTAATTCATTTACCACCTTCGCATCTCCTATTTACCACAAATTTACCATTCCATTCGGTACTGGAGAGGTGGCGATGTTGTTGGCGAGGAGATAAAAGGGTGGTGATGCGTGGTGACTGTGGATTGATGGGAAAAGGCAATAGTGTACTCAATTAGCCCTCAGCTGAAGCTGATGGGTTTAACCATTTTCCATAAAGAAACCAAACTCCTCAATTTCGGTTTAAAAGTTTTGCGATGATGTGGCGTGATGCCTTGTTGGTGAATGGCTGCCAGATGTACCGGGGTGCCATAGCCCACATTCGTCCCCCACCCATACCCGGGGTATTGCGTAGCTAGTTGATGCATGTAGGCATCTCTATGCGTTTTTGCCAGAATGGACGCAGCGGCTATGGCGGCAAGTTTACCATCCCCGCCCACAATACATTGGTGTGGAATGGCTGCATAGGCTACAAACTCGGGACCATCAATCAATAACATTTCTGGTTGCGGAGATAACTGTTGAATAGCCCTATGCATGGCCAAATAAGAGGCTTGGACAATATTGAGTTCATCAATTTCTGTGTGACTAGCTTCACCAATGGCCCAGGCAATAGCCAGTTCCTTAATCTCCGTTGCTAGTAATTCCCTATGCCTAGGCGTTACCTTTTTAGAATCATCGAACAATGGGTGAAAGTAGCCTTTGGGTAAAATGACTGCGGCAGCTACCACAGGACCGGCTAAGCAACCTCGCCCTACTTCATCACAGCCTGCTTCTATCAATTCCTTGGTGTAATGTGATTGCAACATAGTTAGGCCTTTCGCACGCATACAATTTTATCTACAATCCACCATGATTGCTAGCGGCGGGGGTATTATCATGTTCTACACTATTTTCTCTCTATCCTTAGATGGCAATTCGTAGCAATTCTACACGTGGCAACCTTGTTACTTGGCCTATGATATTGATATCTAATTTTTGAAGTAGCATTTTTTTGGCTGTCTCCAAAATGCCTGCTTTTCGACCTTTCTCTATACCTTTCTCTATACCTATTTTTTCTCCTTCTATTCGGCCTTGTGCTTTCAAACTGTCTGCTAATGTCTTCATACGTTTTGATTTTAATATTAAGGTTAATTGGTTGATGATGTCATCATTGCTCAAGTGAGCTAAGGATTTATTCTTTCTTACGATATCAAAAATAATATATCCGAGTAATTTTTTGACCTCTGGGGGAAGGTTACGTGCGTGTTTCTGCAAAAAGGTAGGATCCATAAACATTTGGCTGATTAATCCTTTGTTGCTTAGGATTTTGAATAAGCACTCAATACTGCCTAAGGTCTCTGAATGCGTTTTTAGCTCGTCCAAAGATTGGTTGTTGAGATTGATTGCAATGATGGGCTTAGCTTGAATGGCTCTAGCAAGTTCAGGGTTTTGTGACGTTTCACTACCATGCAAAGGCATGCTTAAGGGAGCATTGCCATGGTAAAACACTGCCTTGAAGACTATGGGATCACGCTTCTGATCAATAGCATCTATCCTGAAAGCCGCTGCGCTTTTTCGATGGATTTTTTTGACTACCCGTTCGTAGTCATTCATTTGATCTAGCAGGCGCTTGTAATTATAGCTCTTATGCTCAAAAATGATGTAACAGTCATGCAACTTCCCTTGGTGTTGGAATTGACCATAACATAAAATGTCTGGGCACTTTTTCTTGAAGTCAGCATTCAAGTGCTCATTGGCAATGATCTTGAGGGTGTCTAAAAGAAGTCCCTCCATTATTTCAGGCTAAAAATAGGTTACTATCAAGTCCTTGATATAATCTATGTCATTAAACGAAGTTTTAAAAAGCTTATCAAACGGTTGATGGGTTTGTGTCATACGGTAGTGATTTTATAGGGTTAGTTGATGTCAATCATTCGTAATTAAATGCCAATGTGCGAAAGTCCTAGTAGTAACTTTTGTTGAGTAACAAGTCCAACGCTATTGCGTTATACCATCTGCAGTGTTTCTTCTGTGACTGTTTCTTGACTATTCAATAACACTAGTTTCTCTCCTACTATTTCTGTCAGTTCTTTAATCTCCCCGCTCTTATCGCTATAGGACCGATTTGCTAACCGGCCTTCTAGATAAATTTGCTTACCTTTTGTGACATAGCTCTCGGCGATTTCTGCAAAAGGTGTCCAAAGAACGATACGATGCCATTCTGTGGTACGTACTTTTTCGCCTTCTTTGTTCTTGTAGGCATCGTGTGTCGCTAATGAAAAGGTAGCTTGCGTTCGGCCATTTTCTAAGTAACGGATAGCAGGATCTTGGCCTACATACCCTACTAAAATCACTTTATTTACTCCTAGCATATATCATATTCCCTACATGTGGGCGTTTAAAAATTTACAAATTAAGACGGACTTCGGTAATGATTGGATGGCCTCCATAGTAACGGCTTCCATAGCATATTGTTGTAATAGCGGCGCTACTACTTCCATAAAGGTTGTAGGCAAGGAGATATGAAAAAACGATGCATAGATAACCCGATGGGTTAATATATGTTTAGCCTCCCAAGGGTACTTCACGATCTCTAGCTGATGCTGATGAACGAGTGTTAACAATTCATCAGAAAGTTGCTTGGCTGCATAGGGCTTATCCGCCTCTACCAAGTAGAAATCATATAAACCTTGCCATATATCTCCTTTGGGGCGCTTTTTCATCAGCAGCTTATCCCCGAGTTGCAATACCAAATAATGAAAGTATCGCTTTTTGATCTTGACCTTAGCATCCTTCTTAGGCAATATCTCCACCTGTTGAGTTTGGTATGCTATACAATCTGCGTGAAAGATACAGGTATCACACGCGGGTTTTTGGGGCGTACATTGCACGGCGCCAAATTCCATGATAGCTTGGTTATACACATCTGGCGTGGGGATGGAAATTAACTGCTGTGCTATCTCTTGAATCACTGCTTTCCCTTGGGAACTATTTATAGGGGAAGTGATACCAAAAATTCTAGCCAATACCCGCAATACATTCCCATCTACCACAGGAACGGCTTCTCGAAAAGCGATAGAAGCAATAGCCGCTGCGGTATAGGGACCTATACCGGGCAATTGTAATAAACCTTTGTAATCGTTAGGAAATACCCCTTCCTGTTTGTCCACGATCAGGCGAGCACATGTATGTAGGTTGCGCGCGCGGGAATAATACCCCAAGCCTTGCCATGTACGTAATACCTCTGTTTCACTCGCTGCTGCCAAATCATGGAGGGTGGGGTATTGGGTAATAAAGGCGTTATAATACGGCATCCCCTGCACGACCCGTGTTTGCTGTAGAATAATTTCTGCCAACCAAATCTTGTACGGATCATGGGTAGCACGCCAGGGTAATGCACGATGGCCTTGTTGATACCAGTCGATTAAAGACAAGGCAAAGCGCTTCTCTTGTAAAAGCGGATGATGGGTATGATTTTTTTTAGGAAGGCTCACAAAGATGAAATACAAATTGAAAAATGTGGGGGGAATCTTAATGAGGGGTTGCTGCAAAATTTGTGCTTTCCCATCCAAGCTTCGCTTACTTTTTGCGCACTACCATCAGTCCATCACGTACAGGAAAGAGTACATGTACCACGCGCGAATCATTTTTGATGTGATTGTTAAAATCCATCATAGCCTTTGTGAGTTTATCATCGCCTGCTTCATGCAGGACCTTGCCTTTCCATAGCACATTATCAATAATGATCCAGCCGTTAGGGTTGAGCTTCGCTAGCACGCTCTCATAATACGTTAGATAATTCTTTTTGTCGGCATCAATAAAAACCAAATCGAAAGTACGCGAGAGTTGCGGCAGAATATCTAATACCTTCCCTGTATGTACTGCAATTTGCTTCCCTCGTTTATGTTGACTAAAATATTGCAGGATCCTTTCTCGTAACCGCACATCCGAATCTATCGTGTGCAAGACACCTTCTTCTGTAAGTCCCTCTGCTAGACATAGCGTAGCATAGCCTGTATAGGTCCCTATTTCTAAAATACTTGCGGGACGAATCATTTTTGCAAAGGCCATCAGCACTTGACCTTGCAGGTGGCCGGAAAGCATCTGCGCACCGGGTAATGTGGTATGCGTTTCCTGATTGATCGTAGCTAGGAGATCTGACTCCGGGGAGGTATAAGCTGCGGCGTAGGCTTGGATATCATCGTAATGCACTGTCATAAGCAACGCGGGGAAGGTCTATACAAGGTTCTGTAGCTGCTCTTTGATTTTTTCTAGTTCACTTTTCATAATCGTCACATGCTGTTGAATAAGGACGTGATTCGCTTTGGCTCCTAAGGTATTGATCTCTCTACCCATTTCTTGCGCCATAAAAGCGAGATGCTTACCTGTGGGTTCATGCCTTTGCATGATTTCATCAAAATAAGCCAGGTGACTAGCTAGCCGGACTTTTTCTTCCTGCATGTCTAGCTTCTCCAAATAATAAACCATCTCTTGCTCCAGCCGGCCTTCATCCAGCGATTGCTTATCTGTGAGCATATTCAGCTTCCCAATTAACTTGTCTTTGACACTGGTGATGCGTTCTCCATCTAATGCATCCACATAGGCAAGCTCTTCTTTGATGGTAGCCCAATACTTCTTGATACTGTTTGCTAACACTTCGCCTTCCTGCATCCTCGCCTGATCACAATGTACGAGCGCTGCTTGTACCGTATCGGCTACTTGCTGCAAACTATTGGAAGGGATGGCGTTGATAAGTAAAGCTACAGGTGAAGCTATGACACCGGGTACTTGCAGTGCTAGCTGAAATAGGGTTTCCGTAGAGGGAGAAGCGCCTACTGTCTTTGCCAAATGAACTAGCTGCTGATAGGATGCGTTGAATATGGGTTCTTGAATCGCTAACGCCACATGTTCCATACGTAGCTGCATATCCACATGTTCTATGAATAGATCTATTTTCCCGCGTTGTAATTGATGTTTTATAAGCCGGTGATACACCAATACTTGATCTTCTAGGTGCGTAGGTACTTGCGTGTTGATCTCCAACCCTTTGGCATTCGTAGCTTGCACTTTGACAGAGATAGTTATTCCTTCACCTTCATAAGTGGCTTTCCCGAAGCCTGTCATTGATTTAAGCATGTTTTGATGATATGTAGTATAGCGTATGGTGAAAAGTGGGGTATACAGAAACAGAGAAAGGTGGTTATAATTGACTCAATTATCCCTATAGGACCCGTTAATAGTCCGCAAAAGATGCTGCTATTTTTTGATCCTTATCTTCGATTGTCATCAACCTGATGACCACAAATTCACTGCTTCTATAAAATATGTAATATGAAGACCTGAGTAGTTACGATAGAGACTGTTTTAATTGTGCTATTATTTTATCCTTTGTTTCCATTGACCTAATGCTTGAGGACACAAATTAACTACTTTTTCACTCATTGTTACATAAGACCTGAGTAGTTACTTATTTTTTGAGATTATTAGGTTATGCTTACAAAAATACTACTATCAAGGTATAGATCTTAAACAGGTTCTTACACCGCTTCTGCATACAAAGCTACGCTATAGTGACTTTACATTTTGAACCGTTTCGCTAACTCCTCCAAGGAGATGATCGTCCAGATGTCTTTACCACTTGGCGTATGATTCGGCTGCTTACAAGCAAACAATTCATCTACCAAACTATCCAACTCTATGCGCTCCAGCCTTTTCTCAGGTTGTATAGCCGCATGTTTCGCCAAAGCACGCACAGCATTCTCCTCTTGCGGAATAGATAGATGCGACTGATTCCACTTGATCTGCTCCAACATTTTTTCCACAAGCTGTTGCGGATCCTGATGCGTAGCCTCCACAGGATAGCCCGCTACTATAATGCTATGCTTCCCAAAGACCTCTATTACAAACCCCATCGCCTGTAATACAGCTTGATATTCCTGTATCAAACCAAAGTCAGCAACACTGAGCTGAATCTGCTCTGGAAAGAGTAACTGCTGCGAAGTACCTGCATGCTGCTGCAATTGCTTCAAATACTTCTCATACAAAATCCGCTCATGCGCCGCATGCTGATCGATTAGCAATAACCCCGACTTGATAGACGTAAGGATATACCTGCCATGCAATTGCATTTTCATACCCCCCCCTTCCGCGACCACAGATGAGATAGGCGAGGTAGCCATAGCCGCACTTGCTCGTGTCCCTTCTGCAGGCGCCTTAGCGGCAGACAGAGGAGAGGCTATCCTTGCAGAAGCATCATCAGTAGCGGCAGCTAAAGGCAAAGCAGGCAGCTGTGTAGATATCTCTGATTCCAGGTTGATTCTCTCATACAACTGATCCCATTCCTTGGGACTCACCTTAGGGCCATCCAACTGTTGCAAAGAAGTGTAGGACTTGTTTGTAGGTTGTGTATAGAATGGCGCAGGAGCAGGCGTTTGTAGCCCCAGGGGATCGCTATTGCTATTGGTATCAAAGTCAAAAGTCATGCCGCCATGTTGCGAAAGGGCTTTCTTTACAACCGATAAAAGCATCGCATACACCATCTTATCATCATCAAACTTGATCTCCGTCTTCGTAGGGTGTACGTTAATATCAATGCGTTTGGGATCGATATCCATGAATAGGACATAGAAAGGGAACGTTTGCTTAGGCACCAAGTCGTCAAAAGCATTTTTGATAGCATGGTTTAAATACGCACTTTTGATAAAGCGATTATTGACAAAGAAGAACTGCTCCCCCCTTGTTTTTTTTGCATACGCCGGATTGCCGATGTAGCCCCGAATTTGCAATACATCAGCAACTGCTTCACAAGGAATCAGTTGCTTGCTGTAAGCTTCCCCAAAGAGGTGAATGATTCTATTGGCAAGCTTGGTAGCAGGTAAGCGATAGGTTGCCTGGTCATTTTGATAGAGATTAAAAGCCACATCCGGTCGTGATAAAGCAGCATATTGAAACTCCTCTATGATGTGCTTGGTTTCTATAGCAGCTGATTTTAGAAAGTTTCGTCTTGCCGGCACATTAAAAAACAGATTCTTAACACTGATGCTAGTGCCTACACTGGCTGCCGTAGGTTCTTGCAGCTTCACTTTAGAGCCTTCTACCAGTAACCGAGTCCCGAGTTCCGTTTCCGCTGTGCGGGTGATGATTTCCACCTGCGCTACGGCCACCATAGAAGGCAAAGCCTCCCCACGGAATCCCATCGTCTGGATATTAAACAAATCATCCGCTTGCTTGATCTTGGAAGTAGCATGCTTTTCTAGACTCATGCGCGCATCCACTTCGGACATGCCTACGCCATTATCTATAACTTGAATCAATGTCTTACCCACATCTTTTATCACCACTTGTACCTGCGTACTTTGGGCATCAACTGCATTATCAAGTAATTCCTTGACCACCGAAGCTGGCCGTTGGATGACTTCCCCAGCAGCAATCTGGTTCGCTAATGAGTCGGGGAGTAGGTGAATAACATTTTGCATAGTACTATGATGTTTGTAGGAAGCAGCACGCTAGTATGGCAACTTTTGTTGGAATGATAATAGGCCCTTGCTTGCTGCGCTAGTTTACAGACAGCATTATTGCTCTTTTACCCTTGACGCACGAGAAGTGCTAGCACTTCTCGTGCGTCTGTTGCCTCAATGGCTTCGAATCTAATTAAAAAATGTGACATAACGCCACTCTAGGCAAAGCGGCGGCTGCTATTGTGATGTCTTTCCGCTATGATGAAAGAAGAAAGGATCAGCACTTTTAGCATCTATCGGGTGGCAAGCATTTTAGCATACTCAATTGTAATTCAGCTAATACTCCATTATCGTTGACCACATGCGCCCGCTTAGGCACTGCTAAGCGCTGAAAAGCACGTTAATACCCAATCATTCACCTTACAACAACTTACCATGAAGCACGCAATAACAAACAAAACACATATCACAAAAGCTAACAGAAGCATAGCCACCCTATTACTCCTATGCCAACTATTAACCAGCTGCAGCTTTAACGAAACCATACTCCCCAACCCACAACCACAAGCCCCCATACATTCCACAGCTGAGGAACTATTAACAACCCCACACAAATCCCAAAGCCATTCAAGCACTGTAAACGATAACAACTTCGAGATACACACCACAACCATAGAAGGTAGCCATCTTGTTTTTACATATGACGGGAGTGAAAAGCAGTCATTGCGAGGAGCTGCAGGCGCCGAAGCAACCGTGCGCCAGGCATGGCGCATTACTAGGAGGTGCAAGTCCTCTATCCAGGCTGGTAGGCCTGAAGGATTAGCGGAACACAAGGTGTCACCCGTGAGGTTGCCGCTGAAGGAAGTGTGTAGCAAATCGGCGAGCCGATGAACAAAAACTGCGTATAGGCAGGGGGAGACGGACGAGTCTGCGGTTTAAGACGAAGTACAAGTCTACCAAAGTATCTTCAAGTAGACTCAGTGGTTCTGCCGAGAAGGTAATACGTCTTACCCTGGGAGATCTGTTGTCCTATAAAGTCAGCAGAGGTCATAGTAGTATCCCCGAAAAAGGATATGAAGGACCGAACGTAATTAAAGGAAAGTAAAGTATGGAAAATAGATAAAGAACCCACAATTAACAAAAATCCGAAGGCCAAAACAATGGTGAATTCCAGCGGAGTATTCCCTCGGAGGGACAGCTAGACCTAACAAGTCATAATCTAGAAATCCTGCTCCATTAAGGAGTCAATAATTACGAACCGCCGTATACGGACCCATACGTACGGTGGTGTGGGAGGGGGCGAAAGGGGCTCCTATCCCAATTTCGGATAATTTTATGTTTTTCTATGTTTGTAAAATAGTTTTTCCGCTTGACCACATTCCTGTTTTTGGCATCTTGCGTTTCTAAAATTTCTTTTATTTTTTGTCCATATTTTTACACCGTTAGTGTAAACTATTTCAGGACAAGACGGGCTTTGGTAGTGATTCATATGACAGTGGTAGGCATATCCCGCTTCAAAAAGTACCAGTTGAAATTACTTTAAAGAAGGTGCGCATAACTTATGCCCCTGCAAAAACGATTGTATATCCATGATTTTTTTGCCAGCAGGTTGCAATGCTTCAATCGCTAAGACACCGTCTGAGGTACCTATATGGAGATAACTTTTGCCATCAGAATATAAAGCCCCTGGCAACATACCGCTTAGTTCTAACGGATACGTGGTGAGTATTTTCACTTGCTTATCCTGTAATATGGTATATGCTCCTGGATATGGAGCTAAGCCACGAATAAAGTTATAAACCTCTTCCGTAGATCGGGACCAATCGATTTCGCAATTTTTTTTATAGATTTTTGGTGCTTTATAGCCTATAACGTCAGATGCTGTTGGTTGCGGGGTGGCTATTGCTTTTCCATCTGCTATAGCTTTTACTGATTGTAGTACCAACTTAGCGCCTTTGTATTTGAGTCTTACGGATAAAGTGCCAACGGTATCCACGGTATAAATAGGTTCTTCTGCTTGCAGCAAAATATTACCGGTATCCAAAGCCTCATCTATGAAAAAAGTAGTGAGCCCTGTTTTCTTTTCTCCTTTGATGATAGCCCAATTGATAGGTGCTGCGCCTCTGTAGTTCGGCAGTAGCGAAGCATGGAGATTAATAGTGCCTAATGGTGGTTTTTGCCATACCACTGCAGGTAACATGCGAAAGGCGACTACCACATACAAATGGGCATGATAACTTTCTAGTGCTGCTATAAAATCAGCATCTCCTAAATCATCAGGTTGTAGCACGGGGATACCCTTCTCGTCCGCAAACACTTTAATGGGTGAAGGCAAAATATTACACCCTCTACCTTGTGGTTTATCAGGCACTGTAACTACCGCACCTACCTGATACCCTTTCTCCAACAAAATCTGTAAACTAGGTACGGCAAAATCTGAAGTACCCATAAAAACAATACGTATTTGGTTCATTATCCTTTAAGAAATTAGTAGTTATGATTCAATGATGCTATGACGGAACATCCCAAGCATTGACATGTGTATAATGACATTCTGCGAATCTTTAAAAGTGTTGAAGCACGTTCTATACCAGTTGACTTCATTTTTCTTAATACATGCTTGGTGATGTGTTGGCAAATATGCGTAAAAGTTTGTTCAGGGTGGTAAGATTTTACGAAATTTTTTTTTGGAACGTGGTCGCGACCTACGTGTTGCTGCAGTAGCAGTAATAGTACGTGTAGATACATGATGATTATATTTCCATAAGCCCTTTGTAAAATGTTGCGCGCTGTTGTGTGTATGTTTGCTTACGGCATGTGCAGTATGTGGCATCAGGAGTCTATATCATAGGGCATACGTGTAAAAAACTACAAAAGGAGTTAGAGAGATATTGATAGTTATCAGGAATCTTTATTTTTGTCTTGTCTACCATAAAATTTTATTCACTCTATTACCTCCCAAAAATTTTACTATGAAAAGACCCCTAGGTAGTGCTTTTCTGAAGCTATTGTATTTTGTGCGACCTTTTCGTAGTACTTACATGCCCGCTATATTTTATTCCTTCCTTAATAAGTTGTTTAACCTAATGCCAGAGATTTTACTGGCTACGGCTGTGAATACGGTAGTAGCGAAAGAAAACTCCTGGTTAACCAATTTCGGGTTTCATGATTTAAAGGTGCAGTTATTGGTGTTAGGCCTTTTGATGATGATAACTTATGCTTTAGAGTCTTTATTTGAGTATCTGTCTTCTACGCGGTGGTGGAATTTAGCGCAATTGGTGCAACATACGTTTCGTGTACAAGCTTTTGAAAGGGTACAAAAAAGCACCTTGCGGTCCTCTTTAGATCAAAAAACAGGTAACCTGCTCTCTATCCTCAATGATGATATCAATCAACTAGAGCGCTTTTTAGAAGAAGGAATTAACAATATCATAGAAATAATAGGTGCTACCTTTTTTATAGGAGGGGTCTTTTTTTACTTAGCGCCTAAAGTAGGCATTGGCGTCATTGCTCCCATTCCTATCATTGTATTAGCCATCTTTCTGGTTAGGAAAAAGATTGGTTTTTATTATTTCAACGTCAGAAAAAAAGCAGGCAACATAGGTGCTTTGTTAGCCAATAGTCTTTTACGGTTGCTGACTACGAAAAGCTTTGTAGCCGAGGAGATAGAAAAACAAAGATTAGAACGCGTCAGTTTAGATTATAGAGAAGCTAATTTTGAAGCCATTAAATGGGGAGCAGTTTTGGAGCCTGCTATACGCTTTCTAGTTTTATTCGGCTTATTAGTCACATTAGTATATGGCGGTATTCTTACTATAGAGGAAAAGTTAAATGTTGGTATTTATAGTATCCTGATGTTCTTGACGCCACGGTTGCTTACTCCCTTCACAGATGCTGCTGAGATTATGGTTGATTTCCAAAAAGTGATTGCTTCCACAGAGCGTTTATTAGATCTTTTTGACTTACCTGTAGAACAGTCTCCTAACACCCCCATAGCTGTTAAAGGAGGGATTACATTTGCTAACGTAGGCTTCGCTTATCAAGACAAAACTGCTACCCTGCGTAATGTATCCTTTCAGATTCATCCAGGGGAACATGTAGCTTTTGTGGGCGCTACTGGAGTTGGGAAATCTACTTTGCTACACCTCTTATTAGGATTTTTCTTTCCGGATGTGGGGACTATCTTGTATGATGATAAGGATATGCATCACGTATCCTTGCCAGTGTTACGAAGACAAATAGGCGTTGTTAGCCAAGAGACGATTCTTTTCGAAGGAACGATACTGGAAAATATTAGCTATGGTTATCCGGAAGCAACGCGCGAGCAGATCGTACAAGCTGCAAAAAATGCAGCGGCACATGACTTTATTATGCAGTTCCCGCAAGGATATGATACTGTATTGGAAGAAAGAGGACAATACCTTTCTGGAGGACAACGGCAAATGTTGGCCATAGCCAGAGCCATTGTACGTGAGCCTTCTATACTCATACTCGATGAAGCGACTTCTGCTGTAGATTATGCCACGGAAGCGATGCTTGCAACAACCTTAAGGGAAGTCAGTAAAAGACGTACCGTTGTGAATATTACCCATAAACTTTCTGCTGCCAAACTAGCCGATCGCATTTGTGTATTAGAAAACGGAACAGTCGTAGAACAAGGCACGCACTCCGAATTGTTAACCAAGGAAGGGGTATATGCCAGATTCTGGAAGCTACAAGGCGAATCATTTTCCATAACTAACGTCAAAAAACTGTAGTCACTGGATTACATATCGAAAGCAGTGGACAAAAATTAATGATATTATCTACCTATGGAAAGCACGGCGAGTGACTTTTTGTAGTCTCTAGACTGCTTGTCGCCTACTCTCTTGTAACTATTTTCATACCCAACATTTGATAAATTTTCCATAATACCCTATCATTGTAGTAGACAGCCCGTGAGAGACCTTGAGAAGATAGTGCGTCTGCGTGGTGTTACGCCCTGCCCTGTATTATACAAATTCCCCAATACCTTCTACATAATATTCCAGGAATCATTCTTCATCATCCAATAAGAACAACGGAGGCTAAACATTTTCCGTGAAGCCTTAGCGTCACTCATTTTAATGACCTATTACTTAACTATAACCCATGAAAAATATGTATACCATAACTGAACTAGATACTTTATTGATTACTGAATTAAAAGATATTGCAGAGTCTCTAAAGATCAAAAACGCTAAAAAATTCGATAAACAAACTTTAATCTATAAAATCTTAGACCAACAAGCTAGAATACCCGAGTCTGAATTGCCTCCCAAAAAGGAGATAAAGATGGTCTCAGAAGTATCTCTAACACCTGACATGGAGGAAGCGCCTATAGCTTCCAAGCTTGATGATGAACCCCAAGAATCACTTACTAATATGGAAAATACTACTAACAGCTCTTACTCAACTACCGCTACGCCCAACAATGCCCTAGAGGCATCATTAGGTGATAAGCATAATCATGCGAATAACAATAACAATCAGAATACTAATAACAACCATAACAACAACAAACGCAATCAAAAAAATGGCGCTGCAAAAGTGGAAGTACCAGATGTAATCACTAATGGCATAGGTGTATTAGAAGTCATGCAAGATGGTTATGGGTTCTTAAGATTTGCAGAGCATAATTACTTCGCTAGTCCAGAAGATATTTATATTTCCCCCTCACAAATCAAATTATTCGGTTTAAAAACAGGAGATCTGATAAAAGGGAGTGTACGAGCGCCTAAAGAAGGTGAAAAATATTTCGCTATGCTCAAAGTAGAATCCATCAACAATAGGGTGCCTGATGAAATTAAAAATCGTATAGCTTTTGAAAACCTTACCCCCATTTTTCCACAAGAACGGTTCCGGTTAGATGGTGGTCCACAGCAATACTCCACAAGGGTTTTAAACCTTTTTGCTCCCATCGGGAAAGGTCAGAGGGGGATGATCGTAGCTCCTCCTAAAACAGGTAAAACTGTCTTATTAAAAGAAATAGCCAATGCCATCACCACTAACCATCCGGAGGTATACCTCATCGTATTACTCATAGGAGAACGCCCCGAAGAAGTAACCGATATGTCTCGAAACGTAAAAGGCGAGGTGATAGCATCTACTTTCGACGAACACGCAGAAAGACAAACGAAGGTGGCTAGCATGGTATTAGAAAAAGCCAAACGGATGGTAGAGTGTGGGCATGACGTGGTTATTCTACTCGACTCCATCACCCGACTAGCACGTGCCTACAATATTGTTATTCCATCCTCTGGTAAAATCCTTTCTGGAGGGGTAGATGCCAATGCATTATATAATCCCAAAAGATTCTTTGGCGCTGCGCGCAATGTAGAGAAAGGGGGCTCTTTAACCATATTAGCGACAGCCCTCATCGATACAGGATCTAGAATGGATGAGGTCATCTTTGAAGAATTCAAAGGAACGGGTAATATGGAACTTCAACTCGATAGAAAACTAGCTAACAGACGTACCTATCCTGCTATAGACATACCCGCATCTAGCACCCGTAGAGAAGATCTACTGATGGACAAAGAAATCCTTTCACGTGTATGGATTCTACGTAAGTTTATGGCTGATATGACCTCCCTAGAAGCGATGGAGTTCTTGTTGAGCAAAATGAAAGGCACCAAGAATAACGAAGAGTTCTTAGCGTCTATGAATAATGCATAAACACAACATGCGGTAGCCTATTGTTACATGTTGCAAGGTTGCGATTTCGATATGCCTTCAACGGAGTGCGTTTTCTTGTAGTGTAAGTAGCCTTTTGATACGAATACTAATAGGCACGGTTCTCGTGAAATCACCATCCGTTTATACAACAGTTAGACATCTAGCACGTTAATATCATTTATGGAAAAATCTGTCCAAGCCAAGAAAAGACATAGCCTGCTGCTGCAGGCACTGCGTGATATATTTTGTAAACATATAGCAGATTTATTTCCACAAGTCTTCATCACCATTACTCGGTTAGATTTGTATGAGAAAGAGAGAGTTGCTAAAGTATATATCAGTTTTTTACACAATGACAATCCCGCCATTGCCAGCATTATGGATCAATTGAACGAAAAGCAATCCAAGATCAGGGGGTTATTAGGCAATCAACTAGCCAGGAAATTGCGCGCCATTCCCAAATGCAGCTTTCACTTAGATACTGCGCTAGATGAAGCGTTTCATGTACAAAACTTATTAGAGTCCTTCCGAACCTCAACAAAGTAGTTCATAGTTATAAATTCCAGCATTCAGTTGTAAGCCAAATCTTCTTTTTAAACATCGCGCATGCTTGTATATGAAAGGGAGCAACATTAGGTACTTGCGTTCCCTACAGGCGTTAGCCCATGGGTTTTGCCTACATGCAGCATGTATGCAAAGGCAGGCTCATATTCATTTGTAATCTCTCCTTCCAAAATGGCTTCTTTGATAGCTGACTTTATCTCTCCTATCACGCGCGAAGGGGGGATTTGAAAGGTTTGCATAATCATCTCTCCTGTAATGACTGGTTGCAGGTTCCGGATGTGGTCTCGCGCTTCCACTTGTTCTACTTTGGCTTCTACCTTATCAAAATTGGCTAGGTACTGCTTGATTTTAACAGGGTTATGGGACGTAATATCTGCGCGGCATAGGGTTATTAAGTCGGACAACTCATCGCCCACATCATATATCAATCTTCTAATGGCGGCATCGGTTACTTCGTCTTGTGCCAGCACAATAGGACGCAAGTGTAGCCGCACGAGTTTTTGCACGTAGTGCATCTGCTGTTGTAACGGCAATCTAAATTGCTTAAAGATCCTAGGCACCATCTTAGCGCCTAGGAACTCATGTCCATGAAAGGAGAAACCATGTTTAGGATGGAATCTTTTGGTAAGCGGTTTGGCTATATCATGCAGGATAGCGGCCCAACGCAGCCACAGGTTGGTGGATACTTGCGCTACATTGTCTAAAACTTGCAGCGTGTGATAGAAGTTATCCTTATGGGAATGCCCATCTCTATACTCCTTCCCTTGCAGGGCAATCATTTGCGGGAAGATGCGCTGTAACAGTCCTGTCTTCAGCAATAACTTAAAGCCTATGGAAGGAACGGGGGCGAGGATGATTTTATTCAGCTCTTCTGTAATCCTTTCCTGTGAGATAATACCGATCCGTTCTGCGACTGTATTAATCGCTGCTAGTGTCTGCTCATCTATGGTAAATTGTAACTGGGTGGCAAACCGAATGGCGCGCATCATCCGAAGGGGATCGTCTGAAAAGGTGATTTCAGGCGCTAAGGGTGTTTTTAGGATGCCGTTCTCCAGATCTTCAAAACCATTACATTCATCTACCAATGTGCCCCAAGTAGCCTGATTTAAACGCATCGCTAAGGCATTAATCGTAAAGTCTCTCCGCTTTTGATCATCTAGTAATGTGCCTGGGATTACATCAGGGTTTCTGGAATCGCGGTTATAGGACTCTTTGCGAGCGCCTACAAATTCTATGTCTTGCCCTTCCCAATGAATCATAGCGGTACCATAGGTCTGAAAGGTCTGTACCGTTACCTCTGGCCCTAAAGCTTCTGCAACAGCTTGCGCTAGCTCCATGCCATTGCCTACACAAACGATATCAATATCTGTAGAGGGTCTATCTAACAATAAGTCGCGTACAAATCCGCCTACGACGCAGGTTTCCAGGTTGAGGCGATCGGCCACATGGCCTATCGTTTGTAGTATGGGATGGGGATTTAATAAACTGCTGTAGTTCTTCATATAGGGTATCAAGGATAATGATGGATGATGTTAAGGGTGACTGAATCGCGCTTGCAATCTCAAGGTGCTGAAGCTAGCTATGCGATTGTGATTACTGCTTTCCTATCAAACCCTTTGCCAACGTCATTACAAAGCTGATAGTAGGTAGCTAGTGGAGGGTCTGTGTTGGTGCACAAGGCCTGTCTTACATACCGTGAAGTACTTATACCTGCCTCTGCTTCCTGCGCTTGTTTCGCCGTAACATGTATAGATGCATAGGTATCCCTAGCAAAAACAAAGTCAGCGACAGTAACATGATCTTCACATTCGTAGCCCACAACGCCCAACCCACAAAAGAGAATGCACCTATCCCGAGGAGTATATGCCCCCAATGATAATCCTTCCGTTGGAGCAGGATTTTAAAATAGGCCAGCACAGCAACGGCATACACGATCAAAATCAAGGTAACAGCCATATCGGTGATCAATTGAAATTGTGCCAGCAATGAATCTGTTAGCGCCATCAACAGAAAGGGGAGCATGCATATAGCAGAGAGGAGAATCCCTACATAAGGCGTTCCTTGTGATGTGGTTTTGGCAAATACTTTGGGGAAAAGTCCGCTTTGCGCAGCGCCATAAGGAATGTAACCCACTACCAGCGTCCAGCCATTTAAGGTGCCCATGCAAGTGATGATAGCGGCAATCGTAATCGGTATAGCCCACCTGCCGCCAAAGATAGCACTCGCTGCATCCGCATAAGGCGACTTAGACGTGGCTAGTTCCTCCATCGGTATCACCCCCATAATCATGACTGTACCTAAGATATAGACCACCGCTGCTAACACCGTGCCGAGTACCGTCGCACGTGGTATGGTTTTACGAGCATCCTTTACCTGACTGGCAGGCACAGTACCTGTCTCCAACCCTACAAAGGCCCATAAGGTGATGAAAGCCGTTGTATTGATGGTCGTTAATACAGGAAGATGTTCCGAAGCAGGCAATGCAAAATGCGCAGGTTGGATGTAAAAGAAACCTACTACGGGCAAGAGCACTAAGGGGATGATTTTTAAAGCGGTAATGCCTAGCTCCAAGTGGCCTGCTACCTTGATGCCAAAAAGATTAAAGAGGGTGAAGCATCCAATGATGATGCATTCTAACAACAACGCCGTGCCCGGAGAAAAATCCCCAAAGAGGACAGAGCAATATTCAACTGCGGAGATAGCCAATGTAGGATTGCTGATGCAGGAAAGGAGCCAATACCCCCAGGCAATATAGTAACCAGCGGTATCTCCAAACGCTTCCCGGACATAGGCATACGGACCGCCTGCAGTGGTTATCCGCATACTAAGCTGTGCAAACACCAGCGCCAATAAGATAGCGCCTACTGACGTTACGCCCCAACCCAGGAGGCTAATCACACCAAAGGGCGCTAAAATGGTAGGCAATAGATACACCCCGGAACCAACCAAGTTGCCGGTGACCAGCGCTATCATAGGCCATAACCCTACTTGTTGGGGCTGCTTAGGTTCCTGCATGGTTACTACTGGTTAGTGAAAGGTATATGAGATGATAGGTGCGCATTGCGGAAGCGCAAACAGCTGCTTCGCTTCCAATGTTGGCTATGGTGCATATGCTGTCTTTATTTAGGGCTTAGGTTGATAAAAGAATACATACGCCTGTTTTGCTTCTGCTTCTGCCGCAGCTTCCGATACTTCTGACACTGAGGAGTCATCGTAGCAAATCCATTTTATACCTTCTTTGATGTAGGCGATGTAGTGGCCACCACCACAATCTCCTCCATGATGTATAAAGCCTACCAGTTTATAGGTCTTATCTGAAGGTAGATCAGTGGTTTTTTCTTTCTGAATAGTAATTTCTAAGACATTATCAATGAGATTACTAATCTTAGAAGTCATTGCACCAGCTGTGTCTCGCTTAAATCGTTTCAAACTAATTACTAACGTATTTAGATGATCGAGGTTAGCGTATTTCTTAGATCTTGTTGAAGGCTCTGGATGAGCAGTTCCATCCCATTTGTAATCTGTTACAGCTTCATCTGCTACAAATTGATTGATAGCATCTTGCATGTTTGTTATACCATCAATAGGTAATTCCAACTTATTGATTGGGTCCGGAGTCAAAACATTGACCTTACTAACATAAGCGTCTTTTTTTAACGTCTCTGATATTGCCATTTTGGGAGCACCCAAAAAGTCTAAAAAAGCGCCAAGTACTTCGCTAGCATCTTCTTGTGTACCGATGTTTTTACACCATGTGATTTTACCATCAGTGTTAGATTTTTTGACTCCTTCGTAAAAGGATTGTATCTCTTTTTTTTCTCCTGCATCATTTGTGGGCTGCCCAGCTACTGCAGTAGTTACTTTGGTACATAAATTATGCATCTTGGTTTCTAGACTGTCTGCTGCCGCACCACTAGCTTTAGATTGTATCAACCCTCCATATAGTGTAAATAGCGCTTGTAATGTTGAGTTCATATAGCACGTATTTTTGCAATTAGGCAACCCTCTATTGTTCCCGTGAACTTGACCACCTCTACCCCAAGTACTCGGTATATCCGGCTCACCATCACCAGATTGTGGATTGCCTGATCCAGATGGAGTAGGGTTGTCACCCGATTGCGGGTTGTCTGGTTCTACAGTTGGATTATTGAATTGGCATGAAAAATAATAGCCGCTGAAAAGTGCGCATAGGGCTATGAAAATGTATTTGGAGTATGTAAAAAATGGTTTCATGGTAGATAGATATCAGCGATGTTATGATGGTACATGCTGCTCGTAGCATTTTTAAAGCAGGACAAAGATAGGTAACTTTTGTGAATCGTAATATGACAGCGTATAGGCATCTGGGGATACTGTGTAAAAGTTTGTGGGACTTTGCAAAAGCGGTACCATGTCTTGCGGGTTACAACACGGCTTGTAACTTTAGGGAAATACTATTTACTTTGTACCACCACCTAAGGCAGAGGGCAGGAGGCGTCTTGTTAATAGGTCCCCGTAAATTTGCGCATAAAATCACGGTTTATCCAAAGATATAGCCCTCGCTATAGCATCACATAAAGTCTACTACAGCTGTATAACCTATGTTTAGAGTGAAATATTACTACAATGTTGAAACCTGTTGTTACGAAAGAGTTGCACCTTCTAAGTGGAACGTGGGGTTGAAAATAGTAGGTTACGTTTTTATTTTTTTTATCATTGCTGGCGGCAGCATTCCACTGTACCAAAAGTATTTCGACTCCCCCAAGGAAGCTGAGTTACGCAAAGTCAATGACCTCCTCCGATCCCAATACACTTCCCTTCAAAAAGAGATAGATAAAAGCAACGTTTTACTATCCTCCCTGCAAGCACGAGATAATCATCTATATAGAACCTTACTAGAAGCCGAACCTGTGCCTGATACTGTTTTAGCGGCAGGTGTCGGTGGTACATCCTGTCCTGTTTCCATTTCCCGAGACGAGCTGATCAATAACGTGGCTAAAAACTTGGAACACTTGCAAATGAAGATGCATGTGCAAAAGAAATCGTATGATGAGCTATCGACGCTTGTGAAGCATAAGGAAAAATTATTAGCGGCTATCCCTGCTATTCAACCTGTTGCCAATAAAGAATTAACGCGGTTGTCTTCTGGATGGGGTATGCGCTTACATCCTATTTATAAGGTTATGCGGTTCCATCAGGGGATTGATTTTACCGCACCACGCGGGACGCCTATTTATGCTACGGGTAATGGGTTAGTTAAGTCTATTACCAAAAGCAACACGGGGTATGGTAATCAAGTTGTCATCGACCATGGTTTTGGGTTTTTAACCCGATACGCACATATGCAGGCCTTTAAAGTATCGGTAGGGCAAAAAGTAACGCGGGGGCAGTGTATAGGAACTATCGGAACTACAGGCTGTTCTTCGGGCCCTCATTTACACTATGAGGTGATTAAGAATGGCAAAAAAGTAAATCCTGCGCATTACATTTTGAGTGGCTTGACGGCTAAGGAGTATGATGATCTGATCCGCTTAGCTTCCATTCCCAATAGATCGCTTGACTAACCTCATGGATGGCCTTACTAAGAATTACTATACGATAGGTGAGGTTGCAGCGATGTTTGGGTGTGCTACCTCTCTCCTGCGTTACTGGGAAAAAAACTTCCAACAGCTCCGTCCTCAAACATCCTCCAGGGGCGTTAGACGTTACACTGTAGCGGATATAGCGCAAATCAAGAAAATTCAGTATCTCATCAAAGAAAAAGGTTATACCATACGCGGTGCGCAAAGCATGCTGCGCAGACAAAAGTCTTCCTCCTCGGTACAAGAGTTGATAGATAGTTTGAAGGGGGTGAAAGGTTTTTTGAAGGCGCTGCAAGATCAGCTTTGAGTACCGAAGCAGTGCCACAACGCTATCATTCACTCAAATTATTACCCCCCTCAACCATTTCCTATGAGAAAGCTCATTCTTTTCGCATTTATCTTATTGATAGGAGGCATAGAATTATATTTTTATCAAGGCATAGCCATCCTGTTACGGCCCTATACGGATAATGTCAGGCAATGTGTATCGATGGTATACATAGGCGTTGTACTAGCCTTCTTAGTCGTGAGCATGGGCAGTTTTCGAGCACGCGCTACCACAAGATTGAAAAGGCATATGTTACCTCCTTTTGTCATCCAATACCTCTCTAAGTTCTTTGCAGTACTCTTGTTGCTATGTGGTGATATCTACAGGGGCATAAAGTGGATAGGCTATAAGCTGCTGCACAGATGCATACCCAGCGGATCCGATCCCGTAGCGATACCTCAATCACTCCCGTGGGTACAACTGAGCATTGGTGCTGCCGTATTACCCGTAGCTACGTTGGGTTATGGAATGATAGTTGGTGCACATGATTATCGCATTAGACGTGTAACCATCACGCTACCACATCTACCCGCTGCCTTCCATGGGATCAGAATAGGGCAGCTATCGGATATTCATAGCGGGAGCTTCTTTAATAAACCTGCTGTAGCCAAGGGAATAGATATGCTGCTAGCCGAAAAGCCCGATACTATCTTCTTTACAGGAGATTTAGTCAATGACACGGCCGATGAAGTGCAGGACTATAGTGACCTCTTCACAAGCATAAAAGCTGATTTGGGAGTATTCTCTACCCTGGGTAATCATGATTATGGAGATTATGTGAATTGGTCGTCTACTGCTGCGAAGCAAAAGAATCTGCACGCGATCCATGAAGCACATGCAGCATTTGGGTGGCAGCTATTGAATAATACCCATGTCTGCTTGCAGCAAGGCGGAGATAGTTTAGCCATCATCGGGGTAGAGAACTGGGGAACTAGTTTTTCACAATACGGCAAGCTGGCACTTGCCTACCAAGGCATCGCGCATGTGCCTGTCAAATTACTGCTATCACACGATCCCAGCCATTGGGATGCAGAAGTGCGTCCCTGCTTCCCAGAAATTGACGTCACCTTTGCGGGACATACTCATGGCTTTCAGTTTGGGATTGAAGTAGGAGGGTTCAAATGGAGCCCTGCACAGTATAGATACAAGCAGTGGGGAGGGTTGTATCGAGAAGGAAATCAATACCTGTACGTGAATAGAGGCTTCGGATACATCGGTTACCCTGGCAGGGTAGGTATCTGGCCAGAGATTACCATCGTGGAACTGCGCAAAGGGTAGTAAGACGATATCCGAGATTCACACTAGCAAGGTCCGTATTGTATTTTCGCTCATCATCTGTTGCTGTTGATGGATCTGTGCTATGTGATACCCCCTCTTGAAATGGCCCGGATGTTTGTGCTTGAAATTTAAGGATTAACATTAACTTTAAGCATCGCCTCCGAATAAGTTTTGGAGCAGATGTAATAGGACAACACATTTTAATAAATAACTATGAATAACCACCAGAAAACTAACATGCAGCACAATGCTAGCACTTTGTATACAACAGATAATAGTCACCCCAAGTACTTCGATATATCGATCCTGAGATTGATAGTGATGGATATAACAACCTTAGGGCTATACACCATGTATTGGTTCTATAGAAATTTAAAGGCTATCAAACGCCCCTGTCAATCTAACATAGTGCTCTTTCTGAAAGCTGTCTTTAACATGTTCTTTGCCTACCCTTTATTCACGAGTATGGCTAACAGTATCATCCACACCTATCCGGAAAAGAAGCACTGCTTAAAACAAGCCCAGGTGTGTGGATGGATCTATGGCTTATCTAGCATCGCTAGTTTTGGCTTAGGAGTGGTACAAGTTCCTTACTTTGTGAATGTCGGCATGTATGTGGGAAGACTGCTGATTCTATGTCTTATCCAACGAAATGTATTATGGCATCATGCCAAGGTGACGCCAAACTATAAACCTATACAAAACTTTACCATGGCTGAGGTGCTCTTGATCGTCGTAGGGATGTTGCTTTTTATGCTAGTGTTTTTCAGTCTATTGTATACAGCAGGCATGGCGACTGCTAACAATCCTGCAAATGCGTAAAGAATAAACTTCTTCTGTATCTGTATCCCATTGGATATACACGCTCCTGTTGATAATGGAGTAATAATTTTAGAGTTATAGCAGAGGTCTATTATCCCTGCCAAGTATTTTGAGAAAGAACTCAACAAAATAACAGGATTATCAATAGCGAAAATCAATCAGATACAACCAGTATATAGAGCAAACAGCAGCAGGCAAACTTCATTTTAACATTTTTAACCAATCATCCTTATGGAAAAAGTCAGCCCCAAAGTAGATATCGCCTTCAAGAAAATATTTGGCGTGGAAGAGAATAAGGATTTACTGATATCCTTGATTAATTCGATTGTAGGAGAGGAAGACCAAGTATCTGACGTTACGCTACTTAATCCTTATAACCCTAAAAACTTTAAAAACGATAAGTTATCCGTATTAGACATTAAAGCCACTAATCAGGATGGGACAAGGTT
>JALRAY010000089.1 GCA_023257955.1 Amoebophilaceae bacterium | reverse complement strand
AGAAAGTAGCTGATCTAACTCGTTATTTCACGCACTCTACTTCTTTTTTATTCTCCGTTTCTCTGAACCATTACAATAACGAGGAGGGCAGGACTGCCCGACGTCGTTATCCAGTTTTATAATACACATTAGATTTGTTGATTTAAAAAGTATATTATTTTATTACTGGATTGCGACGCCTTCGGCTCGCAATTGTAGAAGTTCAAAATAACGGAGAATAAAAAAGAAGTAGACTGCATTAGTGAAATAATGAGTTATAATGATAAAATTTTTTAAATTATAACTTAAAGAAGGAGAGAACTAATGAACAAAAGCACATCATACGCAACAATGCAGCGCAATACCATCAAGTATATGATGGGATACATCAATGAATATGAGCAGGTAAGAAGAAAAGAGCATGGGGAGTATAAAACTGTGAGGACATTTTTTGAGAGCAAGGGGATATGCTATCAGAACTTCTACAAATTCTACTCAAGATTCAAAGCCAGCGGGAGGAGGGAAGAAGCGTTATTACCGACAAGAAGAGGGCCCAAGCCGAGATATAAGGAGATGCCAATAGCTGATGATTCGCTAGAAAGGAGAGTGTTGGAATATAGGGCGAAAGGGTTCAATAAATTTGTGATTGCAGAGGCACTAAAGATGGAGCATAATATCAGGAACAGATGCTCTGCAAGCACGGTTTACAGGATACTGCAGCTTTATGGAGTTTCGAGGTTAACAAAAAGCATAAAAGAGGAGAAAAGAAAGATTGTGAGAGAGTATATAGGGTCTTTGGGGCACGTGGATTGCCACTATTTACCAAAGGGGGTTGTGACGTCAGAGCCGCATAAAAGATATTATGCAATCGGGTGTATTGATGATTATTCAAGGCTGGGATGGGTTGAGGTGATCGAGTCAACCAAGGCGATGGATGCCACATTTGGCATGATGGACATCATAATGCTAATGAATGAGAGATATGGAGTGAAGTTTGAGGAGATCATGACTGACAATGGAAGTGAGTTTTGCGGTGGCGCCACTAAGTTGATGCAGCATCCGTTTGAACGGCTATTGCTACATTTTGGGATGAAGCATAGAAGGACAAAACCATATCGACCACAAACCAACGGTAAGATAGAGAGATTTTGGAGAACGTTCGAAGAAGATGTGATCGAAGGAGCGGTTTTTAGCACTCTGGATGAATTGAAAGACGCCGTTTTGGGGTATAACTTTTTCTACAACGAACATCGTCCTCATCAAGGTTTAGGTGGTAAAAAGCCTCAAGATATGTTAAATATGCATTAAGTTGCTTTAAAAGAAAAAAGAAAAAAAGAAAGTAGCTGATCTAACTCGTTATTTCACGCACTCTACTTCTTTTTTATTCTCCGTTTCTCTGAACCATTACAAT
>JALRAY010000088.1 GCA_023257955.1 Amoebophilaceae bacterium | reverse complement strand
TGAGTAGTTCTTTCAGCAACTGAACTGCTTGATGCTTCCGCTGATGACTTAGCTTGTTGAGCGTCTTTTTTAATTGCTATTGTACTGCCTGCAGCATCAGCTGAGGAAACATCATCGGTTGTCATATCATTTATCTGTTTATATCTCTCCTGTCTACGCTTATCAACATCTCTCTGATGTTTACTCTTTCGTTTGGGCTTTGGACATAAGTGACAGAAATTACATTTAAGTCCTTTCCAACACAGACCTCCTTGAAAATTACATGGGCGACAATTATCTGGGTGTCCTGCGCTTCCAGAATGGAGTTGTTTTAACATTGTTTCTAGATCCCTTATAGAACTGGATTCAACGTCTTTCTTATTATTTTCTGGATACTGAAGATATAATTCGCATAGATAATCTCGATAAGATTTAGATTCATGGTATGGTTTTAATATTTCTACTGACCCAGCAGCGCTAGTAGACTCAACTTCTGGAGCGATTATAGCACTGGACTTAACTAAACTGTTATTTTTCTTTTCTTGATACTGCAGATATAATGTGAATGGATAACCTTCACATTTTTTTGTTAATGAAATTGGATCTTTTGAGATTTTATCTTTGATATCTTTCTCAAGTAGCTCTAAATCCTCTAATTCCTTATCAGTTTTATTTTCTGAAGCCCAAAGTTTTTTTATACCAAAACCAAATTCAGGTTTCAAATGTATAGCTAGAGCAGCAATGTTTGGGTTCAGACGCAACTCCTTAGATATCAACAGAGCAATTGCCTTATTACACAATAAAGCCGCAAAAACAAATTCTACATCATTTTTTAGTGAATTACTAAGCTGACTAAATTCATTTGGCTCTACTTTTAAATCTTCTAATGCCTTTAACTGCTCCTCCCTATTTATTGAAGGGGGGGATTCTTTATCTAAATCGGTGGATTGCGGTTGCACTTCTGATGCTACATCATTAGCACCTTCTGATGCTGGAGGTAAGTTATTATGGACCACATCGTGTGACTGACAAGCATTAAAAATGAAGCATGCTGTAAAAAGTATAATGGATCTACTAAATCGAATAAGAGTTGTTTTCATAGTGTAATAGTTTAATTAAAATGTTAATTGATATATATAATAGGACTTTCGCACACACTACTTTATCATGCATGAGCAGATTTGTTGTAATTATGTAAACTCGCTATGGCGTAGTTTTTATGCTGCCTTATCCTTATTGTTAAGATCTATCTTATTCATCACATACCCTTTTGTCTATCGTCAGCTGCCTTGTTATTTTTTGAGAATTTAACCCTATTATGTATTATGCCTTTACATAGTCTATATTTTCCGCTTCAGTTCAAAACTCTGGCCGAGGTATACGGTTCTCACTTGTTCATCTGCTGCCAGCTCTTCGGCGGTGCCTGCTTTCAATAACTTCCCTTCAAACATCAGGTAGGCACGATCCGTCACGGAAAGAG
>JALRAY010000087.1 GCA_023257955.1 Amoebophilaceae bacterium | reverse complement strand
AATCGATGCATCTAATGCCCACACGCCAAAGAAGGGGTCGGCGGACATTTTGGGATTTCATTTGTTTCACATGTATCAACATTGCAACTGCCCAGGAAACTTCATTACTGGTAGTAGGAATCATGCAAGATGGAGGACGTCCGCAACTGGGTTGTCTTAAGTCTTGTTGTAAGGATATGAGGCAAAGAGAATTTGTTTCTTCTATTGCGCTTATTGATTCCGCTCAACATATCTATCATTTCTTGGATGCAACGCCAGATATTGCTTCACAGTTTCAATTAATCAACCAAGTACTACCTGCAACTTATAAACTGGGTGCTATTCTTTTGACACATGCCCATATCGGGCATTATACAGGTTTGCAATTTTTAGGACGAGAATCGATGAATGCAAGTCAAGTTCCAGTTTATACTATGCCTCGCATGGAGCGGTTTTTAACTGATAATGGGCCATGGAGTCAGCTTATCCGCTTGCAAAATATTCAACCTAAACGGCTTCATCCTGAACAAGCTTTTTTTCTGGGTAGTTTTCAAATTACCCCCCTACTGGTGCCTCATCGGGATGAGTTTTCTGAAACAGTAGGGTACAGGGTAAAAGGTCCTCGTAAATCTTTTTTATTTATTCCAGATATTGATAAGTGGGAGAAATGGGATCGATCATTGGCTGCTGAAATTCAAAAAGTTGATTATGCTTTTATCGATGGAACATTTTTTGCTGATGGTGAAGTAAATAGGCCGATGCGAGAGATTCCTCATCCCTTTATCAGTGAAACTATTGCATTGCTTGACAGCTTACCACGTACAATACGCGAGCGCGTTTATTTTACGCATTTCAATCACACTAACCCTTTGCTAAATCCAACTAATCCTGATCGAATAAACCTTGAAAAAGCGGGCTACCATTTTGCAACAACAGGAACAAGGCTGCCCTTATAGCCCTGTTCCTGTTGGCAATTAATAATTACTGTCAAATTGGGCTGTACTCTTTGAACAGATTTACTTTGGTTTCCTCTACTTGTTTTCTGTACTCCATCCATTTGCCAGCAAAGAGGGTATTGATGGTTCCAATGATAGCACGAACAGCTTCCTCCGCATTTTGAATGAGTTTTTCTTCTTGCGCACCGGGTGCCATCATTTTAGCGTTGATGCTTTGCATGGCAGTTTGCCATTCGGTCATCACGGTGACTTCAAATGGACTGCGGGTGATACCTTGCTTATCTGAAGTTTTTCCATTGATATTCTCTCTAATCTTTTTGATCTCATCCAAGATTGCATTGCTAGTTTTTCGAAGAGAGTCTGCTGGTTTTCCTTCAACTCCTTTCAATTGTGCTATCATCTTGTTACATATTTCCTCTGCCTCATTCAAACGATCCATTCCTTCAGTTAATTTGGCCCCTGCTTTTCGTACTCGATCTAATGCACGACGTTGTGCTAGCTTGATCTCGTTGCGATTTCCAAGTCGTGGGTCGTCGTTGATCTGAATTGTAGTGGAGTCCATTTGTCCTGCATAAGCCATGACTATAG
>JALRAY010000086.1 GCA_023257955.1 Amoebophilaceae bacterium | reverse complement strand
GAACTTAGTGAGGTCACGGATAAAATCAGAGTTGCAGTAAAACTACACGTGGAAGCAGTTAATCGTACTCAGTTGGTACGTCGAAAGCTTATTGTTAAGACTTTTAGGTTGGCTGGTCGCGCTCCATTACCTACTATTCATAAATTTGAAGAAGATGCAATTTAAACGCCTTTTAATGACCTCAGTTGCAGTCTTACTACTACTGACATCTTGTTCTGATAAACAAGTATCCGCTATCAGCGGGAAAGAAGCGGTGGATGGCCCAATCATCGTGGTGAAGATTGATGATACGCCCGATGCTCATCCACAAGTGGGTATAGATAAAGCAGATTTGGTTTATATCGAACAGGTTGAAGGTGGATTAGTTCGGCTCGCGGCAATTTTTTCAACGGAAATCCCAAATGCAATCGGTCCAGTTCGCAGCGCGCGAATTTCTGATATTGATTTGATGGCGCAATTTGGGAAAGTTGCCTTTTTCTATTCTGGTGCCCAAAGTAAATTCCTACCAGTTATAAAAGCAGCAAATTTATTCGATATTGGCGCAGAACATGAATCGCCAAAGTTGTACACTCGAGATGCAAATCGAAATCCACCCTACGACATGATTCTTTCCGGCAATGAAGCAATTAAGCGGATTGCAGAATTGGATGTAGCCAAAGCCAGCAATATTGCATGGAGATTCGGCAAGCTCTCAAATGATGGTAATCCGATATCTAGCGTGAAAGTTAAATGGCCTGCCTCAAATTACAGCGCGACTTGGAATGGAAAAAGTTGGGATCTTTCTCAAAATAACCAAGCAGATGTCACTAGTGATGGCGTAAGAATTTCACCAAGCACTTTCATTATTCAAAATGTAGTCATAACGGATTCAATTTATAAAGATAAATTGGGCGGCATTACGCCTCTTTCCATCACAGTTGGCGAAGGCACCGGGTGGGTATTAAGAGATGGAATTGCGATTAAAGCCACATGGAATCGTCCAGATTCAACATCTGGAACAACGTGGAGCGACGAAAAAGGTCAAGAGATTAAGTTTGCCGCGGGGCAAATTTGGATTGCGCTTACGGACCAAGCTCCCGAATTTACGGTAGCACCAACCAAGAAGTAGACTGCGTGCCATGGCTGAATACACAGGTACCGCGCGCGTCAAACGAGGCATGGCCGAGATGCTAAAGGGCGGCGTAATTATGGACGTCGTTGATTCCGAGCAAGCAAAGATTGCCGAAGATGCAGGCGCGGTTGCGGTTATGGCTTTGGAACGTGTACCTGCAGATATTCGCGCACAAGGTGGCGTAGCTCGTATGTCTGATCCAGACATGATTGAAGAGATTAAAGCGACTGTCTCAATCCCAGTTATGGCGAAGGCGCGCATTGGACACTTTGTTGAAGCCCAAATTCTTCAAGCAATTGGCGTTGATTACATTGATGAATCAGAGGTATTAACTCCTGCTGATTACACCCACCATATTGATAAATGGAATTTCACAATTCCTTTCGTCTGTGGGGCAACTAACCTTGGTGAAGCCTTAAGAAGAATTAATGAA
>JALRAY010000085.1 GCA_023257955.1 Amoebophilaceae bacterium | reverse complement strand
TTGAGTACGGCATGCGTGTCATTGGTCAGATAAGGCCTACTGCCTGAAGCTTTGGGATAGGTGGCGATGATGGCTTCCAGTTTCTTTTGCAAGGATTGTTGGTCTACTTGCAGCTTATTGAACAGAAAGGCTATGTTGCCTTCATCAATTTGTAGCATGGCTTGTAAGAGGTGGGCAGGCTCTATCCCTAGCTGTTGCTCTTCTTCAGCTACTTGTATGGCATATTGAATGGCCTCTTGCGCTTTTATGGTGTATTTATCTAGGTTCATAAATTAAGATACTTGAAGTGACTCAAATATACATTTGTTTGAGTAATGCTATGCGTGCATATCAACAAGCAGCACATCATTACCTACATGAGCTTTACAAAGATACAGTTAACAACCATAATGTCATGGGATGCCTAATACAGGCAAAACGAAAAGCTTGTTGAGGAAATAACGTGTTTGTAAGCTTAGCATGATTACGCCCCAACTATAGGGATGAATTATACAGTCATATCAGCAACAAGATGTTGTAATTTATATAAATTTTGACCATAATTTCATTCCTTTGCTAGCATCAAATGGATAGGCATTGCGATACAGCCAACGCAGCAAGCCTGTACTTTATAGCTTTACAATACTGAACTGATAACTTATACCTTATACAAAGAAATGAAAAAACAAATCAAATTAAGAGCTCATTTAATGCTCATAATCGTTGCTATGTGTGGAATGATGTCTTGTGAATGTGGTTTTGGATCAAAATTTAATAATAGCGATAGCGAACCATTAGTTCTAGAGCTACTACCTAGCCCTGATATTACGGGATTGCAAGAAGGGACTATTAAGCTCATCAGAAAAGCAGGTAAGGTTACTTATGGAAATGTGTTCTTGAAATTCTCAAAAGGCGTTGAACAATTTAGAAGTTGGGAAGAGCAAACTCTCAAAGAACTAAAAAATGGTACATTAGCGGATTTTTTAGATGTAAGTAGTGATGAAGAAATTCCGGATACAGTAGAATTGAAAGTATGCGCATCAAATAGTACATGCGCAGCAGATAAGGATGTAGGACTAAGGCTGAAGGTAAGTAAATTAGGTATACTCAATCAGGATGATTCTTTACCCAAGGAACAAGTGGTTGTGAAATGGAAGCAAGATAAAGCAGCCTTTACAATAAAATGTGATCCTAATCCTTGCTCTTTTTATGGTAATAAAGTGCAAGAAGTAAACCTCATCGTAAGTAAGGACAGTGGTACTATCACGAATAATGCCGTCAAATTTAAGTTTGAGGGTCATGAGAACTTTTTGTTAAGTACGCAATCAACAGGTCCATTCCAGGAATGTCCATCTGAGCAACCTATTATGAGCCAAAATTCGAGCTCTATAAGTTTATTGCCTGAAAGCTCCTCCACTATCACATTTTATTGTCTACCCAAAAATGAAAATGCAGTAAAAGAGCATATACTCCAAATATCAGTGGTCAATTGTCATGATCCTAGTATCCAGTATGCGCCGCTGACAACTATATGCAAATGGAAAAAAATACAACCATAGCAACATATGCATTCAAAATGTACAAACTAACATAAAATTTTCCCTTACTCCTAGATCCTTCCCTTTCCTGGGTAGGGTTAATCGGTAGACTATTTACATGTGCATACACCGCGCAAGTTTTCTATAGCAAGAAATTCGTCGTGTAAGGATTTGAAAAAGGTATTGGCTTTGTTGAGTACGGCATGCGTGTCATTGGTCAGATAAGGCCTACTGCCTGAAGCTTTGGGATAGG
>JALRAY010000084.1 GCA_023257955.1 Amoebophilaceae bacterium | reverse complement strand
GGAGAAATCATCCAAGCAAAAATAATGGATATAGCAACAAAAGTATATGAAACTAAAAAAGTAAAGAGATCTTTTAGGTTGCTTATTATGCCAACCCGTTGAGCCAGCCATGCGTCAGCAGCTCCGTGTGGTAGACCAGCCAATGAAATTATAAACGAAGCAATAAAAAGTTGCGTTTCCATTTCCAGATGAAAAAGATTTAGTAAAAAAGCAAATGACAAAGTAATGAAAAGAACTGAGTATAGTCGTAATGGATGGGCTGACATAAGGTTAGTCACGGGGGTAACTCCTCAAGGCATACCTAATTTTGACTAATGATAAATGGAACATAGAATATTACTCTAGACATGATTAGATCGAGTTACTACGTCGGTGTAGGGAAAGATGGTTTTATATTCTCCTTTTCTTGGCTCTGAGATTTTGACTACTGAAGAGAACTTGGTACTTTCTGTATTCCCTGGTAATTGCTTTAATATGTTACCGCATCCGAACGGAATATGTTCAGTCAAAATATTAAATTTTACCAATGATTCTTCTGCAAGCAGAGCAGCTTGTTCTAATGCTGATATAGATGATAATTCTCGTGAATATATATTAACTATATTGAGATTGCCTTCATTGTGATCAATATCAGCATCTTTGATATCGTCATAGACTTGATATGCTGTAGAATAGGCTACAATGCATGTCCTAATAGAAGATAGAAATTTTGACTCACCTGCGTAAATAAACGCAAGTTCTATTGGCAAACTTAATAGAGGTGCGGTTTTTTGTGAAACGATCTCTAAGTAATCGCCCTCGGTTACACGCTTGTTGTATCGGGTGGATAGATCAGCTGACTGACCGCAAATAGTCTCTGATATACATGAGTGCATATGTTTAATGATCTCAGAGGTATGGCGTGAGGGAGCCATAGCTGCGGAAGCGAATGCAGCAGAAATCAAAAGGTCACCTGAGCAGATGGCTATATCTGATCCATATTTCTTCCAGATAGATGGTAGATCTCTTCGAGTATCAGAGCGATCCTGGATATCATCATGAACAAGTGAGGCATTGTGTAATAGTTCACTTATTGCTGCACAGGTAACAGCATATTCGTAGTCTAATCCAAGAAGTTGGGAGCAGCTAAGGGATAGGTAAGCCCTTATACGCTTACCGCCTGAAGACATTTGACATATGGCTCCCTTGGCTGCTTCGCTGGAATAAAGAGACAGCAAGGATTGTATCTTTTCATCTACATGATGAAGAGAGTGGGGGTAATTTCTACTGTAATCAGTTACTAAGGGCGGCATTAGTCTCACCCAGGAATTAGCTAAGAGTAGATAATAAGAAATATGATATTAACCATTACTCAGTTTGAACTCAGTGCCCACATGGTGCGGGCACTGAGTGCGTATCACTTCATCCTGTAGTCGAAGACTTTCTGACAGCAATCATGTATATCAAAACACCAAAGCCAGCTTTAGCAACAATGTCTGATATCGTGTAGCCAAGTTCCACTACAGTGAATGCGCCTGCTCCATTGAGATCAACGATGAAAGGAGCAAAGTAGACGATCGGGTAGAAGAACCAAGATGCAACTGTCACGTTTCGAGCAAGGACCACTAAATCCTTTACATCTTTTGGTTGGTTTTCAACCGAAGCATTTAATCCCACATACAGAGAATAAACTATGTATAGAAATGGAATCATAGACAGCGCACCCCAAATGAAGCGTGTTGAATTGATGCCACCCGATACCTCACCTGGGTATCCAAGAACAATCATCAATGCAGCAGCGCTTCCGAGGGTGATACTTTTAGATATAGTTTCA
>JALRAY010000083.1 GCA_023257955.1 Amoebophilaceae bacterium | reverse complement strand
TAGCCTGACTTGAAATTATCACGTGGGAGGGGAGTTAACCAAAGAATTTCGCTTTTTCTTTCACGATCAGTATATAAAATCCTACTATTGAGAATAATGCACAAACAAAAAGCTTTGAAATAGAATTCAAACTATATGATCTCCCTGTGCAGAAATTGTCTTTAGAAACCGCTGAAGCGGCAACAAGCAGTGGTTCCCAAACATTAAATTATAGCGGCCAAAAAATCATCTATCCGGGTACTAGTATAGTAGTATATGTTTCTTATAATCAGTTGAATCAAAGTTTTATAAACTTTCATGGCTATCCTACAGAAATAGATGAAAAGTTTAAAGAAGGAAATACAATAGAAATAACCATTAGTGGACCTGGGTATGAAAAGTGTACGAAGACCATGATCATCCCAGCAAAAGCAACATGGCAGCCTCCAACACCATAGCTGTCATACACTCCATCTGTTTAAATAAAGCGTTATAGCAAAATCAACTCCCATGCAAGAAACCCACAACGGCACCTTCAGGAAGATCATTCATATAGATATGGATTGTTTTTTTGCTGCCGTGGAAATTCGGGATAACCCAGCTCTACGGAATCAACCTGTAGCGGTGGGGGGAGCGCGTGAAAGAAGGGGGTGCTTATGTACCTGTAACTATGAAGCACGAAAGTACGGCATAACATCCGCCATGCCTACCTGGAAAGCGTTTCAGCAATGCCCTCCCTTGATCGTCTTACCCGTTAATATCACCAAATACAAAGCCGTATCGACATCCATTCATCACATATTTAAGCAATATACGGATCGTATCGAACCCCTATCGCTTGACGAAGCTTTTCTGGATGTTTCGGATAATAGGCTCTTCAATGGCAGTGCATCTTTACTCGCGGAAGCTATCCGCAAAGAGATCTTGCAACAGGAAAACCTTACGGCCTCTGCTGGCATATCCTTCAATAAGTTTTTAGCCAAAATAGCTAGTGCTTGGAATAAACCCAATGGCCAGTATACGATTACACCTGAAGATAAAGATGCTTTTATGGCAACATTGCCAGTAGAAAAAATATATGGTGTGGGAAAGGTTACAGCGTTAAAGCTACATCAGCTGGGCATACATACATGCGGAGATCTACAAGCATACAACATCGAGCAGTTAGCTACTACCTTGGGAAAATCACGTAGTAATCTATATTTCCTATCTCGCGGTATCGATCATAGAATGGTGCGGGCAACAAGAATGCATAAATCCATCAGTGTGCAGGAGACGTATGCACAAGACTTAACAAAGCCCGCGGCATATGCGGAAGCGATACAAAAGCTGTATGAGAGGCTTTTCTCAAGGGTACAAAAACAGACTAGCCCTGTCCGAGGCATCTTCATCAAGCTGCGGTTTGCGGACTTTACCCATGTGAGCAAGGAACGGAAAACTTCTCTTCTAGATGTATCCCAGTGGCATGCTTTACTTCAAGGGATTATCAACAAACCTTCACTGCCAATCAGATCTATCAGCATGGGGGTAAGGTTGCTGCTAGCAGAGTGTAGCCCCGCTCATCATCTATTTACCGAGACTGTTGATGAAGGCATATAACCGACATTCCGCATCTGGATTTATAAGAATATTGAATCAAAATGCTATTTACTCGTTAAAAAATGATAAATAGGACAGTATGATAAAACAGGTGAGTAGGTTTGGAATTGCTTGTATGTATCGTTTATGATTTGGAATTGATTGACTCTATTTTATGAACGACGGCAACGTCTTTTCCATAAAAAGCTATACCAAGGCGTAATACGCTTTTGACGTGTTTTGATTTTTTGATAATGGCTGTATAATT
>JALRAY010000082.1 GCA_023257955.1 Amoebophilaceae bacterium | reverse complement strand
GACCACCTGATTATATATGCCTTCTTCATAGCTACTTTATGGCTAGGCATACGCGCAGGGAGAGGAGTAAAAGACGTACGCGAGTACGTCGTTGCCAATAAGTCCTTTGGTGTAGGGGCATTGGTGCTTACATACTTAGCTACTAATCTTGCAGGAGCAAGCGTTTTTGATGGCATCATTGATACCTTCTCAGATGGCATTATTGCTTTTGTTTCAGTGCTTGGTTTTGTAATTGCTTTCTTGGTTCGTGCTTTTTTGATTGCCCCAAAGGCAACAAATTTCCCGCATTGCCTAACTATGGGAGATCTTATGGAAGATTTATACAGTCGCACAGGTAAAGTCATTACTGGGATACTAGGGTTTTTAACATCTATTAGTGTAGCGGGGCTTGAGCTCGTTGTATTAGGTATGATTGGAGAGAAAATTTTAAATTTCCCCGCACAATGGACTATCATTATAGGTGGTATTATACTAGCTATGTATTCAGCACATGGAGGTATTAAATCTGTGACCATTACAGATGTGTTCCAGTTTGTAGTATTTAGCATTGGGTTACCCGCTCTTGCCTATTTTATCCTAAACAAAGCAGGCGGCATTCATACAGTTTTTACAAACATCCCCACGACACATTTTCAAATCACCTCACATCATGAGTTCCCACTGTACTTAACGCTATTTATCTTGTACGGCATTTTTCCTGCAGGTATGATAGACCCCGCGATCATTCAACGGTTACTCATGAGTAAAAAACCACAAGACTTACGCAATCAGTATCTTGTTATCACCGGTGTTTATCCTGCGTTTCAATTCCTATTCTGCTTTATTGCTTTTTCAGCTTTAGTCCTCTTTCCAGATATGGATGCGCAAGAAGTAATACCTCACCTTTTTTCCAATCTTTTACCTACAGGTATTAAAGGCATTACTATAGCTAGTCTATTAGCCATTAACGTTTCTTCTATCGACTCTTACCTACATATTTCTGGTGTGACATTAGTACATGATGTTATCCAACCACTCCTAGGAGAGAAAAAATCTAAGATCAATGAACTACGTTGGATGAAGTATGCGACAGTAGGTGTAAGTTTTGTAGCTATTGCCATTGCTCTATCTACAACAGATACCTTTGGCTTGCTATTGAACTCTTTAGCTTTCACAGGTCCGTTGCTGATGTTCCCACTCTTGTCCGGAATTATGGGGCTAAAAACAGATACCGCATCTTTCTATGTAGCCATGGTAGTTACCTTAGCCGCATTTGTAGGCTGCAAGATATTTCTCCCAGAAGATACCTCCTACCTGATGACCCTCATTACCATCATCGTAAATGGAATCACCTTCTTTGGCATGCACCTCTATATCAATAAAGGCTTTGCGGTGGTGGATAGAAAGAAGAAAAAGGAGGAAGTAAGTAACAGATTATAAGTTTAACCTATTAACCAATTACCCATATGCAACAATACCTAAGCATCGACCACCTGATTATATATGCCTTCTTCATAGCTACTTTATGGCTAGGCATACGCGCAGGGAGAGGAGTAAAAGACGTGCGCGAGTACGTCGTTGCCAATAAGTCCTTTGGTGTAGGGGCATTGGTGCTTACCTTTCTAGCTACCAATTTAGCAGCTGGCAGCATTTTTAATGTTCTTCCTGATTTATTTTCGGAAGGTATTATTATGACCCTTGCATTATTTGGTCTTCCTATAGGGTTTTTGATTTTTGCTTTTTTTATAGCTCCGAAAGCTGCCTACTTTACCCAATGTATGACTATGGGAGATATCCTGGAAACTTGTTATGATACCAAGAGTAAAGTGATTGGGGGTATATTAGGATTTTTAACCACCATTAGTATAGCTGGTATGGAGTTAGTCTTATTAGGTGTCATTGGTGAAAAGATTTTAAACTTTCCTGGTACTTGGACAATTATTATAGGTGGGCTAGTGTTAGCTATGTACTCAGCACATGGGGGCTTAAAATCAGTAACCATTACAGATGTATT
>JALRAY010000081.1 GCA_023257955.1 Amoebophilaceae bacterium | reverse complement strand
AAGCAATAGAGAGATACAGGCATCCAAAGCTTCCGGTCATTGGTTGTTCCAAGAAGAACCAAGATTTTTGGAAGAATTTTTTTACTTGGTGGAGCCAAAGGACAAGCTTCTGAAATGGAGATAACGATCAAACAAATGATAGCTGTCAAAAAAGATCTATACGAAATCCTTGCCTACCATACAGGGAAGAGTTATAAAAAGATAGAAGCAGACTCCGATAGAGACTATTGGATGCGTGCCCAAGAAGCGCAGCAATATGGCATCATCGACGAAATACTACATGCGAATAACAAGCCTAAAGCACTGCAAGGCGGTGAATTCCCAGATAGATAAACGTTGTAAAGCTCTGTGTAAATAAGACTAATATTAAAAATTCAAACATACAATAGACCTCTGCTGAAATCCCTTTGATATATGCGTTCCTGTGTATTATAAGGGATAATTTTGAGTTTCAGAAGAACTCCAATATTATGTATACTAAAATCATTAAGCTTCTTATAGCAGGTGTTATTGTTAGTTCATGTCAAGAACCGGATATCCAGAATCTACGCGCAACCTCAGCAGATTCATCTAATAAACACCAGGAACAGGAAAGTCAAAAAGAGGAGAAACGAATAAGCGGAGCAAGGGAGGTAGCAACTAGCGGAAAAGAGGAAGAAGCAACCAGTCGAGCCAAGAAGGAAACCACCAGCGGAGCAAGGGCGGTGGCAACCAGTGGAGAAGGGGAAGAAGCAACCAGCAGAGAAGGGGAGTCAGTAACCAGTAAAGAAGTGATGTATGCACTAAGAGGTAGCAGACACAGTCGAGATTATAAAGAAAATATAATACCTCTTATTAAACTAGAGGATTTCAATAAAGAGGGGAAGGTGGTATTAAGGGAATTGGCTTTGGATAATCCGAATATAATGGACCCCGAAATTATTAAATTTTTGAATCTCCGTAAGTGTCAAAACCAATCCATTGAGGAATATTTTTCTCCCATGGGCGGGTATTATCCTAGTCACTTTCGGCTTATTGCCCATGGTGCCCCAAAAAAATTATTTTCTTCTGAAACTGAACGCATAGATGAAAATTTTAAAAATCAACCATACAGAAGTAAGATAGTATCGATTATTGCCGAATTAAAAAGAGAACGGTCAATATTTAGAAGATCACTAAGAAATAACTTATATCAGTGCGGTTTCGACGGGAATATGGACCAAATTCGTGAAATTAGGAGTGCTTTTTCTAGAGATTTTATTCATTCAGAAGTGACTCATTATGCAGTAAGAGAAGCCCTAAAAAAAAGCGGATTACCTATATATTTTGAAGTTGATTTTAGTAGTTATGAAACGCATATACGAATGAATAATACAGAAGAAATAATTTATACATTGTATGGGGGAATGTCTGCTTTTATAAAATCAGAACAACAACAACAAAGATTATCTTCAAGTCCTCTAGCGAGAGATATCTGGAAAAAAATAGGTTCTCCTCATAAAGAATATATCTTGGATGATTTTGGAGTGCCTACAAAAAGATATGTTCAGGCCGTTAAATCGGTGCAGCAATTAAAAAAGTTAAAAACTCAAAACCTAACAGGACGCTTCTACGAAACCCACGGAACAATGTTAGATATAACGGATGAAGAAAGAGCTGCTATGGGGTTTAATACAACAGGATATGAAACTATTAGCAAATTAAAGAAACATTACCCTAGATTAGAGAAAAGTCCGGAGCAACATCGATCGATTGGAGCAGCCCTGTATTTTCATGTAGAAAATGGTTCATCTACGGGACAACGTGGTTTATCGTTTAGTGGATCTAAATATCCTATTTTATCAAATCATGGACGAGGATTTGGGGTATTTGCAAAAGAAGGTGCTTTACGTATAGTAGTTGATTTAGCAAGAGTGCCTGTATCTTCTAACCCTCAAACAGAACCCGCTTTAGTAAATATGTATGCTATCATAGGAGGTTATCCTTTACCAGTTTGTGTCAAAGATATTGTGCCAGGTACTAGGATAGATTACGTTGATAAGAAAAACAAGTTAGGTGCTTTTTCATTCTTTCAATTTGATCAACGAAATCGGCCTGTGTTATGGACACCTGAAAAGAGTTTTAAGCATTATTTCGCTACTGTTACAAAAAACAGAGAAATATTTGTAAGAAGCATAACACCTGATGTTGTGACTCGGGAATATAGCCTACAAGCTGAAGATCTCATTGGAGGATCGCGCTGGTGATTAAGAGGTTGCCTTCTGTGTCTCTTATCAAGGTCACCATCATTTTTTACCAGAGTTGCTCGAACACATACAATCTTTTTTGACTACCATAAATTACATGAATACTGTTTCTAGCATAATTTGCTCCTTCTGTGGACGAAGCAATGACACCGTTGAGATGATGATATCCGGCAATACGGCACACATCTGC
>JALRAY010000080.1 GCA_023257955.1 Amoebophilaceae bacterium | reverse complement strand
AGGCGCAGGCGACGAAGCAACCCATGGCGCGTTGCACTCACTCCCGTCATTGCGAGGAGGCGCAGGCGACGAAGCAAACCATGGCGCGTTGCACTCACTCCCGTCATTGCGAGGAGGCGCAGGCGACGAAGCAACCCATGGCGCGTTGCACTCACTCCCGTCATTGCGAGGAGGCGCAGGCGACGAAGCAACCCATGGCGCGTGCTACGTCTGGATTGCTTCGCTCCGCTCGCAATGACGGCTTCTTTAACGTCATTGCGAGGAGCCGTAGGCGACGTAGCAACCCATGGCGCGTGCTACGTCTGGATTGCGTCGCTCCACGTCATTGCGAATCCCGAAGGGATGTGGCAATCGCAATGACGTGCAGCAGAGGCCACGCCCCGATGAGCCCTTTGGGGTTTTCTTTGCTTTGCTCGCAATGACGCTATGTCCTCTCCGCATCACTACCCTGTTACCTCCCCAATAACAACCTTCCACCTCTCCAGTACCGACTGGCATAGTAAATAGTTGGTAAATGGTCCCTAAAAAGGCGATGGCATGAGCTACGGGAAACGCGTACAGCGGGAGGCCTGGTTATGCTTTCAAGTTGACGTTGTGATACACCTGCTGCACGTCTTCCTTTTCTTCTAACAAGTCCACTAGCTTCATCATTTTATCAAAAGCCTCTTGGTCAAGTTCTACGAAGGTATGAGGGATGTATCGGAGGGAGGCTTGTTCCACAGGGATCTCTAGTTTTTCTAGCTCCTTTTGTAGCGCGCCAAAGTTGGCTACTGTGCTGGTGAGATAATAGCACGCGCCTTCCGGATCATGCACGATGTCTTCTAGACCCGCTTCAATGAGACTCAGGGTGAGCGCTTCTTCATCTTGTACCACCTCTTGAGGGATGATACAGGTGCCTTTTCTATCAAATAGAAAGGTTACAGAGCCATTCTTGCCGAGGGTAGCGCCTTGTTTGTTAAAGATGGCGCGCACATTGCCTACGGTGCGGTTGAGGTTATCCGTAGTGCATTCTATAATGATAGCAGCGCCTTGCACAAAGGTACCTTCATAAGTGAGGTTGGTGAAAGCAGCTGTATCGGCAGCGCCGCCTTTGTGGATGGCTCTTTCTATGTTCTCCTTGGGCATGTTGGCGCCCTTGGCATTTTGGATGGCTAGCCGCAGTCTGGGATTCGTTTCGGCATCATTGCCGCCTTCCCTTACGGCTGCCGTAATTTCGCGGATGAGCTTGCTGAAGTATTGCGCGCGTTTAGCATCAGCTGCGCCTTTCTTGTGTTTGATGGTAGACCATTTGCTGTGTCCTGACATGGTGTTGAGGCTATATTGCGTTAGTTGAATGATTCTCTACTGACTTTTATGCTATCGGGGGATATTTATTCGGCATCTGCATCCGACTCTTCTAATCAAAATCATCAGCAGTTCCAGATCCAGACCACATGTCTGCAAATAACTCAGCCATATAGGCTGGCATTTCTGCTTCCACTGGCGTCCATGTCAATATACTCGTATGAGTCAAGAGGGTAATATTATGATTATTACTTTTTATTGTCAGTTGTAGTATTTGTTCATCGGTCCTTCGTTTTGTTGTAGGGGATGCTTTTAGCTTTATACTAACTGTCATAGGATCATTATCAATTTCTGTTTTAGCATCTATCTCTTCATTGTTTGGTAATAGGTCATATAAAGTCATGTTGGCTGATAAATTACTTATCTGATATAATTTATCTATTTTATTAAATGCTGCTTCATTTTGAAACTGAAAGCTAACTTCATCATAGGTTACAAAACCTTCTAATTCAAATTGTAACTCTTTTATCTCTTCTTGATTAATTATAAGATCACTCGGATCTGTTAGCAGCTTTATTTTTTTCGCAATCCATTTTACCACCTCTGTCTCGCTTACGTACGCACTGGCATTATCTTCCTTGCCTACCTACGGATAGTTTGAGGGTGGTGTCTGTATTGTCTTGGCGGGTTTTATCGGAAGCTTTGAGTTTCAATTGGATCTTCTTCTCATCTATCTGTGCGGTTTTGTCTTTCCCTAGGAGGTCATGCAAGGACATTTTCTCTTGCAAAGCTTTATCATGTTCTGTCACAAATGCGGTGGGGTTGTTAAAGTAGAGCCATATATCCCCATAGGTAGGGGAGGAGTCGGTATCTAGTTCTATGAG
This sequence comes from Amoebophilaceae bacterium, assembly GCA_023257955.1. Taxonomy (GTDB): domain Bacteria; phylum Bacteroidota; class Bacteroidia; order Cytophagales; family Amoebophilaceae; genus Amoebophilus. Next base: position 260 of record JALRAY010000080.1, on the reverse strand, counting down.
CACGGTGGCTATTTTACCCCCTTTGATATTGTTCGGGGAGGCTTTTAGGGTGATGTGCGGGTCTTTTTTTTCGGGTTCATCACTATTGCACGCGCATTGATCGAGGGATAGTATGGTGATGGATAAAAGGATGATGGGAATGAGCTTTAGGTATTTGCTTTGGAATATTTGTAAGTGCTTCATAATAAAATCATTTTTTATAGCTACCGGTACGCAAGGTAATGCAGACAACGTTTTTTTGCCTTATTATGCATGCGCGC
>JALRAY010000007.1 GCA_023257955.1 Amoebophilaceae bacterium | reverse complement strand
CATTGATGGCGTACATCCTATGCATAACGTACAGCCTGCATATGGCTGGTTTTATAAAGGAGAAGCAGCTGTACTTCCTACTAATACTGGTAGGGATAGAATCAATTTAAACGGAGCCTACAACGTTGAAAAGCAGCAAATAATTATTAGATCAGATAAAACTATCAATGCACAATCTACTATTCAATTATTGGAAGAAATAAAATCCAAGCAAACAACAGGCAAAATACACATCATATGCGATAATGCTAGATACTACAGGTGCCGCTTGTTAGCTGAATATCTGTCAAGGATCGAAAATCAAAGAATTATAATACATTATCTACCTCCATATTCTCCAAATCTCAATTGTATGGAAAGACTTTGGAAGTTTATGAAGAAAAAGACCGTCTATAATACCTACTATGAAAAATTTAAGGACTTTGAGAAAGCTATTGCAGCATTTTTTAGAAATATAGAGCAATACAAATGGGAATTAAAATCGCTTATGACAACTAAGTTTCACATCGTTAACTTAGCTTGATTTTTCGTGTTTCATAATCTGATGTGTATATACAAATATGCCTAGAACAGAAACAAAGTTATTAGCTATAAAATACCCGTTGGGATCTTATGAGCTAGCTGAAAATATGTATCAATCACTAAAGGAGAGGATAAAAGATTCCAAAATCAAGTCTTTAGAACTCGTAGAGGCTAAACATAAAATCTATGTTGACGGCCATTTTTTTAATAACATCCATGTGCCTTATGGTGAATATGAACATGGTTGGGAGGTAGAAATTGGTGTAGCGCATGAAGATAAAGAAGTAGCTATAAGCATATTAAAATCCGTTGCTAGTAGCATACTACCAGAAGACATGAAAGTTTGGGGCCTTGCCTTAGTTAGTAATCACAAAGAAGTGCTTACCGAGACTTTTGAATAAATCTATACTTACGCAAATAATTATCAGCTGAATATTATGGTTATTTGCGTTTTCAAAAGTGCGAAAGTCTTACACAGGACAAAATCTCCTAGATTGAATATTTTGTCTGCTGAATGTAATATTTCAAGGTTATCACTATACAAAATAGGCTTTGGGAGCCTATTGAACACGATATACTCAATGTGAACAATATGTATACTGGTTATATGTAGAAAATACGAAACCTCAAATGGGGATTAACTCGATAATGGCTTATTAAACTTACCACCCGACAAGTTATTATTAGAGCAATAATTCAGTCTTTTGTATCACAAAAAAGTTGTTTTTCTCTTGTGAAAATGAACGTTATAAGATTCATTTGAATCTATTTTTCAAAATTTTAAAACTCAAATTTTAGAGTTTTTAGCATATGTTGGGTGTTAAGCTTATTAAATACATGATAAGCCGATTTTAAGATTTACACTTCCGCAATCTCTAACTTAATTAGTATAATACTGCAGGGTATTCTGTTGAGAGATAGAAACATGTCTCAAGCATACCTATTACTAGTACACATTACCTAAAAGGATATATTATGCAAGATAAATTTGGATTGTAATAGAAAAGTTTTGTAAAATGCAATGATTAAGAACAAGTTGATAATAGAGAACATGAATCAGATGTAAAAATATTGCACTAAAGAAGAACGTAGAGAAGAAGTGCGCATGAAGTAATGAAGTTTAACCCTTGGTAAGCCTTATAGGCAAAGCCATTTTAACTCGATACCAATATGTACATACGTAATCTTATAAAGCTACTTTTTAGTAAGCTTGTTTTGCAGGTAATCAGCACAGTACTTATCGCCAGCCTTTTAGGCGCACCTAGCTGTAATAAGAATGGGAATGATTATTTAGAAGATGAAACGGCAGAAGATGATGAAAAGGTACCAAAAAAATCCTCAAAGCCCAAAGCCAAATCAAGCCCCTCTACCCAAAGTTCGCCAAGAACATCCTCCTCCAAAACAGGAGACCAACCAACCAGCTCTTTCGCAAGTGCGCCTGCTGACATGGATCCACCAGCAGATTACGATGGATCAGTTGTAACATTAAGTCCTGAAGCAGGATCTCCGCAAGCAGGCCCCACTGGTGATCTTAGTGGTGATCAGCAAGGAGCGTTTTCTTCAGGTTCCCAAGCAGCAGCTAGCCATCATCAAGGAGGAGTTTCACAAGGTTCCCAAACATCATCCCCGCATGCAACAGCTAGTGGTGATCAAGGAAGAGTTTCTCCAGGTTTCCAAATAGCATCCCCACATGCAGCAGCTAGTGGTGATCAAGGAGAATTTTTCCAAGGGGGCCGAGCAGTATCCGCGCATACAACACCTAGTGGTGATGATCAAGGAGAAGTTTCACCAGGTTCTCAAGCAGCATCCGCGCATGCAGCACCTAGCGATCATCAAGGAGAAGGTTCTCTAAGTTCCCAAGCAACATCGCCGCACGTGGCCTCATCAGCAGACCAAGCAACAGCTCCCCAAGATCCTGCCGCAGATCTACAATCTGAAGCGGAGGCAGAAGGAGATGACACAAGTCCCCAGGCAGGCTCCACGCCACCAGAAGAACCTTCAGGTCCGGAAGAAGATGATGCCCCAAAAGCCAGCAGATCCCCTGAGTCTCCAATAGCAGCAGACAATACTGTAGCGGTAGATGGAATCATGAATATCAAAGTTGAAGGTGGTAACCGTACTAACGATGTCAAGATTTTAGTAAAAAAAATTACAAAAGCGCAGGGATTCAAAAATGCACTACAAGCATATTCCCTAAGCTATGCTATTAGCAATACGGATGCTACCAATGATACTAATATCACCATAACAAGAGCAAACACGACGCCGAAGGTGGATATGAATAATACAGTATTAGGAAGTATTCAGAAGCCTAATGAATCAACATGGAATATTAATCCTTGCAATGCAACGCATATAACTATCCACTTCTTTGTGCACAAAGGAGATCAAAAAACACAGATAGGGACGTTGAATTGGTGTAAGGAAGACAAAAAGAAAACAAGCACTAATGAAAACGCTAAACCCAAACCAGTAGGTAGTAGCTCAAAGCAAAATATTACTTTAGGCACCATGAAGTGCGAAATAGATATTGCGTCTGCTTCAAAAGAAGATCGTCAATTTAATATAACATTCACTTCTACAGAGCCGCAATCTATTCCTCCAAAAGAGTTAGCCCAAGTCAAATTTTCATACACCATAACCGGTGAAGGAGATGTTAGCAATGTGCAACTAATAAGAGGGAATAAGATAGTTGGCGATGAAAAAAATCTCAAGGACTTATTAAAGAAAAGTCTTACAGCTAATGAATCCCAGAAAGCACCGTTCACCTTGCAGCAAGGGGAAGCAACCAAAGTCACAATTCAATTCTTTTTAGAAAAAGACGGCAACAAAATCAGTATAGGGGAGTATGTATGGCGTAAATAATAACAAGCGAGAGATACCCCGCTAATCAAAAAAGAATAGATGAGATAGCTGATATTTTCAGTCAATCACATTACCACATTACCACATTACATTAACAACAATAGCAAGCAATAATATGACACAATCAATCAACAAGCATTTAAGATTAGAAAAATATTTTATTCCATTTTTCAATAAGAAGACTATTATGAAACAATCTGATAAAAAAAGAACAACACCATTTAAAAGTAGTATAGCTTTTTGCTTACTATTATTACAACTACTTTCTGGATTCAGAGCTGGAGAAATTATAAACGAAAAAACAACAATGCAACTGGATTCCTCGTTAGAGGTGAATGCATCAAAAGCTAATCCGACCTTATCCACATCAACGCTACAATCAGCTCAATCTGAAACAGAGTCACAAGAGCAAGGAGAGTGTGTGAATGGTGGCAACGAAGATAATAATTCGAAGAAGAGAGAGGTAGAACTAAGAGAAGATGAATTAAAAAGGTTAGTTGGAAGATTATTTGTCATTGGTGCTCCAGGTAAATATGCAGATGATTTACCAGAAATATATATTACAGCTTTACAGGCTGGCGAGTTAGGAGGTTTTATTGCTTATAATTATAATGTAGAAAACAAAGAACAAATTACAGCTTTAAACAAATTCTTATCTGAAAATAGTCCTCTTGGCTCTAGCTTTATGAGATTTGTAGACTTAGAAGGAGGACGTATTAATCGACTTAAAGATTTTATTTCACTGGCCTCTCCGAAAGAGTTGGGACGTAAGATAAAGGAAAAAAAACTAAATCAAACTCAGTTAAAAAAGTTGTATTCTAAAGTAGGGAAACAAGTTGCAGCTTGTGGGTTTACAATGAATTTAGGCCCTGTTGTTGATTTGCATGATGAAAATTGTCCTGTCATAGGTGGACTCGAAAGATCTTATTCATCAGATCCTAGTGTTGTTGTAGAGTGTGCACAAGCTTTTATAGAAGGTTTCGGTCAACATGGTATAACAACGTGTCTCAAACATTTTCCCGGGCATGGCTCTTCAAGGGGCGATACACATGAAGATTTTGTAGATGTGACAAAGACTTTTAAAAATAAAGAATTAGAACCTTATAAAAAGTTATTTAAAAAAGGTGTAAAAACAGCTGTAATGCCGGCACATGTAGTTAATAAAAAGCTTGATCAAGAGGGCCTGCCAGCAACTTTTTCTAAAAAAATTATTGCCAATCTGCTACGTAAAAAACTGAACTTTCAAGGGCTTATAGTATCCGATGCTATGGATATGGGAGCGATCGCTAATAATTATGACCCTGTTGATGTAGCATGTAATTCCTTGAAGGTGGGGGTAAATGTACTAATCTACTCTGCTAATCCTGCAGCTAATAAAAAACAAGGGATTATACACGATCAAGAAGGGGAGATTTCATTAATAGAAAAAGCAATTTCCGTCAGAGATGCCATTGTTAGTCGTATCTTAGAAGGGGATCAAGAACTTTTACAGGCTGTGCAAAACTCGAATGAAATTTTACGCAATATGAGCAATGAAAATTGCTCCTTAAAATTGTGATAATGAACAATCATATGGCATCATCAATCAGCAATTACTTAAAACTAGCAGAACAATTCAAACAGATTACCCATCTAAAAAATATAGAAGCGTTAATACATTGGGATGCAGAAGTCAACTTACCACCCGGTTCCGCACCGAGTAGACACCAAGAAATAGGTACCCTCTCAGAAACAATCCATAAATTACAGACAGCTGATAATCTAGCCTCATTACTGCAAGCAGTGCAACAAGAATATGAGCACTTAGATCAGTGGCAAGAAGCCAACCTCGATCTCATTCAAAAAACCTATGCCCATGCAAAATGTATAGATCCCAATCTACAGGCTGCTTATAGCATAGCTACCAGTGAATGTGTCTTTGAGTGGAAGAAGGCTCGCGAAGAGAATGACTTCAAAGCCTTGACCCCATCCCTCAATCATGTCTTTGATCTAGCGCGCCAAATAGCTCATGCCAAAGCAGATCACTTTGGTAAAGATCCATACGATATGATGCTAGACCTATATGATCCAGATAGAACTACGGAAGAAATTCAAAAAGTGTATGATGTGCTAAAAGCGGCACTACCTAAGCTCTTAGAGCAAGTGATGGAAAAACAAAAAAAGGAGCAGTTGATACCCTTATCAGAACCCATAGATGAGCCAACACAAGAAGCCATCGGCTTGCGTATTATTGAAAGCATGGGTTTTGACCTCTCCAAAGGTCGGCTAGATAAATCCGCACACCCCTTCTGCACAGGAACTAATGATGATGTACGGCTAACTACGCGATACAATCCCCATGATTTTATCTCCGGCCTCTATGCCATCATCCATGAAACGGGCCATGGCTTATACCAGCAGTATCTCCCTCATAGACACCGAGATCAACCTGTAGGCCAAGCCAAAGGTATGGCCTTTCATGAAAGCCAATCTTTGATTATGGAACGCCAAGCTGCTGGATCCCAAGAATTTACCCGATTCTTATCTAGGATATTGCATGATGAATTTGGATTGAAAGGCCCTGAATACACGGCAGAAAATTTATACAAACTCATCACCCGGGTAAAGCCAAGCCTCATCCGCATAGCCGCAGATGAAGTAACCTATCCACTACATGTGATATTGCGGTTTGAGATAGAAAAGGCTATGATTAAAGACAACCTAAAAGCCGAAGATATTCCCCAGTTATGGAATGAGAAAATGCAAAGTTACTTAGGCATTACTCCTCCAAATGATAGCGATGGCTGTATGCAAGACATCCATTGGCCTTCCGGAGCTTTTGGTTACTTTCCTGCTTATACCAATGGCGCCATTATTGCCAGCATGCTTATGCGTAGAGCCAAAGAACAAAATTTTTTAATTTCTGACCAGTTATGTGTAGGAAAGTTTACAGCGTTAAATGATTACCTTGATACCCATTTACGTTACTTTGGATGCCTTCAACATTCCACAGATTTACTTTATTCCTCAACGGGAGAGAAAGAAATTAACCCCAATGTGTTTTTAGATTACTTGCAAAGGAAGTATCTAGGCACACTCAAATAATGGTTAGCATGATCGCCTATGATGTTATTTCGCCCGCTGCTTGCTTGAAATAGCATACAATAGTTGTAACTACTCAGGTATCTCTAAACGACGTTAAAAGGCGCCGTCATTGCGAGCGGAGCGAAGCAATCCAGACGTAGCACTCGCCATGGTTTGCTTCGTCGCCTTCGGCTCCTCGCAATGACAAGGTGAGAGCGGCTCCTCGTAATGACGTTGAAACCTAGATTGAGTAGGTTGCTTGCTGAATGCAATATTTCAAGGGTTATAACTATGCAAAACAGGCTTTTATAGCCTGTTGAAGCCGATATGCTCAATGTGGGTTAAAAGGCGCCGTCATTGCGAGCTTAGCGAAGCAATCCAGACGTAGCACTTGCCATGGGTTGATTCGACTCTGTAGGCTTTCAAGGCCTTTGCAAGTACCTGAGTAGTTACGTATTTGGTAGTATCAGAGGTGTAAATTTCGCCAGAAATCTGCATGATTAATAGCTAAAAACCCCTTTCAGGAAGGTATCTCACATAGCAAAGCACCAGCAACAAAAAAAAAAAAAAAAAATTTAAAAAATGAAAATTCTTAACTTTTAGATGCGAAATGTCCGATATAAAAAAGCGCAGAGGTATTTTTAGCTATATTGAGCAAAAAATACCTCTCACTCAAATCTTTGCAGATGGATTACCCGCACGTTATCTCCCTATTATCTTATACGGCTTTTTACTAGGGCTTATCTATGTAGGAAATACCCATTACTATGAACGCAAAGCACGGCAATTAGTCATATTGGAGAAACAAATAGAAATGCTGCGTGTGGAATTCATCTCCTTAAAATCTGCTTACATGCTTACCCGTAAACAATCTGCCGTAGCGCATAGAGTTGCTCCTATGGGTATTATAGAAGCCAAAGAACCTCCCTATGTGATCAAGCTCAAATAAGAACGTAGCAACTATTGTCAATTTTGCTGTTGCTAATGTAAACAACAAAGACATATTTATGGAGCATATAGCTATCGAAGTACACCTTCTGTGCTATATCTATAAACTCAAACCCGCTCCAATGCTTTTTTGATCTCAACCGCTTTTTCAAAACCAAATATTTCATCGATGGAGAGAATATCTAAGAAATTAATGATGCCATATTGCCTATCTCCCAAAACAATGATGATCCTATTATTCCTTGTCAGCCGGTAACTGATATCCTTAAACGTATTTTTCAGCGCCTTCACCAGCTTTGCAGTCAGTGTTTCAACCTTTTCTAGGTCCTGCTCCTTATTTGCCTCTACTAGCAATAAAATTAAGTGAGCTAAGTTCTTACCCACAAACCTTAAATGACGCCTAATCTTAATTTGAGAAGGCACAGAAGCAATATATTCTTCATTCGATAACGTCGTTCTTTTAGGCATCATATCCTTACGGATAGCCTTGATAAATTCCGGATAGCGTTTATCCCGCAATTCTTGATAAAGCGCCTTTTGGCGCTCATTCAGATACTCTTCGTACAAAATTCTATGCTTTTTAGAAGTATTCGCTAGGGCCTTTTTCTCTAAAATCTCGTGTCTATGCACTTCATCCTCATCATCATCTTTATCATCATCTAACAATATATCCTCTAGCTCTGTACATAGATTCACGTCTGGATCCCCCAATAATTCTTCAAAACAACACAAAAACTCATGCCCCGTCCGTATTACACTATCCGGCACATATAAAAAACAGGCTTGAAATTCTTTTATAAATTCATACACCAACTGCTGTATTTCAGGGTGCCGAAAATCCTCATATAATAGCGCATCTGCTGAACGCAGCATGGCTTGGTATTTCTTTTCCTTGCTGAGGTACTGATCTAAAACACGTTGTTGAAATTGATGATAGATCCAACCGGCAGGAATTAATATCACACCGAGAATGGTACAAAAATCTCGTATAGTTTCTAGGCTCAAGTGCCCATTCATTAGATTACTCACAAAAAATTACTTTAGATTTGAGATTATTAGGTTATGCTTACAAAAATACGACTATCTGGGTATAGATCTTAAACAGGTTCTTAAAGTACGCGTCATGCATGTGTCTGGATAATGAATGTTGTGTATGCATACGGAATCGATTAAAGAGTTATGTTACCAGAATTTTAACGCTCCTCTTACCATAGTGCTAGCAGACCTCAAAACTCAGTTACTTATGGTACCTTAGTCTTACCTATCTAGCGCTTTTATAACAGGTAACTGTGGATTAGCTAAGTAGGCTAATAACGCTCCTCCGCCTGTAGATATATAGGATACGTCGTTTGCATATCCCATTTCTCTGACTGCTGTTGCTGTATTGCCTCCGCCAATTAAGGAGAACGCGCCTTCTTCAGTAGCTTTTTTAACGGTTGCTAGCACAGATCCTGTACCATCACTAAAGAAAGGTATTTCACAGATGCCTAAAGGCCCTGCCCATAATATGGTCTTAGCTTGTAGCACTGCTTCTTGAAATACCTCAATTGTTAGCCGGCTTATGTCTACTATTTTAAAGGCGGGTGGTATCGCATCGCCTGGTGTGGCAAATTGGATGTTCACAAGGATTCCTCCATGGGATTCTTTATATATCATCCAGTCTTTGGGAAGGATAATTTGCTTTTGCAAAGCCTCTGCGCGTGCTAGTAGCTGACGGGCTGTTTCTTCGTAGCCAGGAGATATCTCATTATCGCCTACTGGCTTACCTAGTGCGTGGTGAATGGTATTAGCGACACCTCCTCCTACTAACAGGGTATCTAGCTTATCCAATAACGTATCTATCACGGGGAGCTTATCTTCTATTTTATTTCCTCCGATGATGACTGTAAAGGGGTGTTCGATGTTCGCAAGGACTTTGTTGGCATGAGTCATCTCTTGCTGCATCAAGGCGCCTACGAATGTATCTTGTATGTAGTTGGTAATGGTGTAGGTGGAAGCATGTTGGCGATGAATGGTAGCAAAGGCGTCATTGATATAGACGTCTCCAAGGCTAGCTAAGGCTTTGGCAAAGTTTTGGTCTCCTTGCGCTTCTGCTGAATGAAAACGTAAATTTTCTAAGAGTAATACTTGCCCTGGCTGTAAGTATTTCGCTTGCTGCACTGCTTCAGGCCCTACGCAATCTTTGGCAAAGATAATATCAACGCCTAGGAGGGATCTTTTCAGGTATGGTAGTAGCTGGTGTAAAGACAAGGACTCTTTTGGTACAGCATCTTTGCCCGGTCTTCCTAGGTGTGAGATAAGTATCACCGCACCTTTATCTGCTAATACTTTTTGAATGGTAGGGAGTGCTTGATCAATACGGGCAGTATCTGTAATCTTTCCTTCGTCATCAATAGGGACGTTAAAGTCTACACGAATGATAGCTTTTTGTTGGTAGAAGTTATGATCTTGAATGTATCGCATAAGCTTGATTGTTATATATATGTATGGTTTGTGCTGTTTCTGACATCGCTGTTAGGCTATTATGGGGTTGCGTTTAGAAGCTTACCAATGCCCTGGTGCTAACGCCTTGATTTGATCTATTGGGAGGCTTATTATCAGCGAGGAGTATATTTTGAAATGATTTGCGATAACGTTATACATGATGGTACCTCCACACAAAGGCTATTGCCCCCACTTATTGATATGGTTATAAACACTTCGGGGAGGGCAACGTATATGATAGGCTTTGCCCCACATATTCCTACAATGGCAGAGATCGATCAGCAACCACTAACAAAGGCGCAAGCTATAGCTAAAGACATGGGAAAAGCATACTAGCAGCCAAGCAATGGGTAAGTTAATGGGCGTTTATTATTCGCTCACCCTGTATAACCTACCATCATATCAGGTCTACAGGATAGGTTTAGCTAGGATTTTCTATCAACCCTTGCTCAAAGTAAGCGCCTTATTTGAGTTAATTATAAACTCAAATAAACCGCTTAGGCAACTAGGCTTAAATTTTAACAGCACGTATATTTACGTGCTGTTACCAAGAAATTGAATTAACTAAGCATCAGGAGAGGGTAAAACACATTAACCCAACTTATTTGATTAGCGCTATAGTCAACTTCCTTACTTCCTATTTTTTATTTAACCTAAGAACTGTATAAATAAGCCAAGATAAGGTAGGCGCAGATATCATTATTATAGCTAAAGGAATTTGATTATTATTTAATACAATCGATGATATATATCCAGTTATTACGGCTCCTAGACTCTGCAAACAACCGTATAGAGCAGCTGCAGTACCTGCTATATGCCCAAATGGAGTAAATGCTTGCGCAACCGAATTAGATAATACAAAGCTAACCCCAGAATAGAAGAATGCAACAGGGATTGAGATTACTAATATAGGACTTTCGCACTTCATTTAGCGAACACTACGCTAGGCTGTCTCCATAAAGCAGCTTGAAACGTTTTGAGAGGTTCTTCTTTTACTTGATAGATATTTTTATTCATAGCATGTGCTTGTGCATTTAGTACAAGCCATGCAAGTATAGCTACTTTAATGTGTTTACGTTGTGCCTTGCTATTTCTAGCTTGACATTTACCAATACCTGTTGTTTGTTTTACTTCTCGATGATATTGTTCAATTTTCCATCTCATTGCGCATGCTTTTGTAGCGTCTTGAGAAGTATTTATTTGATCGAAGTCATTGGTGACTATATAATCGGTACGGTCAGGATGAACCGATAGCCGAAACAATTTCATCTTTATAGAACATCCTCTAAGCTTGATAGTTTTGCCTAATTCAAGTTCTTGTTCATTTTTCCAAGGCAACTCTTTTACTGATCTATATTTAGGTTTCTCAGGATCTGTCCAGAAATCTAAAATCTGTCTGTTACTGCGAATAGGGCAAACAAACTTATAGCCTAGTGCATCTATTTTACACATAAGACTTGTAATAGCATACCACGTATCCATGAGAACTGTTCCAAAAACAACTCCGCGTTTAATGGCTTGTAAGAGCATATCTTCTACATGGATATACTTCTTTTTGCCATCTTGCTCTGGTTGATAGATGCGTGCATCTATCAACCAATAACGATCTATTTCTGGATTATAGTAGATACAATTGACTATGCCAATACCCATCACAGTTTGATGTGTATTGCCTGAATATTGCCATCTTGCTATTTCTATTTTCTTACTATAGCTTTTATCAAGAACTGAATCATCAAATATCAAATAACCGTGTTTAGAGTATACTATTAGGACTTTCGCACGAGCGCATATTTTACTCCATTAAGGGGGGCTCTACATCAAATAATATAGCTTTAGATATGCTTTTTAAGAGCCAAGAACCTCAAAGTGCGAAAGTCCTAAAAAAGTTCCATTCCTGTTATACCCAGAAAAAGTAATTCAACAATAGGTAATGACGATATGGACTGGAAATTATATAAATATCGACACTTAGTTGAAAATATTTTTGCCAGGTTGAAAAATTATCGTGCCATCGCTACCAGATACGATAAATTAAAACGAAATTACGCATCTATGGTGGCATTAGCATGTGCATTTATTTGGTTACCTATGTGAATTGTAAACAGCTCCTAGTATTAGAGGTGCCACATCTATATCTTTGTGTATATGTATTGATGGGGTTACAAAACGTCATACAGGAGGCGGTTATATCCACGCAATCGGTTTTAGGTATCATTTCAGAAAAGTTTTATGCGTAAAAGTTATTTAAGGCAGGTGGTTAATTTGGTGTTCTTTTTAATACTGCAGGTATTTATCCCCCCCATGCTATCCTTGCAGGGAACCTGTTTTATGTATATAGGTTTTTTGCTCTTCCTCCCTTGGGCAAGGCATAATATGATATGGCAGTTACTGTTAAGCTTTGGCATAGGGTTGTTGGTGGATATATTTTATCAAGGTGTAGGGATTCATGCTTGTGCTGCTGTTTTTCTGCTCTATTTTAGAAACCTATTTTTGTATTTCTTCATCATGGAACGGGGAAAGCAGGGAGGCATGGTTACCCCTACATTCACTCATTTAGGGGCGGTAAAGTTTGGGCTGTATACTTTTTTCTTCACGGTTTGCTATCACGTAATTGCTTTTGCATTAGATCATCAAGCTATACAGTTGTTGTTTGTATACCCCTCCCGGTTTTTGCTAAGCATTGTCGTTAGCAATCTCACGATCCTCTTGCCATCGCTTGTAGCAGCAATGCTGCTACGTATATACGCTCAATAGTTCTTCCCCTATGCATTTATCTAGAAGCCGTATTATTCAAATTATTTTCATCTTGTCGATGCTAGTTTTTATGGTGCGGCTTTTTTTTATCCAGGTGCTTAGCTCGGAGTATGGGGCTGTGGCAGAGAAGAATATTGTACAACGGATTGAACAGTATCCTTGCCGTGGTAGCATTTATGATAGGAATCAGCAATTACTAGTGGCTAACGAACCTATTTATGATCTCTGGATTGTGCCTAATGCGGTGCAAGGGATAGATATTGGGGATTTCTGCGGTATGTTCAATATATCGGAAGCGGTGTTTCAGAAACGCTTGAAGCAGGCTAAACAGTTTTCTGCGATCCAGCCTTCTGTTTTTATGAAAGATATCGATCACTATGAGCTGGCAAGGATCCAAGAGCAGTTGGTAGATTATCCAGGGTTTTATATCAAAGCACGTACTGTTCGGCATTATTGCTATCCCTCTTTGGCTAATACCTTTGGTTACTTAGGGGAGATTAATAGTAAGCAGTTAGTGTCTACCCGGTATCATGGTTACAAAAAAGGTGATTTTATTGGGGTCAGTGGTTTGGAGGCGCAGTATGAACGTTGGTTAAGTGGTAGCCGCGGTATCCAGTATAAGATTATAGATGCGAAGGGTAAAGAAAAGGGGGTATTTAAAAATGGGAAGTTGGATGTGTGTTGTGAGCCTGGTAAGGATCTGGTGATTAGTATTGATATTGACTTGCAGGTATATGGGGAAATGTTACTAGCTAATAAAAAAGGAAGTATTGTGGCTATAGAACCTGCCACAGGGCAAATTTTAGCCATCGTTGCTAGTCCATCATATGATCCAAAGCGGTTGGCAACTAACACGATGAAGCAGCACTTTGTGGTTTTGGAACAAGATCCTGATTGTCCACTATTCCATCGACCGATTATGGCGATGCATCCCCCTGGTTCTATTTTTAAGCTGGTACAAGCGTTGATAGGCCTGCAGGAGCAGGTTATCGTACCAAGTGCGCGATGTGCTTGCAATAAAAAAGTGGTGAATTGCCATGTACATCCTTCGCCCGTCAACCTACATCAAGCTATTCAATACTCCTGTAATCCCTACTTTTACCATGTCTTTCGGAGTATCATCAACCAAAAGGTTGTAAAAAATACCTATGCGGATACGTGTATGGGTCTCAAGAAGTGGACTAACTACGTCCGTGGCTTTGGCTTAGGCATGCCCCTTGGCATCGATGTGCCTTATGAAAAAGGTGGTTATGTGCCAGATACGCATTTATATGATGCCAAGTATGGTGTAGGCAGGTGGCAACATTCTACTATCCGATCGTTAGATATTGGGCAAGGGGAACTATTGATTACGCCATTGCAGATGGCTAATTTGGCCGTCATTATAGCTAATAAAGGTTTTTATTATACCCCCCATTTGGCACTGGAGCAGGATATCGGCGTGCAGAAACATGTCGTAGATATCGAGGAAAATTATTTTGACCTAGTCGTTCATGCGATGCAAGCTGTGGTGGCTAGTGGTTCTGGCAGTAGAGCTAGGGTGAAGGGAATAACTGTGTGTGGCAAGACGGGTACGGTAGAGAATTTGCATGGCAAAGACCATGCCGTTTTTATGGGCTTTGCACCAATGGAGAAGCCCCAAATAGCGATAGCAGTGTATGTAGAAAATGCGGGGTGGGGGGCACGTTCGGCAGCAGCGATTGCGGGATTGATGATAGAAAAATACCTCAAAAAAGTGGTGGCTAGAAAAGGGATGGAAGCATATGTTTTAAAAGGTGATTTTGGTGATTAATAAGTATGGTAAAAAAATTATGGGCTAAATATGATCTGCTACTGCTGCTGATGTATGTGGCGATACTGGTCTTTGGTTGGCTAAATGTGTATACCGTGAGTTATGATGGCAAACCAATATCCGCTACGCTGTTGGATTGGTCTACCAGTGCGGGGAAACAATTTGTATGGATAGGTGGGCTCAGTATTGTCTTCGCAATCTCTGTATTGTTAGATACTAAATTTTATCTTTCTCTCGCCTACTTCTTGTATGCAGTATCTATACTGATGCTTGCAGGCACGTTTTTATGGGGCGTAAAGGTAGGGGGACATAGTTCTTGGTTTCAGTTTGGGAGTATCCAATTTCAGCCTACCGAGTTTTCAAAATTGACTTGTGCATTGGCGATAGCCAAACGCTTAGATGGGCATATGGCCTATGGGATTACAACTCCCAGAATGCAAGCGCGTATCCTGTTGTTGATCTTGCTACCTACAGTGCTCATTGTTTTACAAGGGGATGTAGGCTCTGCGTTGGTGTTTAGCAGTTTTTGCATCGTACTTTATAGAGAGGGTTGGTCTAGATTAATCTTTCTGCTGGGCTTGTGGGTGATTGGTATCTTTGTATTGAGTTTACTCCTCTCAACTACTTATTTAATTATTGGCACTATCAGCATAGGCATGCTACTCATAGGCGTGAATAGAAGCAGTTTTAAGAAAGTATTGCTAGTGGTGAGCATCATCATCACTACCATTTGTTTTGTGGAAGGTATAGAGTCAGTCCTTGGTAATGTTTTAAAGCCGCATCAACAGAATAGAATTAAAGTGCTATTGAATCCTCAAGTAGATCCTTTAGGCATCGGTTGGAATGTGATGCAAGCGAAAATAGCTATAGGTGCGGGTGGTTTATGGGGAAAAGGATTTTTACAAGGAACACAAACAAAGTATGGCTTTGTACCTGAACAACGTAAAGACTTTATCTTTTGCACCATTGGAGAAGAGTATGGTTTCGTGGGGAGCTGTCTATTCATTATGCTCTTCATGGGTTTTATATTCCGTATACTGTATATAGCAGAAAGACAGAGATTAAGATTTGCACGGGTATATGGCTATGGTGTAGCATCCATCCTCTTCTTTCATTTCTTTGTAAATATTGGCATGACTATCGGCATTTTGCCCGTAATCGGGATCCCATTGCCTTTTATCAGCTATGGCGGTTCTTCCCTATGGGCTTTTTCTTTAATGCTCTTTGTATTACTAAAAATGGACGCGGAAAGGATGTTATATCGGTCTGGGTAATTAGGTACTATTTACGATTAATAATATAGAATCCAGCAAATTCGGTTAAATTCATGCATTAGAGCTCTTCTGAAACCTCTTATAGATTGTTGCGGGTTGAGTATCCCAACGTTATTTAACCTTCATTCCAAGATCAGAATTAAGAATTGGAGCAAAAGTTGCATTTGTGGTTAATCTTATGGCTAGAATTTAATAAATATGAATTTGCATTTTAATTTTCGGAAGAGCTCTATTATAAGTTTTATTTTTTTGCATCCATCTCTTAGCCTTCGTCGTATCATAACCATGCAAAACCACTTACCGCTATCGGCATTCAAGTGTAGTCAACTCCGCGCAGTGTGAGAAATATAGTGTTCGCATGTTGTACCCAATCATCGATCATAAATAAATTTACTCCCGTCTAAAGCCGGTAGTTTTTTGAACTCTTGTAAAGCGCATTAAAAACCTAACCTCTAAAATATAGTAAGCTTGAGAGCCATCATCGTGATAATGAACTCACGCTAGACAAACTCTCTATATTAGAGTTCTTCCGAAACTCAAAATTATACCCTTATAATACACAGGAACGCACTTATACAAAGGGTTTCAGAAGAAGTCTATTATACTCAAAATAGGAAATACAGAAGTGTTCGCCTGAAGGCGAGGATGTTAACCCTATCCCACATGACTACATAAATTATGCTTATGAAAGATCTTAATCAATTAGATGCCAAAGACTTTATTATCATTAAAGGCGCTCGTGTGAATAACCTTAAAAACCTGAGCGTAGCCATCCCCAGAAATAAACTTACCGTCATCACGGGCTTATCAGGCTCCGGGAAATCTTCTTTAGCTTTTGATACTCTCTTTGCAGAAGGACAGCGGATGTACTTAGAAAGCTTAAGTGCGTATAGCAGGCAGTTCTTAGGAAAATTAGTCAAGCCAGATGTCGATTCCATTCAAGGCCTATCGCCAGCCATAGCTATCGAGCAAAAAGCCAGTAGCAATAATCCTAACTCTACGGTAGGGACCATCACAGAGATAGATGACTACCTAAAACTGCTTTATGCCCGCATCGGCACGACTTACTCCCCCGTCAGTGGTAAGAAAGTTACCAAAGACACCGTTTCGGATATAGTCGATTATATCATTAAGCAACCCTGTGGTAGCAAAGTCATGATTGTCTACCCATTGACTTCGCAGGATCCTACCACTGTAATCAATGATTTAAAAACTGAGCTTGCCAAAGGCTATACACGCATAATGCAAGATGGCAAAATGCACATGCTTGAAGAAGTGGTAGATGAAGCATCTAACATCACGTTGACGAATGAACCCATTACTATACTGGTAGATCGTTTGGTAATAGAGGACGATCTTACGGAGTCGGATGATATAAAAAATAGGATTACAGACTCTGTTGAAACGGCATTTTTTGAAGGGAAAGGCACTTGTTGCGTGGAGATCGTGGACCAAGGCACGCAAACCTTCTCCAATAAATTTGAGCAAGATGGTATCACCTTTGAAGTGCCTTCCGTCAACTTCTTTAGCTTTAATAACTCCTATGGCGTTTGTAAGCGATGCCAAGGCAAAGGGAAATCGAAAGTGCTCGATCCAGAACGCGTTATACCCGATAAATCCCTATCTATACAAGAAGGAGCTATAGAGCCTTTTCAATCGCAAAGCATGGCACGTTTTCAAAAGCCTTTACTAAAAGATGCTGCATACGATTGGTTTCCAGTAGACAAGGAGTATAAGGAGCTTACAGAGGATGAAAAAGATTTCTTATGGAATCATAATGACAGCCAAGGAAAATTCAAAGGCATCAATGTAGTATTCGACTGGGTACAAGACAATGGATACCGCGGATCTTGGTTCATAGATCGGTACAAATCTGAGATGTTATGTCCCGACTGTCTAGGGACGAAAATTCGCAAAGACGCGCGCTATGTAAAAATTGGAGACCACTCCATGCATCAACTCTTGCTCATGCCTATATCAGACGTGTATGCCTTTTTTGACCAATTGACACTCTCTCCTCATGAACAAAAAGTGGCCAATCGGCTGTTGGTGGAAATCAAAAACAGGATTACTTATCTGGAGAAAGTAGGCCTCAGTTATCTAACCCTCCATCGCGCATCAAATACCCTCTCTGGCGGAGAATTTCAGCGCATCAAACTGGCTACCGCATTAGGCGGAACCCTTGTAGATACACTATATATCTTAGATGAACCAACCGTCGGATTACATCCTAGAGATACCGATAGGCAGATAGAAGTGCTATTAGCGCTACGTGATTTAGGCAATACAGTTATTGTAGTAGAGCATGAAGAAGCGCTGATGCGTGTGGCGGATCACTTGATTGATATCGGCCCTGAAGCAGGTTCAAAAGGTGGGGAAGTTGTCTTTCAAGGTGATTGGAAGGCATTAAAACAGTTTAATAACAGCCATACCGCACAATACTTAAATGGTGTAACCCGCATAGAGATCCCTCAACAAAGAAGAAAGCATAGATATAAAATCGATTTCTTAGGCATTGAAGAACATAACTTGAAAAATATTGATGTAACCCTCCCCTTGAACACATTCACCGTTGTAACCGGCGTAAGCGGCTCTGGTAAATCCACCTTGGTGAATAACATCATATATGCAGGAATAGCCAAAAGGCGCAGATATCTCACTACAGAAGACGTTCCCTTAGGTAAATTCCGTAAGCTAGGAGGTGATTACTTTCAGGTAAACTTCGTAGAATTGGTAGATCAAAATGCAGTAGGGAGATCTTCTAGATCTAACCCTGCTACCTACATTCAGGCATATGACGATATTCGCACGCTCTTTGCTAAACAGCCTTTGGCGAAAGAACGGCAATACGGAGCTCACCATTTCTCGTTTAACACCGAAGGAGGAAGATGCCCAACCTGTGAAGGTGCAGGCGAGGTAGTGATAGAAATGCAATTTATGGCAGACGTCACCCTGGTTTGTGAAGACTGTAATGGCAAGCGTTTTAAAAAAGACATATTAGAAGTCCAGTATAAAGGCAACAACATCATAGACATCTTGCACATGACCGTGGATGATGCTTGTGACTTCTTTAATGAAAAGGCAACCGCCAATATTTACAAGAAAATCAAGAAACTACAAGAAGTAGGCTTAGGGTATATCCAGCTAGGGCAATCTTGCAGCTCCTTAAGTGGCGGAGAAGCACAACGACTGCGTTTCGCATATTATTTTGATGCTACCTATAAGAAAGTCGATATCCACCGACCTGATGCCACCATGGATGAATTACAGCATAGGCTCTTTATTTTCGATGAGCCTACCACGGGCTTACATATTCATGATATCCATAAATTGCTACGGGTGCTTAACCATCTGGTAGATATAGGTCATTCCGTGGTTGTGGTAGAACATAACATGGATTTTATCAAATGCGCAGACTGGATTATCGATATGGGACCGGAAGGCGGTAAAAATGGTGGAAATGTAGTTTTTGCAGGCACTCCAGAGGATATGATCAAATTAGAGAACAATTATACTGCTAAATATCTCAGACAGGTTATGGAAAAATAATCACGTCTTTATTAGCAGGGGGGCTACAACCCATGAAAGCGTAAATTGCAATAGTTATATGATGGTCAAGTATTCTACCATGATGCCATACTCCTTTTTGCTCATGGTACTATCTACTACCTTGCTATCCTGTAATAGCTGTAAAAAGCAGGCTAAGACAACAACAACCTTGCAAATAGGTCTCGCTCCCGATGATTCGATACCAAATGAGAACGCGCCTAAGGTCGAAACAAACGAAGCGCTGATTACAGCTATCCGCCGCAATGCGCCTAGTCTATTACTCACGGAAGATTACCAATCATACACGGATGATAAAACCCTCGGCATGGTAGCCGTCGCACAAGCAGGTTGGTTATTGTATGCCCTGAGTGAAAGGTTGAGAAGTGACTTTGAGATCGTATAAGCAGCAGTCACCAACGATGGGGAAGCTTTACAGTGGGCCAGTGAAACGTTACAAAATGACCCAGCTATCGTTCAAGCAGCTGTTAAAAATGATGGTAGCGCTTTACGCTTTGCAAGTCTAACACAGCAGAATAACCCTGATATAGTCCGGTTAGCCATTACAAATGATGCGTATGCCTTCCAATATGCAGGCAACGAGGTGCAAAACGATCTAAGCATCGTACAATTGGCTATTGAAATTAATCCATACATGCTAAAATTTGCGGATGCATCCGTACAAGACAATGAGGCGATTGTTTCCATAGCGGTAACGCATCAAGCAAGCGCTTTTTTGCATGCCAGTAAGCGGATACGAAGCAATAAATGCGCTGTCTGGTTAGCTATGCACGTCAATAAAGCCGTATTGTGGTATGCGGATAGGGCATTGCTACAAGATCCAGAGTTACAAGCCTTTTTAAACACATGTAGCCTATAGCCCCAATTGTATGTGCACACAGGCTGCATGCAACAATGTACCAACTTTGTAATTTCGCCTATCATCAATTTATCTATTATAGCTATAACCAAGTACCCCCCTTATGAAATACACCATTTGCCTATTACTACTATGTGGCACCGTCATTTCTTGTGATACTTGCAACAAAAAAGTGGAGATTACACCTGATGCAGCACCAACCTCGCAACCCAACAATAACTCTGATGATAATGAGTTAACGAAAGAACAAGCTATAGAAGATGTAAAAAAAATGGCCTATACGTTTGTTTTGTGATTTCAGTGACTCTTTCAAAGAATATGAAAAATATAGAGATGACAAAGATGTAGTACTAGCCGCAATAGAAGGAGCGGGCCATTACTTAACAAAAGTCAAGAAAGATTTCCGCGATGATGAAGATATTGTACGCGCAGCTGTTACTAATTATGGTAGAGCCTTAGAATTTGCTAGTCCTCAACTACAAAAAATAACGAATCTATAGTTTCGATCGCTGTTAACAAGGACGGCTATGCACTGCAATGGGCGCATATAACTTTACGAGATAACGATAGTATTGTATTAGCAGCTGTTAAGCTAAGTGGTCCCGTATTACGATGGGCTTCTGCAAGATTAAAAAATAATCAAGACATAGTCTTGGCAGCAGTTAAGCAAAATGGCTTAGCCTTAGAATTTGCTAGTCAGGAACTGAAGAAAAATAAAGATATAGTCAAAGCAGCCTTGCAAGAAGAGAAAGGGGCAAAGTCGTTCGTAGATAACTCCATACTAGATGATCCAGAGATAGCAGAGCTTTTATGATGAATTTCCAAGCCTGATTTCAAGCTTCTCCGCGCAATATGTATGCATCGTGGTAAGGGGCAAAAGCACGATTGTTTCTTTGTAGCAGTATTTTCTATATCTTTGTAGCCATAAAATTGATAACCATGTGCAAACAGTCGCAGTATGTGGTTATGTATTACCATCCAATGTTACACAAATGAGTGAATTAATCAAGTCAATAGAAGCAGAATACGCCGAAAAGCGGACATCATTCCCCGCTTTTAAAGCTGGGGATACTATCAATATCCATATCAAGATCAAAGAAGGCAAGAAAGAGCGTATTCAGCAATTCCAAGGCGTTGTTATCCAACGCAGACATCCCAATACCAATGGAGAAACGTTTACGGTCCGTAAAATATCGGAGGGGATAGGCGTAGAACGTATCTTCCCTTTGCTTTGTCCTAGTATTCAAAAGATAGAAGTGAAGCAACTTGGCAGGGTAAGAAGAGCCCGGTTGTTCTATCTGCGACACAAAGTGGGTAAAGAGGCAAGAATTAAAGAGAAAAGGGTATAACCAGTCATCATCAATATCGGTAACAGGCCTTGAGTTCATTATGGGCTTACTATGCGTTGATAGTGGCTGCATGCGTAAACTTAATATCTCCCCTATGGTAACTACTCAGGTACTTGCCTTCGGCCTTGCAAGGTCGAAGGCGACGAATAAACCCCGAAGGGCTCATCCAAGATAATCCATTGCGCAAGAAAAATGTCGTCATTGCGAGGAACCGTAGGCGTTGAAGCAACCCATACGGAGCCCAATTGCACAACGAATGGATTATCTCAGAGCAATAACCTTCGAAAGCGTGTTTCTGCTATCTGAGTAGTTACTCCCTATGTACAGTATCTATGCAGCGTGTTGGCTGCAGTCTTTTTTTATGCGTGAAGATCGAAATTATACAACATGGTAAACGTTTTACTTTTTGATACATACCGCAACCGACTCAGCCTTGCTCCATTTACTGATACTAGAACGATCGCTTCCTTGCGTGTCGGCATTACTAGCATTATGGAAAAGTGGCAAACCGTATGGCAAGATGATGCGACCGTTTTTTCCTCTATCACAGAACCTTACTTATCCTCCAAATTTCCCGCTACTGCTGCTGCGCACAATGTATGCATTAATGGCAGTTTTTTACCTACCCCAAAGGTGATACAAGCTATCACAAACTTAGCACCTGGGCAATGCCTATTATACGGCGATACCTTGCTTGCCTTTTGCACTTCCCAACCCCATGAATTAACGATAGACTTTTGTTCCAAGTATGCTACGCAAGGAGCGGCTATCGTGTATGCCGCAGAGGAATTAATCCAAATCCAACACAAGTGGGATCTATGGCGTTATCATGCTATTGCGATGGAAGCAGACTTGCAAACGATACGCACAAAGCGGTCATCCCATCCTATTGCAGATAACCATACCATTTGCTATCATCCCGATAATATTTTTATAGAAGAAGGAGCTGTCATTAAAGCGGCTATCTTAAATGCGGAGAAGGGACCTATCTATATAGGTAAAAATGCGGTGGTGGAAGAACGAGCGGTACTCAAAGGGCCATTGGTTGTTGCTGAAGGGGCTCAAATAAAAGTAGGGAGCTATGTATATGACAATACAGCCATTGGCCCCTATTCCAAGGTTGGCGGGGAGGTATCTAACTCCATCCTCTTTGAGTATAGTAATAAAGCACATGACGGATTTATAGGACATTCTGTGATAGGAGAATGGTGCAACATAGGTGCGAATGCTACTATCTCTAATCTGCGGAATGATTATAACCCTGTCACGGTGTGGGATGAGTACACGCAAACTTTTGTGCCTACAGATCGCCAGTTTTGCGGCTTGTTTTTAGGCGCTTATAGCAAGTGTGGTATCAGCACCAATTTCAATACGGGGACGGTGATAGGCATAGGAGCTAGCTTATTTGGGACAGGGTATATGAAACGCTATTTACCTGCCTTTACGAAAGGCTCTCCTCCTTATAATTTTGTTGTTCATAACCTGGATGATGTGCTGGTGAGTATAGCTAATATGATGAAGCGACGGAATCAGGAACTAACTAAGGTAGATGAGGCTATTGTATCGGAGTTGTATGATTATTACGCCTCGCACGGAGTATCTTCTTCATTGCTATAATCATTTATGTACTTTGCCGACATACCTGCTCCTGATCATTTAAAAAAACGATTGCTATACATGGCGCAGCAAAAGCAAGTGCCACATGCGCACCTCTTCTGGGGACCTGTAGGCAATGCCGCTTTGCCATTAGCGTTGGCTTTTACCACCTATCTTAACTGCCATCAACCTTCCCCCGAAGATGCGTGCGGAACCTGTAAGAGCTGTCTGCAACTACGCAAGTTGACGCACCCGGATGTGAAGTTTATTTTCCCTACTGCTACAACTACTAATAAAACACCTGATACTTCTGGGAAACAATTGCTGCCTGCGTGGTCTGCGTTTTTAGGGGAGCAACCCTATGGCCATTTCTTAGATTGGAGTAACTACCTAGGCACTACCAAAAGCCAACCGCTCATCACAAAAGCGGCTATCACCGACCTGACGCAGTATATCATGTTGAATGCCTTTGAGAGTAGTTACAAGGTGAATCTTATTTGGTTGCCCGAGTACATGCACCCTGCTGCGGCGCATGCTTTGCTCAAAATACTGGAAGAACCGACCGCTGCGCAGGTTGTTTTTTTACTCATTAGCCACTCCCCAGAGAATTTACTAGGAACCATACGCTCTCGATTGCAACAAATGTACATCCCCCCTTTTACGGATGAGGCTATGCAGCAAATCATCACGCAACATTATCAGCAGCAACTAACGGATACTACGGATGTAGCAACGATCGTAAAGCTGGCAGCGGGAAATGCGCAAAAAGCCTATCAGTTAATAACGGACAATCAAAATGATTTTATGCAGCATTTTGTACATTGGATGCGCATCTGTTATGCCTATGACTTTAGTAAGCTCGTTGCAGAGGTAGATGCCTTCCAAGCGTATGACAAGGCAACGCAAAAGCATTTCTTAATGTATAGCTTATGGATGTTACGCCAGATATGGGTAGCGCGGTTGCAGGTAATGCAACTATTGCAAGTCCAACAAGCAGAAAGGGAGATCATCCAAAAACTAGGCGCCATTCTAGATGAGGAGACGATTCAACAGATGAATGCATGGATCCAGCAAGCGCATTTTTGTATAGAACGCAACTTGAATGCTAAAATCGTGTTCTTGAATCTTTCGCTGAAGGTGACGCAGGTTTTTAAAGCGGTAAGACAACAACAGCAAACCATATAAACCTAAATTATTGCCTGAATTAGCTCAGGAATTATAGAAACTAGCGCAAAGAATATTTATGACATTACGTAAAAAACTATGTATACTAACACTCCTTGTATTGACTTGTAGCGGGACCGTTAAGATAATTGTGTCTGTGGCTTTTTCCAGGCCGCGAATTGATTGACCGGATATGTCATCCAAGACTTG
>JALRAY010000079.1 GCA_023257955.1 Amoebophilaceae bacterium | reverse complement strand
GGTATTTATCTCCGTCATTCTTCATAACGTTGAGTACACCTGCTAGTATCCGCTTATTCTTACCAGACTCAGCGGTAGAAGGACCTCCAGGCTCTAGACCATACCCTTGAATATCCTTACTTGGATCATTTCCTGGTGCTAATAACACCCCGATCGTAGACTTATCACTTTCTGCAAAGCGCACCAGATATATTCCGCCTGGGCCACGTTCTATGACTTCGCATTTTTTTAACTGGAAGTTACCGTCTTTATCATAGGAACCTACGTCCAAATAATCTATTTCATTACCTCCATCATCGTTAACATATTGAGATCTGTAATGAGAGCTTGAACTTGGGTCTTTGGTTTTACCAACATCAATGCGGTATCTATTTCCTCCCGCCATCAGCACATCCTTATTGATACTTTTGAGCTTTTCTGCAGACTGCAGAATCTTTTGGGTAAGCTCAGGACTCTTTCCGATGACCTCTACCGTTGCTTTACGGAGATCATCTGCCGTGTGGATATTGAGGTTATCACGTTCCTCTTGAGAGAGTTGCGCTAGGAGCGCATCGGGGAGGCAGTTATTAACACCACTAGATACAACTTCATCACCACCCACTACTTGCCAGTGACCGGTTCCATCTGGGTTCTTGATGAACTGTATATCCATCGGAACAGCTTTGTGCTCTTTGCCGTATTTGAATATCAGTTTGCCGTTCTTATCATATACACAAATAGGTCTTTTAGACTTTTGAGCAAACCCAGCTACAAAGGTCGTATCAGCTGGTCCCCCAGAACCCGCATTGTCTACATATTCCTTTACCTCAGGTGGAAGCTCTGGTTGTTGTTCTTGCGAGGATGTGTCATCTGGCTGCGCTGCAGGCGATCCGCGCGGATTATCTGGTTGCGTACCCTTTCTATCTTTTGTCTTTGTTTGCTGTTGGGTTAATTCATATTCCAACAACCTATGCTCCTGTTCCTGCCGTAACGAATCCCACTGTTGATCTATAGACTGTTGCGCCTTCATGGTCACCTTGTCTATGGTAAAGCTAGCCACCATACTGGTAGCAGGCTTCATGATGTGGCTTTGTATACTCCCCGTTATTTTACCTGTGATAATCCCAGAAAAGCTATCATGAATCTTTGCCTTGCTAGATGGGCCACTTGTTGCATGAAAAGAGGTATTAAGATCTTTAAAAGAAGTTCTTTTTGTAGTATATCCTTCTTCTCTTTTGCCTATCGGTATATCCCCTTGTACATTAGGGGTAACACTACTACAGCTAACTTGCCCCCTAGCCATGGCTTGTTGTTGGCGTGTTTTTTCTGCTGCGTCTTCCTTTTCTTTATCTTCTTGTTTCTTTTGGGCCTCTTTAAGCTCAGTTTTGTATTTGCTTTCTATGTCCTTCCCCCATTGTTTCATGAAGTCTTTGGTATAGCAAGTCAAATCTTTCAGCGCACTGATAGCAGCAGCCCCTTTAAACACTTCTGAAGCCCCTGCTACTTTGTTACTAGCGACTCCTTTACCTACTTCTGTTAAGAAGGTTACCCATTTGCTTTGTTCTTCCATTAACTTTTTAGTTCCTTCTTCAATAAGGAGCTGTTGCCAATAGTTATTACCTTGTTTATTATCCAACGCAAGGGCTTGTTGCACAAAATCATTATTACTTAACGCCGCTGTAATCTCTTCACTGACTTGTTCGGCAATCTTGCGTTCAATATCCTTCATGATAGTCTCACTAATGGCATAATCTGCCAAACCTGTGATACATTCTTTGGCAACAGCCTTGCCGAGCATTAGTCCCATTTCCTTGGTAGCCAATTTGATACCTTCTGCGCCCAGGGTATTCCCTGCCATAGTCGTTATCCCGCTTGCCGTTTTGGAAAAAGCTTCTTTGATTTTTGCAAAACCTACACAGATGAGTGAAACAGCCAAGCTAATGGCTTTTTGTAATCCCCATTCTGCCCAAGAGAAGGTTCCTTTGATGGCGGACTTGACAGATGTAATCATATCTGAAATACCTTCTGAGATCAGACTACCACCATACATACCACAGGTATACACTTTTAGAATAAACCCTGCCGCCATCTGGGCGAGGCCAATCAGGGCTACAGCAATAATGCTCCACCATGGTGTAGGTGGCTTAGGTTCTTTGGCTACGATGGTAAAAAAGTTACTTAGCCCATGCAGATTAAATTTTTTTATCGCTTTATCATGACTAACAGCTTCTCTGGAGAATACGTCATCTAAATACTTAAAGGGTTGCATTTCTACCTCCCAGTCATTTCTGCGTGCTTTCTTGAGTTCCTTAATAGCGCCCTTTATATAATTTTCTTGTTCACTGTAGATGTTTACTTGGTGTTGGAGATGGGTAGCTAGCTCTGGATTAGGATTTCCCCCAGACATGGCATGGATACTGAGTACAGCTGGTTTATAGACTACGCCTAGTAAATTGCGGGCCTTTTCTAGTTCGGACTGGGCCGGACCTTGATTATTTTTAAGAATGCGTAATGCCTCTGCTTTCAGTTCTGCT
>JALRAY010000078.1 GCA_023257955.1 Amoebophilaceae bacterium | reverse complement strand
AATAGCCTGACTTGAAATTATCACCTGGGAGGGGAGTTACCCAAAGAATTTCGCTTTTTCTTTCACGATCAGTATAATTGGGAAGTCAAAGAAACTACTCCAACAAAATATGGCGCCAAAGATGCAGGGGGGAAACATATGTGGATAGATTTAGCAGCACTCAGAAACAAGAAAGGGGAATTTCTTTCACTATTCTTTCAATACGCAGAACAAGAGCTTGTTAAATAATACCATACCCATCACAGTATCGCCGTAAAGAAAATAGATATTCCAAGCATCACGCACATATTTAACGCTCAATTAACAACCTCTAATAGCCAATCATATGGAAAGAAAATATGTAATACTGGTCAATGAACACGACGAAGAAATGGGTAAGGCGGAAAAGCTTGCAGCACATCAAAAAGGGCTGTTACATCGTGCTTTCTCCGTGTTTATCTTTCGCACTCATGCAGATCAGCTGGAGTTACTCATGCAGCAACGTCATCCAGCTAAGTACCACTGTGGAGGGCTATGGACAAATACCTGTTGCAGTCATCAACAACCTGGAGAGGAAACGATGGCAGCTGGGAAAGCACGCCTGCAAGAAGAAATGGGCTTTAGTGTTGATTTGACGTATGCAGGGCACTTCATGTACAAAGCAGCATTTGACAATGGTCTCACAGAGCATGAATATGATCATGTGTTGGTTGGCTACTATGATGGAAACATCGATCAATACAACCGCGATGAGGTTGCACAGGCGCTATGGGTGTCTCTGGAAGCGTTAAATAGGTGGAACAAAGAACAACCTCACATACTCACGCCTTGGTTTTTACCCGCATTACACATTGCGCAGCAAGCGTTAAATCGATATAATTGAACTCAACATCCATGATTTACTATGAATAGCATTATTACCGTTCGCGATCTCAAAAAAGCCTTTCCCAGCCAAGGCAAAATTGTAGAAGCTGTGCGAGGCGTGAATTTAGAAGTTTTTGAGCAAGAGATTTTCGGCTTCTTGGGACCTAATGGCGCCGGCAAGACTACAACCTTACGGATGCTCACCACTTTGTTGCCTGTAGATAGCGGGGAAGCCATGGTAGCGGGGTATAACGTATCCATCCATCCCAAAGAGGTTAGGAAAAGGATTGGCTACGTAAGTCAACAAGGGGGGGGTGATAAAAATGCTACCGGCAGAGAGGATCTCATTTTACAAGGGCAACTCTATGGCATGCGTAAAGCAGAAGCTATCAAAGCAGCGGATCGGGTTATAGAACTACTGGCGTTGGAGGCATGCATAGATCGTTTTGTGGCCACTTACTCGGGAGGGCAACAACGAAGATTGGATATTGCATTGGGTATTATGCACGCCCCTCAAATTCTTTTCCTGGATGAGCCGACAACAGGCTTAGATCCGCAAAATAGAGCTAATGTTTGGCATCAAATCAAGCAACTCAAAAACGCAGGCATGTCTGTCTTCATCACTTCCCATTACTTAGATGAAGTTGATTTTTTAGCCGATCGTTTGGCTATTATGGATCAAGGAAAAATTGTGGAAGTAGGCACACCCAAGGAGTTGAAGCAAAACATTACGGGTGATGTCATCAGCATAGTGGTGCATAAGGAGCAAGAAAAACAGGCTATACACTTGCTAACAGCGCAGCCTTTCATAAAAGAGGTTGTTAAAGAAGACGCATGTCTGAGGCTCTATGTGGCGCAAGGGGATGTGAGTTTAGCCCATACCTTACGTCTGCTGCATAACGAAGGCATCACCATACATAGCATTAATATGTCCGTACCCACGCTAGATGATGTCTTTTTGAAAAAGACAGGACGTGCTTTGCGAGAAGAAAGCAACTAACTAAAAACCCCTAACGCTAACCTAATTATGATAAAAGAGATAAGCTTAATATTGATGCGTAAGTTGATGGAAACACGCAGAAATCCCATTTATATCTTTATGCTGTTGATAAACCCCGTCCTATATCTGGTATGTTTTTCCCCGCTATTAAAGGGCTTGGACCTACAGCAGTTTACAGCGAGTGATAATGTGTTAACCTTTTTTATCCCTGGCGTACTGACTTTGATAGCCTCGGGAGGCATGTTTGTAGGCTTTGGTACGGTAGGAGAGCTGCGCCATGGCGTCATAGAAAGATTTCGGGTAACGCCCATTCGGCGTTTTTCCATCCTAGCGGGCATGGTCCTTCAGAATGTTATCGTTACCCTTGCAAGCGCTTTATTCCTTGTATTGCTCTGTATCCCTTGTGGATTCCATTGTCATCCCTGGGGAATGATCGTATCCTTCATCTTACTCATGTTATTGGTAACTACTACGGCATCTTTTAGTCATACCATCGCATTCATCACCAAAAGAGAAGATAAACTATCACCTGTTGTACATGGTGTTTATATGCCACTTACCCTCTTATCGGGCATGATGCTTCCCATGGAGCTTGCCCCCAAGTGGCTGCAGATCCTTGCCCATGGCAACCCTATGTACTATGTCATCAAAGCCTCTCGGCATTTGGTAGTCGGTGATTTTGCAGATCCAAGCATTGGGTATGCATTCCTCTTTATGATCTCCGTTACCTTGTTGATGATGTGGTGGGCTACCAGGGTCTTCAATAAAATTATTATGTAATGTGTTTAGCGAGAAGCCTGGCTGCGCTATGCATGGCGCAGCCAGGCGGGCTTCGGTGAGAAAGAACACATACAAGCTTTAGTAGACACAGGCTATCAAGGCATCAAGAAACTTCATAGTAAAACGAGTATACCGACGAAACGGAGCAAAAAACAA
>JALRAY010000077.1 GCA_023257955.1 Amoebophilaceae bacterium | reverse complement strand
TTTCATGAACAAAACTGTATGAACACCAAAAAACACCACATGGGAATTTCTGTCCTAGAATGGATGCCATCAAACGTTGAAATTCTGCTATTGAGGAATTACAAAAGAAACAGCATGCGATAATTTTACTCTTAGATGACAACCAATCTACTGAAGAATGTTACAAGGGTGACCATGTCCGTCAATATTTGATAGAATGGCAAAAAAATCAGAGGGTACCTTGGCATTGTCCTGGACCTTGATCTCGGTTCACATTTTTCCTCAACATATTCTGATTTGTCTCCTCAAATACCCTGTTTGCTACATCGGGTAACCAGAAATCTTCTACAACCTATATCAACTATGTTATGGAACAGTTGACTAACCATAATTTGGTCAAATGCATGGATTCTCTAATACAGAAAGCCACATCGCCTATATATCCTTTCTTGAAAGAAGATGCCATCAAACTTGATAAAATTGATTCCCAACCTACAGAGATTATGTTATCCACCGAACGCCTTTGCTCTAGACATGCTAACCAACACCAATAATTGTAACCCAAACTAAGATCTATTGCAAAAACTTTTTCATATTTGAAACAAAAGGCAATGATGGCAATGAAAAAACTCTTTCTTTGGGATTACTTAAACAGATTACACACATACACAGACATTTCTGACAGCGAACACGAGATCACTGACAAATACATCATCCAGAA
This sequence comes from Amoebophilaceae bacterium, assembly GCA_023257955.1. Taxonomy (GTDB): domain Bacteria; phylum Bacteroidota; class Bacteroidia; order Cytophagales; family Amoebophilaceae; genus Amoebophilus. The sequence continues at coordinate 2,209 of JALRAY010000077.1, read as the reverse complement.
AAAAAAAGAAGGAGGCCAGAGCAAGATGGCGCTCTTGCAAGAAACGCAGTTTAGAAATTCGAAAAAAAAATACAGGAATGTGCATCTTTCCTGGCTTCAAAGATGAGACAATCTGAGGAATCACGGGCAATATATAGACAAATTAAAGAGCTAATGGGTAAACCACAGCAACTATTCACACAAATTGACGTACCATCTAGCTCCCTCTGCAACTCACCTACTGAGCACACTACTTTAACTCTTCAAATGAACTGGAAGATCACATACTGGCCCGCAACCGTAGGCATTTCTTACAATCTTTGGAAACTCCATTTATCACAGATCCTATTTTATATAATGCAATAAACCCAGAATCATCATCGGAGCAAATTGATCACATCCTGAATGGTTCTTTCCTTGACCAGTTGCTACCATCCCTTAAGCTTTCTGAAACTCAACAACAATGGATTGGGGAACAAAAAAACTCGTAGATAGTGAAAGCTCACTGCATATTTCTATTGAGGACTTTAAATCTTTCTTCCTATCGAAACAGGAACGCACCGCGTCTTCACGGTCTGGTCGACATATGGGTCACTATAGGACCCTCCTTGACTGTATTCAAAATGACAACACTACGATTCCAAATCTGATCATTGATATTGCAAATACTTCTCTTATCACAGCATCTTCTTTATCTAGATGGCAAACAGCTTCCCAACTTACGTAGGAGAAAGGGAAAGGGCGGTACATCGAAAATCTTAGAATTATACAACTATGCGAGGCAGATTTAAATTTTGTTTTACATGTAATATGGGGCCATTGCCTAATATGGCATGCAAAATACCATAACGTTCTTGATGAAGCTTAATTTGCTATCCCAGGTCAAACCTGTAACAATGCAGTACTCAATAAAATTCTCTTTTTTGATTTATCTTGCCAAAGTCTATTCCCTGGGATTTTATCAGATTTTGATGCCACAGCGGCTTTTGACCATGTCCTAGCAGGGCTTTCTATTATTATTATTATAATAACTCAAGGATTACTAATTAATAGTGCGCATAGCGCTTTAAAGTCGCCTACCTAACTGGGCATAGCTCCCAGCTGGCTACCGAACGACTACTCATATTACATATTCATTGGTGCCTAGTCTGTAACCATTGTCTCATTATCAGTCTCATGTGGCGAGTTTGACGGAGAGAATTTCGCATTACTTGCTTCTCATTTTTTATCACTGTTTTTGCTGCGCGAACCCAACCCACCTTGTAGTCCCTAGATTTCTTTAAGAGAGCCTGGAAGGGGATAGATGACAACCATTGATCTTCCTCCCCTAACTGGAGTTGGTCTAAACGGCCATAAAGCCGAGTTATATTCCGATGCAGTAGCTCTATTTCTTTACTGGTAACGTTATTTTCCTGCTCATGAAGAATACAGTTCCTATGTTCCCATAAAGACCATGCCATCCGCCATACTTTCTTTACTAAGTTACTAGCCCAACGTCGCCCCGAGCGTCGGGAATGGGTGGCTGAGTAATGTTCTTGTTGGAGCACCTCCCATTCAGTTGAAAGCCAGCCCTCCAGAGCAAGATGCCAACCAATGGCCATTTGTTGTTCACAAGCTAGCCGGGTCGAGGTATCGGGTGGTAATCCGGGCTGTAGTCCCCTTCTCCAAAAATTAATTCCTTCTAATAGGGAAGACGCTATTTCTGGGGCGGTATGGACCTCCTTAAACCAGTCTGACAATTCATCTATTGCTTTAGACCATACTTGGTCGGCCCCCGAACCGTGGCAGCATAAAACATGAGTGGCATCTTCTGTCATACCACATCGTGGACAAGCAGCCGATTCCCTTTCCTTCCACCGTTTCATCCATTTACCCACTCCGCACATTCCCATAGTGTGTTTGGCTATAAAAATTCTATTAGTACGGTTTGTGGCTTTCATGGCCACCTCTATAGCTTCCCAATTGACATAATCGAAGCAGTCTATTTGAATTTTTTCCGTAGAATTCCAGTAGGATCTAGCTGCTTTGGAATGAATAATAGAGTAGATTTCTGCTGGAAAATCAAGTAGTTTACAACCGTTATGGTAGATCGACCAGGGTTCCCCTTTCATTGTGAAATGTCTAGGATGGGATGGAGCCTGCTGTTGGTGAAGTTTTGCAAGGTGATCAGCCTCCACATTAAGTTGACTCATTCTATCCAGGGAATCAAAGGGAGTATGATCGTCTTGAT
>JALRAY010000076.1:1698-3060 GCA_023257955.1 Amoebophilaceae bacterium | reverse complement strand
TAATAGCCTGACTTGAAATTATCACCTGGGAGGGGAGTTACCCAAAGAATTTCGCTTTTTCTTTCACGATCAGTATAACGTTACTCCGACAACTGCTTTTTACCGATGTAACCGAAACGACATCCTCCATATTAAATTTAAAGGCTACGTAGACGTTTATTTTACATCTTTGTGCCATCGCTTTGGCTATTTCTAGCACGAATGTGCGTAACTCAGCGTCTGTTAATAGTTGGATTTTGGTATATAGCTTTTCTCGAAATTCAGTAGTTCTTCGAATAAATGCTTGATTGATCGTTTCTCTTTCTTGGTCCGATAGTTTTGTATACGTAGTTGCATATTTCCCATGGGTAGGACCATAAAGGATGCTGGGCGTATCATCATCTTCCGCATATAAATTTGGATGCTCTAACGCAAAAAAGAATTCCCCTACCAGAAATGCTGTAAACTGATCTAAATCATAAAAAATTCTTTGATTAATTGATGCCTTAAATTTTTGATACAGTTCCTTTTTTTCTGGATCTAAATGGCTCTCATCTTGTGGCATAGACGCCGCATCATACTCAGGAAATTCATAAGCCAATAACACTCCATCCATACAAATGGAAGTTACACATTGGGTAGACTCTATTTTTAATTTCTCTTTTGCTCCTTTAATTGCAATAAAGGTTTTAGGCGCGCTTATACCTTGGAAGCACAGATCATGTTGCTTGCAAAATACGCTACCAGCAATTACGTTTTTAAGCAATGCAGCAGGTTTTAGATTAATGATAGCGTAGCCTGCTTCTTGTTGTAATTTGCAATGATCTACCTCAAAGAGCCCAAAACATATAACATTATGATCACCGTTATGAAAATCTATCGTCTCTCCAGCAGCTTTTACATATTGTATTTTGAACGCCTCCAGTGTTTCTCTTCCGAAGAGTCCTTGATCAAGGATACTGCACATCGATTTGCTAGCGGTATAATGACAAATAGTGGCATTAAGATCTTGCAGTAAGCTTGCCTTGGCTATTGTTTCGATTCTAGGCAAAAGACCCTTAGCAGCTAGGTCACTACCTTTGGGTTTATAAGGCTCGAATCTAGGTTTTTGACCTCTTAAATTCAGGTACTTTCCTGTTCTATGGTGGCGTATCCTTCGTTTTGCTCTCCAGAGCCTTTGGGTAAGTTTTAATTTTTCTTCGTTTGTGGCATCCTGGAAGAATGTTCGCAATGCATCTCTTTTGTTCCAGTGCAATTCGGTTGCCAATGTTTTGACTTTCGTACAAATATCTTCCTTAGGCTCATCATGAGTATGGCTAACGTTAGGGCTAGCTATTGCTGTTCCTTCGTACGGGGCATCATCGTTGCTATTAACAACAACAC
>JALRAY010000076.1:0-1689 GCA_023257955.1 Amoebophilaceae bacterium | reverse complement strand
CATGAGTATGGCTAACGTTAGGGCTAGCTATTGCTGTTCCTTCGTACGGGGCATCATCGTTGCTATTAACAACAACATTTGCCTTACATGATATTAGTAAACAACTCAGAAGCGCTAGTAGTGTGTTGGCTAATGATTTTTTAAGCATTTTGATAGGTAGTTATTGTCTGTTGCTATGCTACTTTCATCGCTCCTTTATCTCCTATTTACCACAAAAATACCATTCCATTCGGTACTGGAGAGGTGGTGATGTTGTTGACGGGGAGGTAGGGGGCGATACAGGACGAGAGGGATGTCTTTGATTCTACGACTAACAAGGCTTGAGAGGCCATAATACCGCTTCTTTCTAGATTATTCAGGTAGTTTTCATCGCCCCTTTATCTCCTATTTGCCACAAAAATATCATTCCATTCGGTACTGGAGAGGTGGTGATGTTGTGATTGGGGAGGTAAAAGGGTGGTGATACGAGAAGAGCATAGTGTTTGTTATTGCGAGTGAAACAAAGACAATCCCGCAGGGTTCATCGAGGCGTAGGCCTTTGCGTATGCGGAGATAAACCATGGTAACCCTCTCCATAGCCAAGGGCGTGAAGCCAAGCCCATACCCATACCTCATCATGAGGTAATCCACGTAGCACCCTTCATGGATTGCTTCGTTCGCCAACGGCTTTTCGCAATGACGTCATTGCTGTATCTGTTATGTAATTCGTTGTCAAGCTTGTCATGCATTTGGCTCAACAATAGCTTTAACGCTCATATTATAAGTACAAAGGCTTGTCTTGTTATGTTTTATTCCCTGTTGCTTGTAGGCATCAGAATGATGCCTAGAATGATGAATAATCAGCTACTGGATGCAGTATATGTGCTTTTATAGCAACACAAAACAAAGCTCACAAAGAGAAATCGTAGACTCACTTAAGTATCTGCCTAAAACAAATTCAGTACGATTTCAAAAAAGCGCTGTTAATAAAATACGCAACACATACAATTGCGAGTGGGAGGTGCAAGTCCTCTATCCAGGCTGGTAGGCCTGTAGGATTAGCGAAACACAAGGTGTCACCCGTGAGGTTGCCGCTGAAGGAAGTGTGTAGCAAATCGGCGAGCCAAAGCTTGTCTTGTTATATTTTCTTTTCCTGTTGCTTCTAGGCATCAGAATGATGTATAGAATTACGAATAATCAGCTCCTGGATGCAGAATATGCGCTTTTATAGTTACTCAACACCAAGTGCCGAAAAAGAAATCATAGCTTAACTTAAGTATCCACTAAAACCATTTCAGTACGATGAAAAAAAAGCGCTGTTAATGAAATACGCAACACATACAGCAATGACGGGAAGAGGAGGGCTCTGGCAATGACTGGGTTGGGGGGCTAGTACATTCTTTCGCAAAAAGCGCTATTTTTGTGTCGGCAAGCTATAACTGTGCCCCCTTAACCCAACTCAGTACCAATACCACTACTATGGAAACACCAACTACGATCCCCAAACGCGGCGGCATAGGTTCTGATGATTTTAAAAAGTTAGTCATCAAAAACTCCTATGTAGATAAAAGTCTCTTTGTAAAAGAAGTCATTGATGATGAAAACGATGTTATTCTTATCACTAGACCAAGACGCTGGGGAAAGTCTTCTAATATGAGTCTTCTCAAAACCTTTCTAGAAATAGAGGTAGATAAGGAAGGCAATCCATTA
>JALRAY010000075.1 GCA_023257955.1 Amoebophilaceae bacterium | reverse complement strand
GTGAGACAGTTTGGTCTCTATCTATTTTGGGCGTTAGAAATTTGAGGGGATTTAATTCTAGTACGAGAGGACCGAATTGAGTAAGCCGCTGGTGTATCAGCTGTGACGTCAGTTGCAATGCTGAGTAGCTATGCTTATTAAAGATAAGTGCTGAAAGCATCTTAAGCACGAAACTTACCCCAAGATGAGATTTCTTAAGGACGGTTATAGACTATAACCTTGATAGGTTGCAGGTGTAAAGTTAGAAATAACAAAGCTAAGCAATACTAAAGTCCGTATAAGTTTCTTAAATCGCTTTACTTTTACCAATATGTCATTTTATACATCTGATAAGTATGTGACTTGTTACACATGCTTACCCTTACTAATTAAGACATTAAAGAACTAGGTGACTATAGCGTTGGGGTACACCTCTTCCCATTCCGAACAGAGAAGTTAAGCCCAGCAGCGCCGATGGTACTGTCATCCTGATGGGAGAGTAGGTCGTCGCCGTTTTTCTTTTTGTTTTATGACTCCCCTATTTCTTTATGAGTTCATGACTCTAATTCCTCCTTGTCATTTTCTTTCAAATGCTAGAGCAGCAACCTCTCTCTCCACATGTATACGCTTAATTTGAAGTTTTCGTATGTGTGTATGTAATTACGTAGGATAGGTTAGCTCTCACTTTCAGGCGAACACTTTCGGCTTATCTTTTTTAAAGCAATAATAGTAGAAGGTTGTCTATTGCAATGTTATGGTCATAATGATAACTCCCAACTTCCTGCATGTTAACGGTTACGCTTATCATGCGCTTTACAAGCATTCAAAAAACTACAGGCTTTAGATGGCAGTAAATTTATACAATATCACACACATGTAGATTTAGACTACTACTACAACGCGGAGCTCTCGGTTTATGATGAAGAAAAATCATGCTATTACCCGTTCTTAAAAACGTAGTAGCAATACTGCCGTTCAATTAACAAATCCACCAGCATACTGAGTCTATGGTGGAGGAGTTAATAAGCAAGTCTAGCATAGCTAATAACAACTATTGGGGAGCTGTTATGATTATAACTTTATCAGATAGTGTGCTAGTTGAGATTTTGTACGGGCAGCTTTATTGGGATGCATAATGTTTTTGCGCGCAATTTTATCGATCATAGATACAACTTTATTAAAACTTTTCCCTACCGCTTCTTTGTCCTTGATCTGTTTCAGTTGCTTAATCGCTGTTTTGCAACTTTTTAACTGATATCTATTCCGCATATATTTCGTTGCGCTAGATCTTATTCTCTTACGTGCTGATGCATGATTTGCCATATTATTTTTTATGCTTTAATACTGTGTTATTGCCTTCATCTTATGTGTATCGCAGGCATAACGGTTAATGTTTTAATTATTGATTTAGTTCGGAATACATGTACTCATAATGGCTACAAATTTACAATTACGAGCACTTACTTAAAAATTTAACGCCTCCTAGTATTGAGGAGTTAGCTACAGACAGCTAAAAAGTATAGCCTATTCTAAAGTCTAAGTAGTTAATACGTGTATATTCTCTCACATTACTGAGGCTACTACCTTGGATGTTTCTAGGTGTTGGTAATACATCTATTTTTAGGCTAGTGCCTACATACAAATAAGGGGTGATTCTATAATTTAGGCCTAGCCGTATATAGCCTAGGTCATTATAAATGAAGGGTTTTTCTATTTCAGGAGTATTATTTAGTAAGTAGACGCCTACATATTGCCCAAAGTTAAGTTTACCCCACACGAACTCATGACCTAGCATCATACTCATCTGCATGCTGCTTGTATTCATCGTTTTTTTTAGTTCTTCTTTTAGCGCCCAGTCTTTCGTCCATTCACTGCCTAGTACAAAGGCATGGCTATTGGTTACTTTACAACTCCATTGTATATGCAAGCCCCCTATGTAATAATAATCATCAGAAGGTTGATATATTTTGAGTGGCTTCTTCTGGTTAGCTTGCTGCGAGGTGTTAGTGGTACTGGTACTGCTGTTGGTTACTTCAAGATAAGCTTTTCTAAAAGAGTTCAGCCAAGCTATATCAATCAAAGTCTTAGAATCATCATACGGAGAATACCTTTGGGGAGGGATATAGTCACTGGGGTATAGCGTATATCCACCACTCAGGCTTACCGTATAGATTTCTATAGCCCGCTGTGCTCTGCTCCACTTTTCATCTTTTGCGAATAAAGCAGGGTAATAATCCAAGCCTAGCGTGAGTGCCATATGCCAATGAGGGGTTATTCTAAACTTCAGCATCATAGCTAAGAGTATATTTAGATCTACGCCGTCTCGAAAGGCTTCTAGGTGGGAAGCAGAGAGATATGTCTTTGTTTTTGTGCCGTCTGCTTCGAGTTTATAAAAATATACAGAACTAAATCCTCCAGGGATATTGAGATAAGCGATACCTACACCGAATCTAGGTAGCATTTCAAAGCGGGTGGTGTAGTCATGATTCGGCTCTAGGTAAACCATTCCTCCTCCTATATATGCGCTTTCCTCAATATTAAAGAAGAAACGATTATACTTTAGGAGTATTCCTAGCTGCGGGTAGCAATCAAAATGCCTAAGTATCCATCTGCGAACATAGAGGGTGCCAATGTCTAATTTCCCTCCAACCATCAGTAAGAGACGGTTTTGTAGGTCTTGTACTGAACCACCTTTCCCAAGGTCATGCAAAGGTACAGGCAGGGACACACCAAAGGTACCATCACCGTGTATGGCAATGGGGTTTATTTTCCAAGGACTATCAGAATCATTATTGGGAAATTGAAAATTATAGGCGTATGAGGTTATGGAGCTTGTAAGGAAGCAACCACACAACATTATTTTTGAAGCAAAATGTAACAGGGGAAACTTTTTCTTTCTTATGGGCATAGCTATAGTCATTAATCTAAGTCTTGTAGGCTTCGAAAGCATGGAGCGAAATTACGTATTTATAGCAAAACCATAACTAAAAACGAAGAAATATAGATGCTTTTCCATGGGGGCAATAAATTGGCATGCCTACTTGCCAAGGACTAGCAGGGGCATTCCTGTCAACGGCATGCAACCTTAACTTTAGCAACTCACCTCAAAACAAACGGATAGCAAGATTCTAAAACTATTGGTAACTACTCAGGTACTTGCAAAGGCCTTGAAAGCCTACAGAGTCGAATCAACCCATGGCAAGTGCTACGTCTGGAT
>JALRAY010000074.1 GCA_023257955.1 Amoebophilaceae bacterium | reverse complement strand
AAAATCGCTTATGACAACTAAGTTTCACATCGTTAACGTAGCTTGATTTTTCGTGTTTCATAATCTGATGTGTATATGTGTAGCATCGGGCCCAGGAACCTTATGTATACTTGTCTCCCATAATAGCATTACAACGTTATCTCCTCCTATACCTAGGTGCTTTAATTCTGCTTGCGGTATATCTAATCCAGATTCTTCTTTAGCTTCCCGTGCTCCAGCTTCTTCTGGTGATTCTACGCTGCCGCCTGATTTTGTATCTATTGCGCCACCAGGTCCAGCTAGTTTGTCATCATACCTCATATGTACTAATACATGCTTTACCCCCTCTATTGTCGTAATGATTACTAAACCCACATTCTTTTGACTTCTAGTATCTTGTTGCGTGCGTGGACTTGATGGCGCATGATGGCTACTTGTATTAGGCGTTGCATCAATAGTATTGCAGCTAAAGCTATTGAAACAAAACGCTGCTAATAGGATGTATATGGATAAAAGATACTTTGTCATAGGTAGCATCGGGTTATCTATTAGTGAATTGTATGCGGCCTTCGGATGTCATCGTTACTTCAATGGCTTGACTGGAGGTGAGTGTCCCTGCCAGTAATTGTTTCGAAAGCTCATTCAGGATGCTGCGTTGTATGAGACGTTTCAAAGGTCTGGCGCCAAACTGCGGATCATAGCCTTCTCTGGCGAGGTAGTCGACCAGCATATAATCTGTAACTATCAAGTTGATGCCATTTTGCTGCAATTGTTTGCTTATTTGTTGCAATTGTATGCCTACTATTTGTTTGATGATCTTTTGTGAAAGTGGTTGAAAAAGGACTACTTCATCAATGCGATTTAAGAACTCTGGACGCATGGTGGCTGTTAATAACTCGAGTACTTCTTCTTTTGTTTTGGCTAATAGGTTGGCATCCGGTGCTGTGTTAGCACTTGTATTAATCAGATTGTCTTGTATGATGGCGGAGCCTAGATTACTTGTCATGATGATGATGGTATTCTTGAAGTTGGCTACTCTTCCTTTGTTATCTGTGAGCCTGCCGTCATCTAATACTTGTAAGAGGATGTTAAAGACATCTATATGTGCTTTTTCTATTTCATCTAGTAACACTACGGCATAAGGCCTTCTGCGTATCATCTCTGTCAATTGCCCGCCTTCATCATACCCTACATAGCCTGGAGGAGCGCCTATCAGTCTACTGACGGTATGTTTTTCTTGGTATTCGGACATATCAATCCGCACCATAGCATGCTCATCATTAAAGAGGTACTCCGCTAAGGCTTTGGCAAGTTCTGTTTTGCCCACACCAGTGCTTCCTAGGAATATAAAGGATCCAATAGGCCGTTTTTGATCTTGAATGCCGGCTCTGCTACGCCTGACGGCATCGGCGATGGCGCTAATGGCTTCCTCCTGCCCGGCGACTCTTTTGGCGAGTTCTTGCTCTAGGTGTAAAAGTTTTTCGCGTTCATTTTGCAGCATTCTCGCTAGGGGGATGCCGGTCCATTTTGCGACAATCTCTGCGATGTCATCTTGATCTATTTCTTCTTTGATAAGGGGATTATCTGTTTTTAAAGCTTGAGTGGCTTGTTGTAATTCTTGTAATTTGTTTTCCGCTTCTAGGAGTTTACCGTATCTTATTTCTGCTACCTTTTCATAGTCATATTCCCGCTCCGCTTGCTCGGCTTGTAGCTTGAGCTGGTCTATTTTTTCTTTCTGGTTGGTCACATTCTTGATAATGGTTTTTTCATGCTCCCACTTATGTTGGAGAATGTTTTTCTTTTCAGTCAACTCCTGAATGTTCTTGCTCAGCTCGGTTTCTTTGGCTTTGTCGTTTTCCCGCCGAATAGCTTCGCGCTCTATCTCTAGTTGCAGGATTTTGCGTTGCATTTCGTCTAACTCAGCAGGCATAGAGTCCATTTCTATCCGCAATTTGGCAGCTGCTTCATCTATCAAGTCAATGGCTTTATCGGGCAAGAATCTATCGGTTAGGTAGCGATGCGAGAGTTGGACCGCAGCTATGACGGCATCGTCTTTCATGCGTACGCCATGGTGTAGCTCATAGCGGTCTCTGATGCCGCGTAGGATGGAGATGGCATCTTCTGGGCTAGGTTCGTCTATGGTGACGGTTTGAAACCTTCGTTCTAAGGCTTTGTCTTTTTCTATGTACTTCTGGTATTCAGCCAGTGTAGTAGCACCGATGGCATGTAACTCTCCGCGGGCTAGAGCGGGTTTTAAGAGGTTAGCAGCATCCATGGCGCCTTCTCCGCTTCCGCCTGCGCCAATGAGGGTGTGTATCTCGTCAATGAAGAGTATAATTTCTCCATTGGCATCGGTTACTTCTTTGATGACTGCTTTCAGTCTTTCTTCAAACTCCCCTTTGTATTTGGCACCGGCGACAAGGAGGCCCATATCTAGGGAGACTACTTGTTTGGATTTTAAACTTTCTGGCACATCACCATCTACAATTCGTTGTGCGAGCCCTTCTACAATGGCTGTTTTACCTACGCCTGGCTCGCCTAACAGGATGGGGTTGTTTTTGCTGCGTCTAGAAATGATTTGTAGCACCCTCCTTATTTCATCATCTCGTCCGATGACAGGGTCTATCTTCCCAGCTTTCGCTAATTGGTTTAAATTCTTCGCATAGCGTTCTAATGATCTATATTTGGTTTCTGCGTTTTGGTCCATAACTCTTGCATTTTTTCGTAATTCTTGAATGGCTTGTAATAAATGCTGTTCTTGTAATCCTGCCTGCTGTAGCAGGGTAGCTACTTTGTTGCTCGCGGTAGCAAGGCCTAGTAGTAGGTGTTCTATGGCTAAAAATTCATCTTGTAAGGATTTGAAAAAGGTATTGGCTTTGTTGAGTACGGCATGCGTGTCATTGGTCAGATAAGGCCTACTGCCTGAAGCTTTGGGATAGGTGGCGATGATGGCTTCTAGTTTCGTTTGCAAGGATTGTTGGTATACTTGCAGTTTATTGAACAGGAAGGCTATGTTGCCTTCATCTACTTGTAGGATAGCTTGCAAGAGATGCCCAGGTTCTATGCCTAGTTGTTGTTGCTCCTCGGTTATTTGTACAGCATTTTGTATAGCTTCTTGGGCTTTTATAGTGTATTTATCTAAGTTCATAGGTACAATATTAGCGTATCTCGGTGATCTCATGCACCACTGCTACTTCTTTCTTATGAAAGGCAATCCCCAGTTGTAAGACGCTTTTGACGTGCTTGGCGTTACCTATCGTAGCGATGTAATTCTTTTCTTTGATTTGCTGCAAGGCTTCTTCTGCTTGCTGCTGCAAGGCTTTTGGTGTTTTTGTGTACTTGTACTCTAGGATGATGGCTTGATCGCCTTGATACAACCTAGGGACGATGAC
>JALRAY010000073.1:1545-3559 GCA_023257955.1 Amoebophilaceae bacterium | reverse complement strand
GTTTGCTTCGTCGCCTGCGCCTCCTCGCAATGACGCTAAAGGCGCCGTCATTGCGAGCGGAACGAAGACAACCCCGCAGGGCTCATCGCAGATAACCCATGACGGGCTACTGCGAATCTCATGCCCAACAGCAGCCGTTAACGCAACGACATCTTGCCTTATTCTTATCTCACTCTTATCGCACCACCACCTCCCATGTCACCTCTCCAGTACCGACAGGAATGGTATTTTTGTGGTAAAGGGGAGGTGTAGGGGGCGATTAAAAAATATCAGAATTTGGAAAGAAGCGGCATTATGGCCTCTCAAGCCTTGTTATACGTAGAATCAAAGACATCCCTCTCTGCCTGTATCGCCCCCTACCTCCCAAATAACAACCTCGCCACCTCTCCAGTACTGACTGGGGTAGTGGTATAAAGCTACATGTTATCTGAATAGAGGTAGGCACGTCATGTAATTTTCGTGATTTACTAAATTTTCTCTCCTTGGTTTGCCTATCATGTACACATAACCTACTACCCTGACTGGAATGGTAAATTTGTGGTAAAAGTGAGATGGAAGTGCGATGAAAGCTTACCAACCCGACAGCGTTTTTATAGCTCCAGGTTGTGTGACTAATTATGTATGCTCAAAAGAATGTTTAGAATAGGGTGTAGATAGTGCAAATTTTCATCTGTCGGGAGAAAAAGCCTCACATATCATAGACATACAGCAGATACTAGGTGTATTACCGCGTTTGGGATCTACTGCGGGAGGCTTTTAACCAATTGGCTAGCGCTGTTGCAGATAACGCATTCAAGGTATTGGCTTTGGTTAAGCCTCCTTTGCGCGCCACCTCTACGCCATATATCATATTATCGAAATCCGCTTTGCTATGTGCATCCGGATTAATGCTCAGCTGCACGCCTTGCTGTAAGGCATAGGGCACCCAACGCCAATCTAAATCCAACCGCCAAGGATGTGCATTGAGTTCTATAGCTACGCCATAGGCGGCACAGGCGTCTATGATGGCGTGATGATTGACGGGATACCCTCGTCTGCGTAATAACAGGCGACCAGTAAGATGCCCTAAGATGGTAGTGTAGGAATTGCTGATGGCGGTAATCAAACGATCCGTGGCTGCCTTTTCGGTCATATTAAACCCGTTATGGATAGAAGCAATCACAAAGTCGAATTGACCTAACACTTCGTCTGGATAATCCAAGCTGCCATCTGGTAGTATGTCTGATTCAATCCCCTTCAATATTTTAAAAGGCGCTAATTGCCGATTCAGTTCGTCAATATGTTGGTGTTGTTGATAGACTTGCTGGGATGATAGTCCGCCCGCATATACAGCTGTCTGGCTATGGTCGGTGATGCCTATATATTGATAACCCATTTCTTTGCAACGTATGGCCATGTCCTCTAGACTATGTTGCCCGTCGCTATAGGTGGTATGTACATGCAGGATCCCTTGCAGGTCATCAAGGGTTAGCAAGGGCGAAGCGCCATCAGCTATCCACGCTTCTTCTACTAATCCTTCTCGCAACTCAGGGGGAACAATGGGTAAATTGACTGCTTGATAGATTTCATCTTCACCGGTGGGATTGCGCATCTGAGCAATGCATGCGCCAAATGTTTGCTCTCCTGCTACTACACGCGCTAGGTGCGCAGGATTCCCCGTCTGTAGCACAAGTTGTTGATAAAAGTCTGCAGGGGGACAAAAGAGCAGTTCTATAGGCAGGGAATTTTCTCTCCAAACACCACGGAAAGCAAAGGGGCCGGAAAGCGCTGGGATTTCTGATATAAGTGGGCACTGCTGCAGCCACTGTACTGTAGCAGCCGTATCGATAGCCGCTATCAGCCATTGCAACCTGCTGATAACTTCCATCTTTCTACGCAAGTCCCCTATTAGGCTTATCATCACCTTTGGGAATGCTGCCTGGAAAGCCGTTTGGAAGATGGTAGCATATTGTAAGGCTGTTCTATAATGGACTAGCCCCTTGTATGCTTCTTGCTCCTCCACATTTTGTAAGAT
>JALRAY010000073.1:0-1538 GCA_023257955.1 Amoebophilaceae bacterium | reverse complement strand
AAGATGGTAGCATATTGTAAGGCTGTTCTATAATGGACTAGCCCCTTGTATGCTTCTTGCTCCTCCACATTTTGTAAGATGGCTGCTTGTGTTTTCTTCCCGAAACCTGCTATCCCTTCCAATAATTGCTGCTCACAAGCTGCTTTGAGTGCTACAAGGTCTTTTATACCGGCTTCTTGCCATAAGGTACGGACTTTATTAGGTCCTAACCCACGGACTTGTAATAGCTCTAACACACCTGCGGGAGTCTTAGCCTCTAATGCTGCTAGCAGCTGGCATGTACCGGATTCCGCTAGCGCTTCTATAAATGCCAGTGTGGTTGCGCGCATACCTGCTACTTGTTTTTTGGCTTCTGTAGATAGTTCCATCACTTCATAGGGGATATTCTCGAAGAAAAAACTCATTTGCGTGTAATGCTTTATCTGTGCAGGATCTTCATCATGGAGTGTCAACAAAGTGATGATTCTCCGCAAAATGGCTATAATGGTCTTGTTATTTAACATAATAGTAACATACTTTAGGGAAAGAAGCAAGCACTCGTGAATGTGCTTGCTATTTTTATGTATGGCTTTGAGTAATATCGCTTGTGTAAAGAAAACTTATAAGCGATAGCATCGTTATTTTCTCTACCAAAATTGCCTTTAATATTTTAAAAGTTAACCTTTTTCACATTTGCACTTAATGATACCTCACCATACAACCAACAAAGTAAAGTAACAAAGAGAGCACATTGCCTAGTTTCTAAAGATTTCTGTTATATTAATGAGGAAAAAAGCAGCATAACTCTTCACTGACCAAATACCCCTATCAGGTTTATGGACATTGAACTAAAAAGACCCATGTTATGAAGAAAACAAACAGATTTCAACGGACCTTAGCCTACGTATTACTAGGAAGCCATATGTTAACCAGTTGCCATAGCAACAAAGAGATTGTTTATCAGCAACCACCATATGTAGAACAGAAGTTACCCATAAGCCAACAGCTCGATCCTGTAGGGAATGCGCCATCAGCTAGTTCAGTCACTTCTCCTGCAAAAATTTCACAAGAAAATGCGATAGCACGCATTCACCGCCCTACCGAGAGCGAAATAGCTAAGGGCGAGAAAAAGCACCTTTATCCTCCGCAACATCTTCCATACTCCCCTCCCAAAACCCAAGCACTAGCCTTATTGACACACGCCAAAAGACAACGAACTAATGCTGCAAAAAGCCCATTAGATGAGGTCTTTACAAATCACCAACATTGCCGCATGCAGTTCACCGATCCCAATCTCTTCTCAGCGCTTGTAAAAGACATCCATGGCCGGATATTTCAATTACCTGTCCACAAACAGGAGTCTTTTTTAAGCATAGAAGACCTCATTACCCGCGGCAGCTTATGGCAGCAAGCGCATATGTCCGTTGTGTTCCCGGAGAAAGATAGTTATCGCAAGGGATACGTACTGATAGCCTATATGGAGTTACGAGGTGGCGCCAAGATTTATTGTTCCCGATGTCGCTTGACTTTTTGGGCCGAACCCGCACCATGGTATGTAC
>JALRAY010000072.1:1369-3703 GCA_023257955.1 Amoebophilaceae bacterium | reverse complement strand
GTTAGGTTAAAATCACAATTTTAGTCATTTTAATCTATATAGCAATGATTTTATTCAAATGTAAACAGCTCCTAGGTAGTTTGTATTTGCTCCAATTCTTCTGCACTTCATCCCCATAAACTTAGCTAATTAAAACGCTTTTGTACATATCAATATGCTTCAATGCTATCCCGGTGCCATTCACTACGGCTTTTAACGGGTCATTCGCTACATGGACTTTGAGGCTTGTTCTTTGTGCGATCCTTTTATCCAACCCTCGCAACAATGCGCCGCCACCAGTTAAATAAATACCTCTTTCTTGGATATCAGCAGCTAATTCTGGCGGTGCTTCTTCAAGAACTTTTAAGACCGCTTCCTCTATTTTAGCAATAGATTTTTCAAGGGCAGGTATCACCTCTTCGTAGCTTATGGTAATCACCTTGGGGATGCCTGATAGCAAGTCTCTACCGCTTACTTCTATATTCGCAGGAATTTCGTCGAGGTCCTTGACCGCAGCACCAATTTCTATTTTAATCCTTTCCGCCGTACGTTCTCCTATCAGCAGGTTATATTGTTTGCGCATATACTCTAGAATATCCATATTGATGGCATCCCCACCTATTCGGATAGATTGGTCGCAGATGATACCGGCTAGGGCAATAACCGCAATTTCTGTCGTTCCGCCTCCTATGTCGACTATCATAGAGCCTTTCGGTTCTAGAATATTGATATTAATTCCTAGGGCTGCTGCTATGGGTTCATATATCATGTACACTTCTTTAGCACCGGTGTGTTCTGCAGAGTCCCTTACAGCTCGTTTCTCTACGTCGGTAATGCCGGAAGGTATACAAATAACCATTCTATTGGATAATGGTTTTACAATACTCCATTTACTACTATTAGCCATTTTTATCATCCCCCGTATCATCATCTCTGCAGCTTGATAGTTGGCTATTACGCCATCTTTCAATGGTTTAATGGTTTTGATGTTTTCATGTGTTTTTTCATGCATCTGTAAGGCTAATCTCCCTAGTGCAATTACTTTGCTGGTTGTTCTATCGATGGCTATGATAGAAGGTTCATCTACTACAATCTTGCCTTTACTGATAATAACGGTATTAGCAGTTCCTAGATCTATGGCTAAGTCATTGTATAAAAAGTCTAAAATTCCCATATCCTTTATAATGTTTACGTATTGTTTGCATTCCTATTGTTTGATATATGATTTAATATCGACTACTACATCACGGGGACAAAATTAGGCGCTGATGCTTGGATAATCGTTATATACGCATAAAAAGCACCCCATTTTTTACCATTCTCCTCGTATTACATGTGGTATGAAGGGGTGGTGGAGCTAAAAAGCACCGAGGACTGTATATTTTCATCTCCCTTTCAGCATTTACACGGAGGATAATGTAACTTTGGCCTTGTTTTCAACCCTTAGCAGATATACGTATGCGCTTACTTCACAATATTCTCTTTCTTACACTTTGTGGATTACTCTCGGCCTTCCACCTGGTTCCTGATACGCCTGTGACGAAAAATTACAAGGATGATACACAGGCAAAACCTTTTAAACACCAGCCTAAGGATATGTTAGAGGACGCTATTGTCACCGATTCTGCTGAAGATCCTGCTGCAACCATTGCTAAACTTGCCCCACTGCCGTTCCTTTCACTGCCACATAGAGACATAGCTACTGAGCTAGATACGTGCATGCAAAAGCAAACAGGGCATAGTCCCCTATACATCCCCGTGATACAAAACATTACGATAGGGGTAGAGCAAATTAGTCTCGTTAAAAATCTTTTTTATCTCTTCAAAAACTTCAACAAGAGCCCTGTACGCACTTGCTATGAATTTGCGGGTGATATGAGCTTATTATGGAGAGGCAATATCCGTCTAGGCTGTACCCTAGGTTACAGCAAGTACTATTCCGATAAGATGCAAAAGAATAAATACGCTTATACCTGTAAGGGTTGGTATGCAGGCGTAGGGCTAGGTTATCTCAGCCATTTCAACGCTACAAATGATATATACATTGCCCTTACTTACAATAGATCACATTTCACTAATACGGCTATAGATGTACAAGATCATCCTGTTTCGGCCCCAAAAACCCTAAGCGCTTCATGGTCTGATATCGTTTTGGGAGTGGAGTCACGCTTCTTGAATACCATCCCGTTGTATGGTGGCTGCGCTTTGCATGTAGGTTGGCTCTATCACTATCAGTCATGTAAACTAGCAAAAAACTATGCGATACCAGGGTATGGTCTTAACGTGAATAAAGCATTCAACTTGGGGCTAGATCTATACCTTCTCTATAAATTCACTTTTGTAGAACAACGCATT
>JALRAY010000072.1:0-1269 GCA_023257955.1 Amoebophilaceae bacterium | reverse complement strand
TTAACGTGAATAAAGCATTCAACTTGGGGCTAGATCTATACCTTCTCTATAAATTCACTTTTGTAGAACAACGCATTTCCCTTACTTAATTAAGGCCCCGCCATACATATTGTACAAGCGCTGCTTGTATACTTTCTAACCAATCAATACACACTTACTTACGAGCACGCAGCAACGTAAACCTATGAAAATTGCTATTATAGACCTAGGAACTAATACTTTTAAGCTCAGCATTCACAAAACCACATCGCCCCACCCTGCCGTATGGCAAGAGCGGATGCATGTGCAGCTGCATGAAGGCGGAGCTGCCGCTTCGTATATCATTCCCGCAGCATGGGAGCGGGCTGTAACTGCTATGCAAAAGTTTCGGGAGATCATAGATAAACATCGGGTACAACAAATTTATGCTGTAGGCACCAGTGCGTTACGCAATGCAAGTAATAGCGCAGAACTGATTTTCGCTATCCAACAGCAAACCAATATCCAGGTAGCTATCATCTCTGGGGAAGAAGAAGCGGGGCTTATTTATAGGGGGGTACAAGAAGCTGTTACCGTCCAAGCACAAGAAATCGTCTTGATGATGGATATAGGTGGAGGGAGTACAGAGTTTGTCATCGGGGATCATCGACATGCCTTGTGGACAAAAAGCTTTGACGTAGGGGTGCAATATCTACTAGATTATTTTACGGAGGATGCTACCCTTTGCCCTACCCAATCCGCAAAGATGATGACATATTTCAAAGCGCAATTAGAACCCTTATTAACGGCAGTCCAGATCCATCAGCCTACCAGATTGGTGGGTAGCTCCGGTGCTTTTCGGACCGTGGGTGCAATGCTACAAGCGCAACAAAACATCACTATCTCACCTAAGGCACTTTGCTATAACATCCCTGTTGATTTATTTGAGTCTCTCTATAAAACAATCCGCTACACAACACGCGATGAACGCCTGCTGATGCATGGCCTAGAGAAACAGCCGGTGGATACAATTGCCCTCAGTACCTCCTTGATGTACTTTGTATTGCAGCAGACAGGTTTGCAAACCATCACAGCTTCCGCATATGGATTAAAAGAAGGGTTATTTTTCTCCGCATTCGATCAAATACGAGAGCAGGTAGATAGGTTGGGGCTAGCTTATGCGGTAGTGGTCTAAATCTGCGTTCTGAATAAAATATATCTGCTCTATTATGTCGTAACTACCCAGGTACTGGCAAAGGCCTGGAAAGCCAACAGAGTCGAAACAACCCCAAAGGACTCATCGAAGATAAT
>JALRAY010000071.1 GCA_023257955.1 Amoebophilaceae bacterium | reverse complement strand
AATAGCCTGACTTGAAATTATCACGTGGGAGGGGAGTTAACCAAAGAATTTCGCTTTTTCTTTCACGATCAGTATAACTAAATGAAATAAATTCGCATGAATTTATAGGCCTATATGCTTTATATGAACAATGGAAGTATTTGTCAACAGAAGCTGAGGGGTTAACTATCCCTTGTATTATATGTGGGACTAAGACCTACAAATTAGCGTCAGAAATTAAAAGATATATAAACAAAGCAATATGCAACCTAACCAATGGTAGCTAACAATGAATAACAACAATTATGGGAGATTTACGACCGGATGAAATCGCTTCTGTACTCAAAGCACAGTTTACAGACTTTAAAACACAAATGGCCGTTGACGAAGTAGGGACCGTGCTGCAAGTAGGTGATGGCGTCGTCTATATTTATGGCCTCAAACAAGTGCAAGCCGGTGAGCTGATAGAATTTGAAAATGGCGCTAAAGCTTTAGCACTGAACTTAGAAGAACATGGTGTGGGTGCAGTGATCTTAAAAAATGCCACAGAGATAAAAGAAGGTGACACGGTCAAGTGTACCAAACAAATAGCCTCCATTCAAGTGGGGGAAGGGCTTATAGGGCGTATCGTAAATACACTAGGGGAACCCATAGATGGTAAAGGACCTATACAAGGGGAGTTATTGAGCATGCCGTTGGAACGTAAAGCGCCTGGCGTATTATACCGACAACCAGTTACCGAACCGTTGCAGACAGGTATCCGGTCCATCGATGCCATGATCCCCATAGGACGAGGCCAAAGGGAATTGATTATTGGGGATAAACAAACGGGTAAAACAACCCTTGCGCTAGATACAATTATTAATCAACGCACCTTTTTTGAACAAGGCAACCCTGTATATTGTATCTATGTAGCGATAGGGCAAAAATCTTCTACCATCGCCAATCTAGTAGCGGATCTCAATAAATACGGTGCTATGGATTATACCACCGTTGTAGCAGCGTCCGCATCTGCTTCGGCACCCTTGCAATACTTTGCACCCTTTACAGGCGTAACCATTGGAGAATATTTTAGAGACACCGGTAGACCTGTGCTCGTAGTGTATGATGACTTATCTAAGCAAGCGGTTGCCTATCGCGAAATATCTTTATTACTCAAGCGTCCTCCAGGGCGGGAAGCTTATCCGGGTGATGTTTTTTATCTACACTCTCGGTTATTAGAGCGCGCAGCCAACATCAATGCCAGTGACGAAATCGCGCAACAGATGAATGATGTACCACCTGCTTTGCAAGGCAAAATACGAGGAGGAGGGTCTTTAACCGCCTTGCCGATCATAGAAACCCAAGATGGAGATGTATCAGCGTATATCCCTACCAATGTCATATCTATTACGGATGGGCAAATCTTCTTAGAGTCTACTTTGTTTAATGCCGGCATTCGACCTGCTGTAAACGTAGGTATTTCCGTATCCCGTGTAGGGGGGGCGGCACAACGTAAGGCTATGAAAAAGGTAGCAGGTACCCTAAAATTAGCGCAAGCACAATTTCATGATCTAGAGGCTTTTGCAAAGTTCGGATCTGAGTTAGATACATCTACCAAAAAGATTATTGAAAGGGGGTATAGAAACCAAGAAGTGCTAAAACAAAACATCCATCAACCTACAACTCTTGGAGAACAGATAGCCATTTTATTTGCGTCTACAAATGGTTATTTAGATCATATTCCGCTCACGGAAGTGAAGAAATTTGAAGTTGCTTACTTATCTCTCTTAAAGACACAGCATACTGATATTTTGACAAGGTTATCAAATGGTGAATGGGCGCAAGACATTGAAAATGTCTTGGCGAAGGAAGCAGAGGAGTTAGCGAAATTACATACCCCGCATAATGTCTAATCTAGGATTACAATCTAGCCCATACGCTAGGTATTGAAATGCTTGAGAGGATAAGGGGCTTCACTGCACATTATTATGAACGTGGAGAGGTTCTTCTATGGCGTCATGCAGCTGATAGAGGATAATATTTTTTTCGGGTATATCATCACATTGCGTCAGCTGGATGCTTTTTCTGACATAGGCAGGTACTTCCAGATATGCTTTCAATAGCTCCGCACTTAATGGCTGTTCCTTTTTATGTTCAAATTCTTGAATTCTTTCGTGTGCTTGCTCAGCTAACAATCTTTTTTTATCCTCTAGTAAATCAAAGGGTAAAGAGAGGGCATCTGCTGCGGGTTTATGTGCATGTGCAACGGCTTTATTAGCGTTTTTGTGCGTCCCTGGGGATTGTTTTTTCGCTTTATGGCTGAAGGCTGGGTAGTTACTACTATTATCAACACTGTCATGTGGATGTGTAGCCGAAGGCATAGATGCAGGCTTTTCCTCCAGCGCGGAAGCAGTCATCTCTACGTGTTGAGGGTCTAAGGAAGAAGCTGGTTGCACTTCTTCAAATCCTGTGGCGATAACGGTGACACGGATACTTTCCTTCAATGCCTTATCAACGCTATGGCCAAATATCATTTCGCCATCTTCACCTACTTTCTCTTGAATATAGTCTGTAATCGTTGTTAGCTCATCCATATCCATAGCAGCTTCATCACCATGGACGATAGAGAGTAATATTTTCTTTGCGCCCCATATGTCTTGGTAATCCAGTAGAGGTGAGGTTAAGGCTAGTTCGGCAGCTTTTCTGGCTCTACCTTCGCCTTCCGCTTGGGCTGATCCCATTACGGCTGCGCCTGCTTTTTTCATGACTGTTTTTACATCTTCAAAATCTACATTCACATAACCGGGTACGGTAATGATTTCTGCAATGCTTTTGGCGGCTGTTGTTAATATATTATCTGCTTGCGAAAAGGCGTCACCGATGGATACGTTGCCTAAAACTTGCCGTAGTCTATCATTTAATATCACAAGTACGGTGTCACAATGTTGACGAAGTTCTTGCACTCCTAATTGGGCTTGTAAGAGCTTTTTTTTGCCTTCAAATGCAAAAGGGGTGGTAACGATGCCTACCGTCAAAATATCTAGTTTGTTAGCAATACTGGCAATAATGGGAGCTGCGCCTGTACCGGTTCCGCCCCCCATACCTGCTGTGATGAATAACATTTTAGTGCCATCTCCCAAGAGCGCTGTTATTTCTTCTTTACTTTCCAATGCTGCATTTTTGCCTACTTCAGGATTAGCGCCGGCTCCTAACCCACTTGTGAGATTAATGCCTATTTGAAATTTATGGGGTACAGGGCTATTGTGCAGTGCTTGTTCATCGGTATTACAAACTATAAAAGAGACATCTTTGATCCCTAGTTTGTACATGTTATTTACCGCATTACTGCCACCACCACCTACACCGATCACTTTGATGATAGAGGGCTTGGGTTCTGTTGATAAATCAAATCGATGTGTGCTGAGTGTTATAGCCATATTTTTTTAAGTTTTAAGACAGAGTCCTTAGCAATAAGAAATGGGTGGTATAATAATGGTTGTTATGCAGTTAGAAGGGTGATAGTCTAGGTAAATGCTGTTGCCTTTGATCACTCTTGTAGTGCTTGAATATCATCTTCTGATAGGCCCGTGATATCACGTATAAGCACGATATCGCACTTCTTTGCCAGCATATTCTTAGCTATATCTAATGTACGTTGCTCGATGCCTTCTTGCCGACCTCTTTCAATTCCTTTTGCTTCAGCGGAAACGATATAATCTCGTTTTTTCATAGCATCCATAATGTAGGTATCATACACTTTTCTTTCCTTGGGACTCATTTTTAAGATATCCAGCCGCTTGGAT
>JALRAY010000070.1 GCA_023257955.1 Amoebophilaceae bacterium | reverse complement strand
AAAGTTAGGTTAAAATCACAATTTTAGTCATTTTAATCTATATAGCAATGATTTTATTCAAATGTAAACAGCTCCTATTAACCTGATAGTAGGGATAAAAGCACGAGGAAAAAAACAGAGTTTTAGAGACTTTGCTGTTGGGGATAAAAGTTTCTCTACCGCGACAATCGTAGCCACAATAGTAGCTACTGGAGCTTCAGGCAATGTTTTCTTTAATGCGTTAGAACAAACGTATAGTACAGGGCTATATTTAATTATAGCTGTTTTAATCGGTGGACCTGTGGGGTTATTGTTTAGAGGATATGTGTTAGCTCCTCGCATGGAAAAATTCTTACAACACGTGTCTATGCCAGATGCGATGAGTCAAATATATGGTAAGAAGGTGCAATTTATATTTGCTATGTGCTCTGTATGTCTCAACATAGGGTATACGGCTATTCAATTTAAGGTAATTTCAAGAATTTTAGTGGCTTTATTTGACTTCCAAGGTAATGAGGTAGTCTATGTAACTTTAATGGCTGCAGCAATTGTTACATTCTATTCCGCTTATGGAGGAATAAAAGCAGTTACCTTCACAGATATTATTCAGTTTATTACTTTTGGTACTTTAATTCCCGCTTTAGCGTTAACCATTTGGTATAATATTGGGGCAGATTCAAACTTAGTTATGACGGCACTGCAGCAAGATCCCAATTTTAGTTTGAGTAATGTGGTGAAATGGGATGCTAAATTTTTAGGGACGCTAGCATTGATGTTTTACATAATGACACCAGATGTGCCGCCAGAATTATTTCAACGTATGGCCATGGCAAAAGATGTTCGGCAGATCAAACACTCTTTCGGCTATTCTACATGTATTATCTTCATCATCAGAGTATTTATTATATGGACTGCTATTTTACTGCTTACTGATAACTCCCATTTAACAACTCCTGAGGTTGTCCAATATATGATAGATAAGCATACTTATGTGGGATTGAAAGGGTTCTTGGGAGTAGGTATCATTGCGTTAGCCATGTCTAGTGCAGATTCCTTTTTAAATTCTACCTCAGTATTGGTTGCTAATGATATTCTGCCTAATCTACGGATTATAAAAGAAGCTTCTGTCAAAAGTGCCTCTAGGGCTACATTGGTATTGGGGTGCTTAGCTACACTATTCTCTCTTTCTATCCAAAATATTTTACAAATCCTCCTTTTGGCGGCCAATTTTCAAGTACCTATTGTTACAATACCTGTTTTATTAACCATTTTTGGCTTTAGAACGAGTAAACGAGTTATTTACATCGGCATGGCAGCAGGCGCTACTATTACAGCAATACTGTTGTTGTACTACAGGAATATAAATGCCTTCTTCCCTGGTATGCTCACCAACCTTATCTTCTTGCTAGGTAGCCACTATTTATTCAAACAGCCAGGAGGTTGGATAAAAGAGGAGCGCACGGATATAGAAAAAGTCTTTGACGATGATCACTCGCTCAAGGTGCAATTTGAAAGAGGGATGAAGCGGCTGAGTAGCTTTCAGTTATTGCCTTATATCAAAAGGCACTTACCTAGTAAGGGGTATTACTACTCCCTTCTGGGCTTTTACTTGATCGTTTCTTCTTATTTGTCTTTGTACCATGTGCCGCATGAGGTACAAGCCCAGCATTTATGGCTCTATCGGTTTATCCAGCACGCTATTCTCTACATCGTGCCTAGTTTAATTCTGTTTCCTTTATGGCCTATCAGGTTGCGGGAGGGTAGGTTCTTAGCTTTTGTTTTTCCTTTGCTATTGCTCTTCCCTTTCTTCTTTTTGGGAACCAACATCGTTTTGTTGAGTGGCTTTGCACCGGTACCTAGACTGGTTTTGATGCTGCATGTCATCATAACGGTTATGCTGAGCTCTTATCGCGTAGTATTGTCCTTAGCGGCCATAGGAGTGACGGCAGCGGTTATCTTCTTTAAGGCTGTGATAGGGAATGCTGTCCCACTTTCGGATGCTTTTTCTATCCCATTTCAAATAGGTTATGCGTTGCTGCTATTCGTTACGGTACTCATTGCTTTGTTGCGTTCTAAACACGCGAATGAGGTGTGGCGCGAGCAAGCCAAATTTTTCTCTGAGGCGTATTCATCTAATTTGCAGGAGTTACTCAAGGCTGTGAAAGTAGAGGAGCGGTTTGCTAAATCTCTGGACATAGAAGGCATCCAAGAGCTAGAAAAGACCGCTAAAGCCAGCCAACATTTGGTAGATCACTTTACGCACCTGGTGCAGCGCATTCCTTTGCAAGAGGAGTATGAAAAGGATATCCTGGGTGTGAAAGACCGGCTTGCTACTACGGCGCAATACTTAAATCAGGTGGTGCATAGGGCTACTACCTATCTGCGGCTGAATCTTTCAACCGTGTCTGTCAAGGAGATGGTTTCCAAGACGTTGATGAAGGTGTATTTTAATGACATTGCTGAGGAACCCAATATCATCGTGCGCTTTACGTCACAGATAGAAAGTAAAATCATACAAGCGGATGTAGAGCGATTGAAAGACCTCTTCTTCAACGCTATCTCTTATACCTTACGTGAGGTATCGGATACCAAGCGCAGGGTCTTCATTAGTCTGGATGAAACGAAACTGGTCTACAAGTTGAACTCTGTAGCAGGGCACAACAAAACCGTGCCTGCGCTTCGTATCACCATTACAACGCTTTCCAATATCCCCGCTAAGCTGGTCAGTACATGAGCAATATGGATGAATCTATCTTTGATATCGCTATTACGGAGCCGCTGCTACATCTATTCCTGGCGAAAAAGATCTTGCAAGCACATTACGGACACATGTCTATTGAACGCGGCGGACATGATGAGATCACGCAAACGTATGTCATCCCTACAGACGCGCGGGAGGTGCGGCCTAAAGAAATGGACTTCTCTGAAATAGATCCAGAAACGGAGCTTGCGGAGTCAAATGAAGCGTATCCAGGTGCTAAAAAGCAAGAGGAGGAATTTTTATCTTGCCTAACACTCTCTACCCCAGAAGAAGAGGCGCTCGTACATAAAGCTTTACGCTTTATCAAAAAATACCATGGCCCTGTCAAAAGAAAGTCAGGTGAACCTTTTTACCTCCATCCAGTGATGGTGGCTAAAATAGCAACCTCTTTCATGCAAGATCAAGATGTAGATGTGATTATAGCTGCATTGCTTCATGATGTGGTAGAGGATACAGCTGTTACCTTGCCGCAAATTCAGTTGATGTTTAATGACCATATCGGACAGATCGTAGATAGGGTAACACACTTGGATAGTGTAAGTAATGTAATCTACCGACTGCAATTACAAGACCATGAGAATCTCAATCAATTATTAGATGCCGAAGAAAAAGGCGTCTTATATGTGAAGCTGGCAGATAGACTGCATAACATGCGTACCATCAAGTTCCATTCCATTGTCGCTAAGCAAAAGAAAATAGCAGGCGAATCGTTGAGCTTCTTTGTGCCTGTAGCGAAATACTTAGGCCTCTACGCAGTTGCGGAGGAATTGAAAGCGATGAGTACGGAGGTGATGGAAAAAGAAGAATTGAAGCCGTAACAGGAAGATCATAGGCTAATGACTCATATGCCATAAGGGATTCATAGAAACGCTATTATAGCAGCAGCAAGATATCTATACCCCATCATAAAATATGAATACAACCAATAATACCTATCAAAAAGGCACCATAGGTTCCGATGATTTTAAAAATCTGGTAAAAAGTTGCCAGTACGTAGACAAAAGCCTATTTATCAAAGACGTCCTCAAAGATGAGTTTCAAGTGCCCTTAATCACAAGACCTAGAAGATGGGGAAAATCTTCCAATATGAGTATGCTTAAAACTTTTCTAGAAATAGAGGTAGACGAGCATGGTAATGAACTTCCGGAAGAGCAAAAAAAGGAATCCTATATACTTTAAAAGAGGTGAAATAGAAATAGATGATGAAATATTAAAAATAGCACCTTTGAAAATCAGTTAACATGAGAAAACCATGAAGAAGCTTGGACGCTATCCGGTAATCATGGCCAATTTTAAAGACTTAGGGGCATCATCCTAT
>JALRAY010000006.1 GCA_023257955.1 Amoebophilaceae bacterium | reverse complement strand
CGTATCTGCGCTTTGAGCGATTGTACTCCGCGCATCACATCCGGCATATCATCGATATGGCCATTGCGAAGTTCTTTGATCACAGCCATCCGCTCCCTATAAGTGCTGCGGCATTCTTCCAGATGATTTTGCTCTTTTTTCTCAGCTTGATTTTTCTCAGCTGCCAGCAGTGCATACCGGCGATGCCCTTTGGTGATAAACAGCCCACAGATAAGTAGACTGAAGAGGATTTGATACGTCAAGAAGTACCCGCTGCTAAAGTCTAGATCCACTTGAATAGGCCCCACGAATTGGCTATAGAACAAGAACGCTGCGCTGATCCCGATTCCACTGAGGATAAAGAACATCGTCCAATCCACCAGCATAATCAGCAGCATGATATTCATAGCGATGTTCACCAACCACGAAACGCTGACGTTGGTCATCAACAGCATGAAGGTATTTAAGAAAGGTAGGCAAAAACAGAGTGTTGCGTGCCAGAAAATAGGGAAGTAGTTTGATAACCTGCTACTCCACGTGTCTTTGAAGATTAATGCGCCACACGCCAACCCCGCAATTACGCGTAAATTTGTCATGAGAGCAGCGCCTTCTACTGTGTGATGTTCCCACATGTAACCAGGGAATATGTAGTTAATGGCGCCAACAATACCTACTAATACATACGGTGTTCCCAAGCGATTAGCTTCTTTAGTAGAAAGATTAAAAATGTTTTTTGGTGTTGGCAAGTAGGGTTTTAGGCGATTTTTCCAAGTTTTTGGCTGGGGGCGCCAAGTGTGCCTTGTATTTTTTTCATAATTGACAATGCCAAACCCTTTGTTACGGATAGCATGTATACCCAGGAAGAGAATACCATCAACACAAATACTCAATAAAATAATCAGTCGTTGATAGTCTTCAGGAAGGAATAATTTCGAGAGGATGAGTATGGAAGCGGTAACACTAGAAGCAATATAAAAAGCATATTTATCAGGCTTTAACCCCATAATTCCTGCATACAAAGGAAAAACTAATAAAGGACCTGCAAATAAATAGGAAAGTTCCATAAAACTATAGAGATTCTCTATTCGCAATAACCCCACTATGATCACTAATAATCCCATTATTAACGTTACAAAACGAGTTGCCTTTAATTCATTGAAGGGTGTCTGATTTTTATCATTTTGGCATAGCGGCACTATCACATCATGTACTAAGGTTAAACCTCCTGCATGCAATAACGAATCAAACGTAGACATGGTGATAGCAAATAGTCCCGCAATGGCTAATCCCTTGAGACCAACAGGTAAGAGATTATTAATAATATGAGGAACTATGTAAGGAATGGAAGTATCAGGATATAAAGTGATGCTTATCAAGCCCAACAAAATTAAAGATGCTAGTATAGTGACAAAGAAGGCTCCTGAAACCAAGAATTGATCACGTAACTGCTTTTTGTCTTGCGCCATCAAGATGCGTTGCATGAGTGCTGGATCTAGCATATCTATTTGAAAAACACACAATAGTAAAAAGCCCAGGATGCGTCTCCCTATGATAGGATGGTCAAAGACTTGCATCTGCATCGTGGATAAATTAGCGACTACGTGTTTTAATCCGCCGACATGCTGTAAGGCAAGCATCGTGATAATGGGGAGAATAATGATCAAAATTAAAAATTGAAACATATCCGTATATGTGACGGATTTTATACCTCCATGCACCGTATACAGCACTAGCATCCCGCCTCCTATTATGACTCCCCAATAGAAATCAAGACCTAATAATCTTTCTGACAATATACCTATGATGGTGATTTCCATGCCCATAATACACATGGCTGTACAAGAGGAAAGGATCCCCGTAAGCACCTGACTGGGTTTTTTATACAGCGTTCCCATCACATCCCCCATGGTCATACAATGCTTGAAGTTTAAAAATTTAGGAGCGAACACCAAGCCATGAACAAGAAAAGAAATGCTAAAAGCTACAAGATCCAAACTACCTATGACACCCCATTTCCTTGCGTATTTAACAACATCCAATATACTTTCTCCATCTAAGTATGTAGCCAACCACGTCAATACCAAAGCGCCAGTTGTAAACGTCTTATTACCAGTGGCGTATTCTTTAATGTCTTTAATGCCTCGGCCTGTACGTAGGCCTATGAATAATGTAACGCCTAATAGGGCGTATAAAATCAGAAAGTCGATACTTAGGTATTGCATAACGGGTAAAATTTTAATAGTTCGTGAATGGTTATAATTTATACTTGAATTATGGGTGCTTGCTGTGCTTGGTTATCAATAGCAAAGCTTTGCCTGCATAGGACTACTTCATGGCATAGTAAAACCGACCAGGAGGGTCAATGCCTTGTATGTGATTACTTTGAAGATTTGGTTACCGTAAAATTACATATATATGTGCCTAAATTATTGCATCAAGCGCATTTTTTCTTACTTTGGGGTTGTAAGGCATACGTCCTCATTTTTGACTAAGCGAGCAGCTGCATCATATCGTATTTCTTGTTGATCTAGCATTTGTCTGATGGAGCGAAGTACGGTTTCTTCGGGCATGTTGTCTACGGCATCTACTAAGTCAGAAACAGCGTATGGTAGTTTCTCTAAATGGGTTAATATTTGCTCTCTAGCGAGGTGATAGTCTGCTTGCTGTAGGTGCTTGGGCGCATATTTCGTAAGGCATATATCACATAGGTTGCAGTATTGGTATTCAATCTGATCAAAATATTCCAATAATAGTTGACTTCTGCATCTGTGCTTATGGGTGGCGTAGTGAATGACGGCATCGACTCTGTCTAACGCTATGTTCCGTCTTTGCTGCAAGGCTTTTTCATCTAAGGGTAGTTTCTCAATTGGATAGCGTGCTTGCAGAAAGGTTATCTGCGGTTGATTAGGTTGTGGGATATAATCGACAATGCGTAGGCGATGTAGTGTGTGTAATTGCTTGCTGATGCTGGCAACAGGGATATGTGTATGGATAGCTAGCTGTGATTCTACGATGGTGCAAGGCTCTGTAAACAGTTCTCCACCATGAAATCGCAGGAGTGCTTGAATGAGGGAGTAGTACTGCTTCTTGCTAACTTGAAAAGCATACAAGGCTTTGGTAGAGATGATGATGCGTACTGTAGAAGGTGCATAAAATGATTCATTCAATTGAATGAGCCCTTCCGCTGCCAAGCTTTTGATGGCTTGATACGCGATTTGTTGATCTAGTCTGGTAGCATACGCAAATGCTTTGATATCTAGGGGGTATGCGGTACTATCCTGTACGCCTACTGCTATCTTGTAATAATTCGCCAATTGCTGATAGACGGCTTTCAGTTGCTTGACGGTAGGATTTTCGGATTCGACAACGGTCCTGAGGGCAAAGGTATCCTGCTGTTCGTATAATAGGATGGCGTATGACTTGTACAAATCCCTTCCGGCACGACCGGCTTCTTGATAGTAAGCTTCTAGGCTTGTGGGTAAATGCATGTGCACGATTAACCGCACGTTGGGTTTATCTATTCCCATCCCGAAGGCATTGGTGGCGACGATGACGCGTGTCTTTCCTTGCATCCATGCTAGTTGGCGTTTATCTCTGGTAGCTGTATCCAAGCCGGCATGATAATAACTAGCCGAGAAATTATTCAGCATGAGCTTTTTGGCAATGCTTTCTGCCTTCTTGCGGGTATTCACGTAGACGATGGCTGTGCCAGGGACGCGTTGCAGGAGTCGGATCAGTTGGGCCTCTTTATCTTCTGTTGCTTTGACCATATAGGCGAGATTCTCCCTTGCAAAGCTTTGTTGAAAGACGACGCCATCTTTCAAGTTCAACTTTTCTTGGATTTCTGTGCGGACTTTGCGGGTGGCTGTGGCGGTGAGAGCAATCATGTTCCCCTTCGGAACCAACGTTCGCAGAGTGGCTATATTCAGGTAAGCAGGTCTAAAGTCATACCCCCATTGGGAAATACAATGCGCTTCATCTACAACGAGGCTATTGATCTTCATCTGCTGGACTCGTGTCTGGAAAATACTTGTCTGGATACGTTCTGGAGAGACGTAGAGGAATTTCATCTTACCATAAATGCAATTATCTAGCACCTGATCTATGGCTGCATAATTCATCCCCGTAAAAATAGCGGCGGCAGCTATCCCCCGTTTTTGTAAGGCGGCTACTTGATCTTTCATCAGGGCTATCAGCGGAGTAATTACCAAGCAAAGGCCGTCTTGTGCCAAGGCGGGCACTTGAAAGCAGAGTGATTTTCCTCCACCTGTCGGCATTAAGGCTAAGACATCTTTCCCCGCTAAAACGGCTTCTATGATTTCTTGTTGTAACGGGCGGAATTTGGGGTAACCAAAATATTGCTGAAGAATGTGATGAATATTCGCCATAAACTATACGCTTTGGGGCCTGTGTCAGATGATGGGGTGATAGCAACAAATATAGGCATATTAACCAGTTTATCACACCCTTGGCTGAGTTAAACACAACGGCAATAAATCATGCGCAAGGCGCTATACTTTTGGAATAATTTATTAAATGTACTAAATTCAAACAAACACCATAGGTTCATGTAATCATTTATCATTCATTTAAAACAAACAAATACTTTATGGAAAAGGAAGAAACAATAACAACAAAAATAGACGAAAGAGAGTACCTCAGGAAGATAGAAAACGACTTAAGCGATGGAGGCTTTCTAAACTTAAAAACACCAGATGAAATCCATGCTCATTTTAAAGATCACAAAGGCGTGACTTTACTGCTCGTCAACGCGATTATAGGGATTCCAGGCATTGAAGCACGGATGGGGGCAGTAGCAGCATTAAAAGCGATGCCGGATGTGGTTGATCATGCGGTAACTATCATCCCTCATTATGAAGGCAATGGCGAAGCGCTAGAACCTTATGTGCAACCCTACCAGATATCATGCCCCATGATTGTTATGATAAAAGATGGTAAAATTATTCATTGCCTAGAACGGTACATGATAAAACGAATGTATGATGAAGAAAAAGTCGAGGCGACAATAAAGCAGTGGTTTTACTTACTGAAATGATCGTAGCGTTTTTCTATCACTCGAAATTATGGCCTTATGATACAAGAAAAAGATGTCTATCCCATGAAAGTCGGTAGAAGTCTAATGCTTACTGTTGCCGTTTATGGCAACAACATCTGTTGAATTTGCTTTTCATTCAAGGTAGATATGCCAAGGGCTTGTGCTTGCTGAACTTTTGCAGGTCCTGGTTGATCGCCTATCACTAAATAATCTAATTGCCGTGATACGGCAGTTACTATTCCCCCCCCTTTTTCTTTAATCAATGCTTTTAGTTCTTCTCTGCCCCAGGTTGTGAATGTGCCTGAAATTAAAAAATGCTTCCCCGCAAGTTTGTAGGATGTATGTCTTGGTTTTGGCAGCTTCCTGGTGAATTGTAAGCCGGCTGCTTCTAAGGCGGCTAGGAGTTGTCTATTTCCAGGATCTTGAAAGTAGTTAATAATGCTCTGGGCTATTTCTTCACCAACGCCAGGCACTTGCATGAGCCCTTCTAACGTAGCCTCGGCTAGGCTAGTGATGTCTGGAAAGTGGTCGGTAATTTTTTGTACCATTACTTCTCCTACATTCCGGATGCCTAACGCAAACAGTACCCGCTCATAGGGTTGTTGTTTGGATGCCTCAATCCCCTCTAATATTTGTTGCGTAGCGCGTGCTTGAAAGCCTTCTAAGTTATAGATATCTTCATATCGCAAGGTATATAAGTCTGCGGGAGAGGCGACGAGTTTATGGGCTAGGAGTAAGGTGATGGTCTTGCGGCCGATGGATCTAATGTCCATGGCTTTTCGGTGGACAAAGTGTTGCAAGAGGCCTTGCAGTTGACAGGGGCAAGCTTCTATATTGGGGCAATAGTAGAGATCTTTGTGATGCTTTTTGACTAGCGTACTACCACAAGCCGGGCAGTGGGTTATAAAAATCACGGGTTGACTATTGGGTTTGCGTTGACTCAGATCTACGCCGGTGATTTTGGGAATAATCTCGCCGCCTTTTTCAATAAAAACGGTGTCTCCTAGGTGTAAGTCTAAGCGTTGTATTTCACTGGCATTATGCAAGGTAGCTCGTTTGACGATGGTGCCGGCTAATAGAATGGGTTTCAGATGAGCTACGGGTGTTACTACACCGGTTCTACCTACTTGGTAGTCTACGTGTGCTAGGGTTGTAGCTAAGTTTTGGGGTTTGTACTTATAAGCGATTGCCCAGCGAGGGCTTTTAGCGGTGAGGCCTAGTTGCTTTTGTTGTGCAATGTCATTGACTTTAATCACCACACCATCTATAGGCAAGGGGAGTGTTGCTCTTGCTGTATCCCAATGGTGTATGTAGGCCATGATGTTTGCTAGGTTGCCGCATTTCTGATAGGTAGGATAGATGGGGAAGCCCCATGTTTGGAGCTGTTTCATATGAATTTCGTGACTAGGTAGCTCGCTCCCTGGTAGGAGGAGGCTATACATATAACAATCCAGTACCTTGTGATGTGCTGCTTGGTTTTTGAGGGTCTTGAGTATCCCTGCCGTAGCATTTCTAGGATTGGCGAGTGGTTCTAGTCCTGTTGTAGCTCTGGCTTGATTCAAGCGCTCGAAATTGGAAAAGGACATAATGGCTTCACCACGAACTTCTATTTCTTCTGGCAAATTGTCTCCTGTGATTACATGCGGAATGTTGGCAATCATGTGTTTGGCATTCTCGGTAATATCATCTCCCTTTACACCATCCCCCCGGGTAATGACTTTGTATAATCTTCCTTTTTTGTATAGTAGGCTGAGGGCGATGCCGTCAAATTTTAGCTCACAAACAAAATGAATCGTGGTGGTTGCCGGGAGTTGTTTTTCTATCCGTTCTACAAACTGCTTTACGCCATCGGGTGAATAAGTATTCCCTAATGAAATCATAGGGTGTTGGTGATAAACGGAGGTAAAATTTTTGGAAGGGGTACCGCCTACGGTTTGTGTAGCAGAGTCTGCGGAGCTGAGGGATGGGAATTGTTGTTCTAGAGCTTCTAGCTTAGCGAGCAGTTGGTCGAAGGCATAGTCTGAGATTTCTGGTTGAGCCTCTTCATAATATAGCTTGTTGTGATGGGCTATCTGTGCTCGCAAGGAAGTTATTTCTTGCTTGGCTTGCTGCTCATTCATGATGATATAGTGCTTGATAGGATTGTTGATTTAGGATTATCACATTTTGGTTACAGCGTTACTGGTGAATAGCCACGTAGTGTGCGTATGGTGATAGAGGCGCTATTGACAGCGGGTAAGATCTCTCAATATGAGTGGTAGGGATGCTTACAGGAGGGCGTTAATAGAGTGGCGAGAAGCAAAGTATAGGGATGTGGAGGATATCGGAGTCGAACCGATGACCTTCTGCTTGCAAGGCAGACGCTCTAGCCAGCTGAGCTAATCCCCCAAGAATTTTTATGGCTGCTGATCAAATGTTAGCAAAGATACGCATTACTGGGGATATAACAAGTTGAGAGTTATAAGGTTAGGCCTATACTACAGGTATGATGGTTCCTGTGCATCTCCCGAAACATCTTTGAAGGTATCAACGTTTCTTTGATGAAGAGCTACCTGATTGATGAGATGTCCCTTTCCCTTTTTGTGATTCTTGATCTTCTGAATAGGTTTTACCTATTGAATCTTTGTGTAATGCCTCAAAGTTATCACTCCTGGACAGTTCCATGTCTTCGGCTTTGTGTATTCGATTGACATCACTCCCAAAGGCTTTGTCAAAAAGAATGGCAAGGGCTTCATTTTGAGGTTTAGCTGAGGTAATCTAGTATAATGTGTAATATATTTTTCATAGGGGTAAAATGTTTTGGGATACTTATTTACTTAATCATTAAAATTTTAAATACCATTTGCCATGGCTAGCATACATGCACACTTGCTTATTTACTCAACCCAGCCAAATGGTGATAGAATGCGATAACGGTTTGTATGCCTCGCTCAAAATGTATCAAGCTAAAATTTTCATTGGGGGAGTGTATGTTATCGGTATCTAACCCAAAACCCATTAAGATGGTGTCTAATCCTAGGTGTTCCTTAAATGTGGAAACGATGGGTATACTTCCTCCGACTCTTGTTGATACAGGCTTTTTACCCCATATATCCTGAAAGGCATTTTTT
The DNA here is from genome assembly GCA_023257955.1 of Amoebophilaceae bacterium. Lineage (GTDB taxonomy): Bacteria > Bacteroidota > Bacteroidia > Cytophagales > Amoebophilaceae > Amoebophilus. The sequence continues at coordinate 18,079 of JALRAY010000006.1, read as the reverse complement.
GCGGCTTGAAAGGCTATGGTATCTTCATTGATCTGTACGGATTGGTGTGCTTGTGAGCTTTTTTCAACTTTGATGCGGGTGCCTTCGGGGGTTAAGGAAGTTAGATAATCGCTTAAATTGTCTAGAATCTTATTGGGATCTTGCCCAGGTACTAGGCGTAAAGTGATCTTGGCATGTGCTTTCGATGGAATGATGGTTTTAGTGCCTACTCCTGTATAACCTCCCCATATGCCGTTTACATCTAAGGTAGGGCGAATGCCTATGCGCTCTAGGGTTGTGTATCCTTTTTCCCCTACTGCTTGGGCGATGCCTAGGCTTTGTTGATAGGCTTCTAAGTCAAAAGGGATGTTATTGAGTTGTTCTCTTTGCGCGGTTGTAAGTTCGGCTATGTTATCATAGAATCCGGGTATGGTCACCTGGTGATCTTCGTTATGCAGCAGAGCTATGATTTTACAAAGGGCATGAATGGGGTTGCTAACGGCGCCTCCATACGACCCGGAGTGTAAATCTCTGTTGGGTCCTGTTAAGGTTATTTCAAGTCCTGTAATTCCACGTAGGCTTATATCTATGGAAGGTTGTTCGGTGGATACTATGCCTGTATCTGAGATTAAGACTACGTCTGCTTGTAGCAAAGGATGGTTGTTGGCATCTTGTAGGTAGTGCGTCAGTGCGTCGGAGCCTACTTCTTCTTCTCCTTCTATCAAAAACTTGATATTGCAGGGTAGTTGCTGGCGTGCGAGCATGGCCTCTAAGGCTTTTATATGGATGTATAATTGGCCTTTGTCGTCAGAAGCTCCTCTGGCAAAGATGTGGTTATGTTTGATTACAGGTTCGAATGGTTCTGAGGTCCACAATTCAAATGGTTCCGGAGGTTGTACATCATAATGTCCGTATACGAGTACGGTAGGTAATTTGGGATCTATAATTTTTTCCCCGTATACGAGTGGATTGCTTTTTGTTTCAATGAGGTAGGCTTCATCACTTCCCGCAGCAAGTAATCGTTCTTTTACAAATTGTGCTGCCTGCTGGATGTGTGATTGGTGTTCTGGTTGTGCACTAATGGAGGGGATGGTTAGGAAAGAGGTTAATTCTTGTATAAAACGTCCTTTGTTAGCATCTATGTATGCTGCTGTATTGGTATTCGTGTTAGTCATAATTTTAGTTTATGAATTTTAATGCAACTTTTGAATGCTGTGACGTTAATGAAGGTAGAAGATTTTTAGCCTGCTGGCTTAGTGTCATCTTCTTTGGGTATAGTAGTGTCATTTTCTGACGGGGTATTAGGGATAACATCTGTTGCCGAAGACGTTGTATCTGCGTTTTGCTCCGGTTGCGCGGCTCTATCCTCTAGTATCAATGTATCTTGATTATCGATGGCTACTTCATTTAGGTCATCTGTTTTAGCTTTCCCTTTACTCCGTCTTGTTTTGGATTTACCTTGTGTAGTGCCTGATGCTTTTTTAGGGTTATAACTGGTATTATAATCTACCAACTCTATCATGCAGGTTGCGGCATTATCTCCCAATCTGTTTCCAATTTTGATGATGCGCGTGTAACCTCCTGGTCGGTCTCCAATGGTATGGGCGATATCATTAAAGAGAATTTTGACAGGTTCCTTGTCTTGGAAATAAGAAAAAACGATTCTCCTGGAGTGTGTGGTGTCTTTTTTACATTTCGTGATAATGGGTTCTACAAATTTTCGGAGTGCTTTGGCTTTAGCTACTGTCGTAAAGATGCGTTTGTGTTGTAATAAGGACTTAGCTTGGTTGGTTAAAAGGGATTTGCGGTGTCCTTTGCGTCTGCTTAAGTGGTTAAATTTTTTACCGTGTCTCATGATTTTGGGTTAGATAATTTCTTTGTTGGTAATGTGTTATTTATATAAGAATGCTCTCGTTCGTGGTCTCACTTGTTTGTATGTGAAGCCCTATCTAGGTAACCTTATATGCGTCCTTGCATTATTTGCTTTAAATCTTTGTGAGAAAGCTTAGTGGCTCTTTGTACTGTATCTAGGTCTAAATGAAGATGGAATAACATTTCTTTAGCAACTTGACGTACCCCCTCTCCCCATTTGCATGCCTTGTGCTATACCTTGGTTTACATATTGTTGCGCTACAGATGTCATGATTTTTCGGATTTCTTGTTGATTTTTTGTTATCAAAGTTAATACTTTTTCTAAATCATATTGCTCCTTATTCACACACCAGCCAATATACCTTGCTATGATTTCTTTTTCCACAAAGGGAAGGTTATCGAAATATTCCGGAAACCAATTATGTTCCATGAATTTGGCAAAACCTGTATACGGATCATTATCTCTACAGCTTCTAAAGGCTGCAAAATAAAGTCCTAAAGCTTGATCTTGGTAAATAATGTCATTCTGATCTTCTGGTAGTTGTATCAGATTGAAGGGGGCTAGATGCAAGTATTGTGCTCCTATCTCCGGATGTGCATAGTAGTCATCAAAGGCTGTGGAATAATTCAAAGGCTTTTTACCTGTATAGAGTACGGGATTGACTACAATGGGAAATGTCTTGTGCTTCTGCTTCATATGCGATTCTATCACAGCTAGGTTATACTTTGCTAATCGCAGTGGCATCTGTGCATCGGGCGTAGATTGGTGCTCACAAACTGCGAAGAAGTAACCTGTTTGTCTATTGTTGAAGGGACATCTGTACAAGATATCATTATACAGGCTAACTCCTCCTGTACTCATATGCTGGCTTTCAACCAAAGTCATTTGGTCTAGATTTGCCATTTCTACAACTTTTTCAGGCAGATACCGTTTAAAGAATATAGTGGATTTCTCTCTTCTTGATAGCACTTGAAAAAAGAAATTATTATGAGGCGTTGTAACGGCTGGTACATTCTTCTTCATATGCACATATGATTGAAATCTTACAGGATCAACCAGAATATCAAGTATTCATTTTGTAGGCGGATAAATCCATACCGAAGGATAGGTTGTTGTTACTCAACAATGTTTTTAATTCTTCTAAAGATTTTTTGCCAAAATTTCTGAATTGTGCCATATCAGCCATTTGTCTTTGCACCAGATCTCCCAAGGTTTCTATTTCCGCTGCTTTCAGGCAATTAATCGCTCTCACAGAAAGTTTCATGTCCGCCAATGGCGTTTTGAGCAATTTGCACATTTTTAATGTTTTTTCATCTAGCACTTCATCGACTTCTATGTCTTGAATTTCGATAATTTTATTTTTATCTATCAACAAAGTGAAGTGTTGCATCATAATAGAGGCAGCTTGTTCAATAGCATCTTGTGGATGAATAGTGCCATCTGTTGCTACCTCCAGGGTTAGTGCTTCATAATCGGTCTTTTGACCTACACGTGTATTTTCTACATAGTAGTTAACATTTTTGACGGGCATGTAGATAGAGTCAATCAATATGACACCTTTTGCTTCTGCATCGGCTTCTTTTTCATCAGCTGGCACGTAACCCCTCCCTTTTGCGAGTGTGATCTCTATCTCAAATCTTGCTGCATCATCGATATTACAGATAATTAATTCTGGATTGGTAATCTCAAAGTCTGTGGTAAACTTTGCAAAATCTCCTGCGGTCAATGCTTTGGTTTTATTGACAGAGAGAAAAATTGTTTTTTGTGGAGAATTTGTCAGGGGTTTGAATCTAACTTGTTTTAGGTTGAGAATAATTTCTGTTAGATCTTCTATTACGCCGTCTATTGTCGCAAACTCATGGTATACACCAGGTATTTTTATGGAATGTATGGCATATCCTTCTAGTGAAGCGAGCATTACTCTGCGTAAGGCATTGCCTATGGTAAGACCATAGCCTTTTTCCAGGGGTTTAAAAATAAAGCTTCCATTAAAATCATCTGTTTGTTTAACAGATATGTTTTTGGGTATTTGGAAAGGTATCGATGACATAGTTATCTAATTCTTATTTTGTGTTTTAATTATCTCGAATCTTAATTGCTACAGTATTGAATTCCCGTATTTTACATAAATATAATCACTGTTATACACCCTATAATGGGGAAGGAGCAAAGCTTTGTATGTATTATTTAGAGTATAGTTCTACAATACTTTGTTCATTAATTTTTTCTGGTATTTCTTCTCTTGTTGGTAAAGCAATGACTTTCCCTAGCATTTTCTTACTATCCCACTCCAACCAATTGTGTTTGGAAGTATGTTGTGTAGATAAAGCTTCTACCAGAGCGGTGCCAGTTTGTGCTTTTTCAGTCAATCCTATCATATCCCCTACTTTAACGGCATAGGATGCGATATTGACAATCTTATCATTGACTAGGATATGTTTATGGGAAACTAATTGACGTGCGGAACGTCTGGTGGGTGCGATGCCTAAGCGATAAGTGACATTATCTAATCGCGTTTCTAATGCTTGCAACAATAATTCTCCGGTAATACCTTTTTTCTTTGCAGCTTTATGGAAAAGGTTAGCAAATTGAACCTCTAGGACTCCATACAAGTATTTAACCTTGTTCTTTTCCATGAGCTGAGTAGCATATTCAGATTTTTTCTTACGCTTTCTACCATGTTGTCCAGGAGCATAATTTTTCTTTTTCAGTACTTTGGTGTTACCAAAGATGGGTTCACTATATCTTCTGGAAATTCTAACTTTGGGACCTGTATATCTTGCCATATTTATGAGATGTGTTGATTAAAATTTATGGACGTCTACGTTTGGGAGGCCGGCATCCATTATGTGGTAAAGGAGTAACATCTTGAATACTTCTAATTTCTATCCCTGTCTCTTGAATAGTTCGTATAGCCGCTTCCCTACCTACTCCAGCTCCTTTTACATATACTGCTACACTTTGTAACCCTAATGCATGTGCTGCTTTGGCACAGTCTGCAGCAGATATTTGTGCTGCGTATGGTGTATTCTTTTTAGATCCCTTAAACCCCATTTTCCCGGCGGAGGACCAAGATATCACCTGGCCCGTATCATTGGTAAGGGTAATGATAACATTATTATAGGTGGCTTGAATGTGTGCTTGACCAGTTTTTCCTATACTAACGATGCGTTTTTTTACTTTTGCTCTTGCTGAAGATGCTGCCATAATGTTTTTAAAAAGCTATCAATAATTATTTATTTCTTAGTGGCTTTCTTTTTGTTTGCCACCGTCTTTCTTTTGCCCTTTCGTGTTCTGGCATTGTTTTTTGTGCTTTGACCTCTTACAGGAAGTCCTTTTGAGTGTCTTATACCTCTATAACACCCTGTATCTACTAATCGTTTGATATTTAGCCTTATTTCTGCTTTTAGCTCTCCTTCTGTTTTGTAATGTTCGTTGATGAAGTTTCTGATTTTTTGAGATTCTTCATCGGTCCAATCTCCCACATGCTTGCCTTTATCTACTGCTACCGCGTCTAAAATACGATTGGCTAAACTGCGACCAATACCAAAAATGTATGTGAGGGCTATTTCACCTCGCTTGTTGTTTGGAATATCTATTCCTAGTATTCGAGCCATATGCTATCCTTGTCTTTTTTTAAATCTGGGATTTTTTTTATTGATAACGTAAATCCTTCCTTTTCTACGAACTATCTGACAATCACTACTACGTTTTTTTACAGATGATTTAATTTTCATTATTGTGTCTTTGGGTTAAATGTCTATCTAAACTACTGCACTATACTGGCATGCCTATGCAACTTTGTATCGCTGAACAATACGGCCTTTAGAGAGATCATAAGGTGTTAACTCTAGCTTTACTTTGTCTCCTGGGATGATACTGATGTAAAATTTTCTCATTTTTCCAGAAATATGTGCTCTAACTACATGCCCATTTGATAATCTTACTTTAAACTCTGCGTTAGGAAGGGCGACTTCCACCAATCCATCTTGTTCTATGTGAGTCGTTTTAGCCATATTTAAGATTTTAAATCTTGTTCTATATACTTATATGTTGTTAATATGTCAGCAGTTTTTTCGCATACTGCTATGGTATGTTCAAAGTGCGCGGAGAGTTTTCCGTCTCGTGTTGTAACCGTCCAGCCATCAGCTTTGGAGAATACAACTTCAAATTTGCCTTGGTTGATCATAGGCTCTATAGCTATAACCATTCCCTTTTTTAGTTTGGCGCCGGTTCCTTTTTTCCCATAATTAAATATATCAGGATCTTCATGCAATTGAACGCCTACGCCATGACCTGCCAATGCTCTAACTGGCGAGTAACCATGTGCTACAACATGTTGTTCTATAGCTACTCCTATATCTCCTACACGTTTCCCTACTACAGCTTGCTCTATACCTAGGTATAATGACTCTTTCGTCACTTTCAAAAGTTTAGCGGCTTCATTAGTTATCTCCCCAACGGGGAAGGTATAGGCGGCATCGCTATGAAACCCTTTGTAAAACACGCCTAAGTCAATGGAAGCAATATCTCCTTCTTGTAAAGCGTAGTCACTAGGGATACCGTGAACTACTTCGTCATTCACAGAGCTACACAAAGCTCCAGGAAATCCTTTATATCCTTTAAATGAAGGTTTAGCTCCATGATCTTGGATGTAGGTAGCGGCCAGTTTATCTAATTCCTTCGTTGTTATACCAGGCTTAATTGCTTGTCCTACTATTCCTAATGTCTTGGATAGTATTTCTGCACTTTGACGTATGATCCCAATCTCTTCATTCGTTTTATAAAAAATCATAACTTCCCGTATGCAGCGCCTCCTTGTATTTGACCAGAATCCATCATATAATCATAGTGATGCATGAGCAGATAGCTTTCTATCTGCTGCAAACTATCGAGCACTACACTAACTGTAATAAGCAGCGAAGTTCCGCCAAAAAATCGGCTAAAAGATTTACTGATGCCAAGGACATAAGCCAGCCCTGGCAAAACCGAGATACTAGCTAAAAATAAGGCCCCAAATAAGGTCCCCTTACTCAAAATATCATCAATAAAGTCCGCAGTTGATTTCCCGGGTTTAATACCTGGAATAAAGCTATTGTTACGCTTCAAATCATCTGCTATTTGCATGGTGTTGATATTAACCGCGGTGTAAAAATACGTAAAGGCAATGATCAAGCTCGCAAAAACTAAATTATACTGCCAACTGGTAAAGTCACCAAAAATCTTTGACATAGAGGCTATTTTATCACTCTTAGTGGCAAAAATATTCATCATCAACGCAGGAACAAACATGATCACTTGCGCGAATATAATGGGCATCACGCCTGCACTACTCAGCTTAACAGGGAGGTATTGCCTACTGCTGCTGTAGATACTTTGACCTATCACTTGCTTGGCATATTGAAGAGGAATTTTGCGTACCGCCTGTGTGAACATCACAACTACTACTAGGATAAAGAACAAGATGATGGCTTCAATCAAAAAGATCAAAATACCTTTAGAACCTCGCAAAGTAAACTCTTCAAACAAAGCGCCTGGCAAAGAAGAAACGATACCTACCATAATAAGCATCGATACACCATTACCTATACCCTTATCTGTAATTCTATCCCCTATCCATACACAAGCCATGGTGCCTGCGGGCAAAACAAAGATAGCTAAGGCAAAAAACAAAGGTTTATTGATTAACAATAGCTCATCAGAAACAGTAGCTGCTACATAACTGATAGATTGAATAACGGCAAGTACAATAGTTACTCCTTTTGTGATATTCCTTAACGTTTTTCTACCAGATTGGCCTTCGCGCTGTATTCTATGAAAGTAAGGCATAGCGATAGTGAGTAGTTGTACCGCTATGGAAGCAGAAATGTATGGCATTACACCGAGCCCAAAAATAGACACATTGCTAAATGCACCTCCTAAAAATACGTCTAAGAGACCGAGGATACCCGTTGCTTTACCTGTTAGCTTGGTAGCATCAATGCCTGGCAAAACAATAAAGGCCCCTATGCGAAAAATTAGTATTAACCCTATCGTGTATAATATTCTACTTGTTAATTCGGGGACAGTAAAGATTCTTTTTATGTTAACAAAAAATTTGTGCATATACCTCTATAGAATGTGTATCTCTCCCCCCATTTTCTCTATTGCAGCTTTAGCGGAAGCAGAACATGCATGAGCCGTAATCTTAAGTTTTGTTGTTATCACGCCATCTCCCAAAATCTTACACTTACCTTTTGTACTTAATAAGCCATTGGCGTGCAATACTACTGGGTCTATCTCAGTCAATTTTTTGGTATCCGCTAACCTTTGCAATATATCCAAGTTGATAGGCTTATACGTAATACGGTTGGGATTTTTAAAACCGCCAATAGGCAATCTGCGTTGTAAAGGCATTTGACCTCCCTCAAACCCTGGCTTAGCTTTGTAACCAGAACGAGATTGCGCACCATTGTTACCCCTAGCAGCTGTTCTACCTTTGCCTGAACCTTGCCCTCGACCTACAATAACTTTAGACCGCTTAATAGCATTTTTTGCTGGTTTTAGTGTATGTAATTCCATATTAAGTATTGATGTTTTCTACCGTTACTAAATGACTTACCTTACGCACCATACCTTGAATTTGGTTGGTAAACTCCAGGCACACGCTACTATTAATTTTGTTAAGCTTTAGCGCTTTTAGTGTTAATCTTTGTCTTTCAGGGCGCCCAATAGAACTTTTTATTTTAGTTATTTTAACCTTTGCCATATTTATCCATTAAATACTTTGTCTACGCTAATTCCTCGTTGAGTAGCTACTGTTGCCGGATCTCGCATTTGAGATAATGCTTTTAGCGTAGCCTTTACTGTATTATGAGGGTTAGAAGATCCTTGACATTTAGAGAGAATGTTATTGATACCAGCACTCTCCAGCACTACACGTGCCCCACTACCTGCCTTAATACCCGTTCCCGGAGCAGCAGGCTTTAATAAAACTGAAGAACCACAGAATTTACCGATCGCTGAGTGAGGAATAGTGCCATTATGAATAGGGACTTTAATAAGATTTTTTTTCGCATTTTCTATCCCTTTGGCTATAGCAGTAGTCACTTCTTGTGTTTTACCTAGCCCATGGCCTACAATACCATTACCATCACCTACTACGACTATGGCAGAAAAACTAAATTTTCTACCTCCTTCTACTACTTTTGTTACCCGATTGACAGCAACAACTTTCTCTTCAAGGGTTAGTTCATTTGGATTAATCATGTTTTGAATATTTTACTGTGGGATTAGAATGTAAGATTGGCTGCTCGGGCTCCTTCTGCGATAGCTTTTACGCGACCGTGATATATATACCCAGAGCGATCGAAGACAATGGTTTGAATACCTTTTTCTAAGGCTTTTTGGGCTATTTCCTTACCCAAAACTTCAGCCTTTGCTACAGGAGTGCTTTTTTGATCGACTAGTTTTTTAGTAGAGCTTGCTACTAACGTATGCCCTTTGTCATCATCTATCAACTGCGCATAGGTAGCTGTATTACTTTTATAAATAGAAAGCCTAGGCCGCTCTGCTGTACCATGAATTCGTTTTCTGATCCGCATTCTGATCTTCAATCTTCTCGCATCAACCTCTGTCAATTTTGTTTTCTTCATTGAATTTTACTTTTATATACTGGTTATAGTATAGAATACGAAAACTTGAATGCAATAATACCTGCTTAAATGATAGATAAGCCGATTTTAAATTTTACACTTCCGCAATCTCTAACCTAATTAGTATAACTACTACTGGTTAGCAAAATTATTTAGACGTTCTTTTACCTTCTTTTTGTATCACACGTTCGCCTAAATATCGAATTCCTTTCCCTTTGTAAGGCTCTACTTTTCGCAACGATTTGATCTTAGCCGCTATCTGCCCTAACAATTGCTTATCGATACTCCACAAATGAATCATAGGGTTTTTGTTTTTCGCTATTTCTGTACGCACATCCACTTCTGAGGGAACGGTAAAATAGATTTTATGAGAATAGCCAAGGTCGAGGTCTAAGACATTAGACTCTAGCGCAGCTTTATAACCTACACCTACTAACTCCAAACTTTTAGAAAAGCCTGTACTAACGCCAATGATCATGTTATTAATCAATACCCTATACAACCCATGCAAGGCTTTATGCTTTTTCTGATTGGTATGTCTTTGCACGGTGATAATATTCGCTTCTATCTGCAGGTTGATAACAGGATCAATATCCAATGTCAGCTCGCCTTTAGGTCCTTGGATAATCAGCAGATTATCTTCAAAACTTTTGATAGCTACGCTTTCGGGTAATGTAATGGGTAGTTTGCCTATTCGGGACATAATGTGTAGATAATGATTAATATACGTAACAAAGTACTTCTCCGCCTGTATGTACCTTCCGGGCTTCTTTATCACTCATCACACCTTTGGAAGTAGATAGAATAGCAATACCAAGCCCATTTAACACATTAGGCAGGTCATCTGCGCCAACATACCTTCTATGGCCAGGCTTGCTTATTCTTGTTAAGGTAGTAATAGGAGAATGCTTCGTGCGGGAATCGTATTTAATGTCGATGGTAATAGCGCCTTGGTGATTCACCTTGTCATCAAACGTATATTGCTTGATATAGCCATTGTCGAACAACAAGCGGGTTATTTCTTTTTTGAGCTTGGAAGCAGGTATTTGCACTGTTTTATGCCTCGCATGGATGGCATTTCTAAGTCTTGTTAAATAATCTGCTATAGGATCTGTTATCATAGGGGGTAACTTTCTTTAATACATAGATACATCTTTTTTTTTATATCACCTAACATTTTTACATCTTCTGTGCTGAAAAGCGTTGCAAGAGCGCTAGCACAAACAAAAATGCGAAAAGCTGATCTAAGCTATATACGTGATTTTCAGCGCTGTTGTGAGTAATACTTCATTCACCGCTAGAGTGGGCGTTACTTGTTTAGCTGAAATAGTAAGCGAATTTACGCACGGAACTAAAATTATGCAAATGAGACTTTGGTATATGAGCCCTAAATCTAAGATAAGTAGAGACCTCAATGCTTCAGCATGTTGTGCAGCAGAACCTCTTTTGGGGCTAATCTATGCGGTTTTTTATAATCTAACATAGTCCATGCGTGGGCTAAACTATGCAGATAGCGGCAATACTAATTTTTTTGACGCCTGCGTTAAAAAGCGCTCCGGCACAAGCCTTGACTGTCGCCCCCGTAGTAATCACATCATCTACCAAGAGCACATGCTGATCGTGAATAGGTTCCGTATCTATGGCAGCAAAAGCGTCTTGCATATTATATATCCGTTCTATCTTGTTTTTCTTCGTTTGTGTAGCCGTATGCTTGATGCGATGGATGTATTGATTGTAGTACGGCACATTTAATGCTGCCGCTAAACCTTTTGCAAAATGCTCGCTTTGGTTATAGCCCCGTTTACGCAATCTCTTGGGATGCAGAGGAATCGCCATAACACAGTCAAATGGATTGTGAGAGCGCTTTTGCATCCATTGCGTGCCACCTATGTACCCCAACATTTCTCCAATCCCTGGGTGATTTTTATACTTCAGATGATGTACAAGCTGCTGTACAGCATTACCTACGCCAAATTTATACAAAGCAAACGCATGTATGATAGGCGCTTCGCCACATAACTTTTGCGCCATAAAGCTATCCGTATGTTCGTTATAAGGGATTTGGGGTAAGCAAGCAAAGCACGTTGTACACAGCCATTGTTCCTGCCGCAATAATTTTGTTTGACAGTGAATGCAATAGCTAGGAAAGAATAAAGCTACACAGTCGTATAGCATATTGCGGATGATACTACGCATAGGTAATCGATGATTCTTGTGACATACAGCGTTATGCTTTTCTGCAGACGTCTTTGTGTACATGAGGAGTTGATAGTCATCGAAATGAAAAAATAACCAGTAAGCACGCAGCTTAGTTCCCTCACGCAGAAAAATGGGTATAACAACCACTTTTTCAGAGGCAAGCAAATTACAGTCGTAAGTACGCACCTAGTCTATCAAAGGTATAGCGATCGATAAGTTCTTGCTGTTCTAATTCTTCTAGATGCTTAAAAGCACCCTGCCTTTCTCTGTATTGGATAATTTTTTTGACCTGTTCGTAAGATAGATACGGATGCCTTAATAACGTTTTGAAGTCAGCTTGATTGATAGATAGTTGCTGCGGCTGAAAATTGGATGCAATATAGCCATACAGCATGAGATGCTTCAATGCCATTTCCCCTATCCCATATACTTCTTGATATTGCAGTTTATGTACAAACCCTCCTAGTTGATTTTTATATTTTAAAATGCGTGTTGCTAGCTTCTCGCCTATGCCAGGCAATGTTTGAAGCTCTTGCAATGTTGCCGTATTGATGTCAAAAGCTTTATAGAAAGGTGGCGATTTCTTGGTCTGTTGTTTAGGATGTGATACCGTAGGCTTGATCAGGTTTACATCATGTAAGCTAGTAGGGGGTTGTGCTGTGCCTATGTGAGGATTAGATTTAGAATGATGCTGAGTCCTGTGAGGGTTAACCTTTTGATTTTTTTGTGCTTGCAACTTTGCTAATGTACTGTTAAGCACTTTGATATCGATAGCATATTGGGGGTGATGATACGATTTACTGTACCAGCTGAGAAAAAAAGGAGTCGCTAACAGCATGCTCGTCACCAGCAATAAAACAACTATGCCGTTTGTTTCTGCATAAGTAAAACCGCATTCATCTCGAATTTTCTGTTTTAGCCAGTTAAGTAAGTTGATGATAATACGCATATTTCGTCCATTTATTCAATACCATTTGAAAGTCTGTAGGCAGTGGCGCTTCAAAAAAAAGGCTTTCTTGTGTTATAGGATGCGTAAACCCAAGGGAATATGCATGTAATGCTTGCCGTGGCATAATCTCCCAACAATTTTCTACAAAAGATTTGTATTTCGTGAAGGCTTGCCCCTTCACCAGTTGTTTGCCTCCATACGTAGCATCACCGAAGATGGGATGCCCGATGTGTTGCATATGGGCTCTAATTTGATGGGTTCTGCCGGTCTCTAAATTACATTTGACAAGTGATACATATTGGAGCGGTTGTACTACTTGATAGTGCGTGATGGCTCTTTTCCCTTTTGTCTCATCCGCATAGGGAGCTACCACACGTCTATCACTTTGGCTTCTGTTTAAGCTAATGTCTATGGTTCCTATTGTAGGGACTGGTTCTCCCCATACCAAGGCATAGTAGGTTCGTGCGATAGTATGATCAAAAAACTGTTTGGCTAATGCAACTAGGGTGAATTCTGTTTTAGCAATCACTAATAACCCGGAAGTGTCTTTATCTATACGGTGTACCAACCCTGGTCTATGGTTATATGTAGGGTTATTCGGTAAGTTCTGTACATGATAGACTAAGGCATTCATCAACGTACCGGTCCAATTGTTATATCCTGGATGTACTACCATGCCTGCAGGTTTATGTACGATCAATAGGTGCTCATCTTCATATACAATATCTAGTGGTATAGCTTCCGGCAGCAGTTCTGCTGGATGAGGAGGAGTCGGTAAAACAATTTGAATAATATCCCTAGGCAGTACCTTGTAACTAGGTTTGGTAGACTTGCCGTTGACGAGGATAAATTTATTGTCTATAGCTAATTGAATTTTGGTGCGGCTAGTATGAGGCAGGCGATCTAGTAAAAACTTATCGATGCGATAGGCGCTTTGGCCCGCATCCACGTGAATGGTATGGTGTTCAAATAGTTCTTGCGCTTCTAAGCTATTATGTAAATCTATAGGTTCCATTAGCGTGGGGATACAAGAGTCAACAAATTCTGGGGGAAGGCTGCTAGTTTATGGTTTGTTTGTTAATGGTCGATTTTCTTCGAGATAGCTTCGCAGAATGCCATTTTGAGTAAGTTTTTCGTGGTTTTTTGGGGATTGTAAAGCTGCTTATTTGTCAGGCTTTCATTGCCTCTAAGATATGCTTAGAGAAGCCAAGCAAGCTTGCTTCCTGAAAGCTATTGCCTATAATTTGCAAACCAATCGGTAATCCTTCGTCATCATACCCTATGGGAATTGATATTGCTGGTACCCCGGCTATGGCAGCTAAGGTAGTGTATATATCTGCCCAATACATGCTCATCGGGTCATGGGTATTACAGTCTAAATCAAAAGCTGTATGGGGGATGGTAGGTAGGATGATGAAGTCGTAGGATGATAGCATAGCCTTTAGGCTATCTGTAATGAGTCTTCGTACTTTTTGAGCTTGTATAAAATCATCATCATAGTGCGAGGATGTGAGAACGAAGTTCCCTAATAAGATTCTTCTTTGTACCTCTTTGCCAAAACCCTTAGTCCTAGTTTTGATGTATGCCTCTGTCACATGCTTAGCGTCTGGATCTCTATATCCATATCGAACGCCATCAAAACGGGCTAGATTCGAACTTGCTTCAGCTGCGGTCAATACATAGTAGGTAGGTAAAATATACTCCCATAGTGGCAAGGTAACGCCCTCTACATGATGGCCTGTCGCTTTCAATGTTTCTATCGTCTCCAGCGTATTGGATCGAATCTCTGGTTGAAGGCCTGTATAGTCTATCGCTTCTTTTAGATAAGCCACGCGTGTTTTTTTAGTAAAGTCAAGTTGTGTTGTATACTTATCTACAGGGTGCTGGCTTGTTGTGCTGTCATACGCATCAGGCCCTGCAATCACTTCTAATACGGCGGCACAGTCATATATGCTATTAGCTAAAATCCCAATGGTATCAAAAGATGATGCATGGGCTACCATCCCATACCGGGAATTCCTTCCGTAAGTAGGCCTCAAGCCTATAAGGCCGCAAAAAGCAGCTGGTTGGCGAACAGATCCTCCCGTATCGGTGCCCAATGCTACATGACACATATGTGCTTGCACGGCTACTGCAGATCCTCCTGAAGAGCCTCCTGCGACTTTCGAGGTATTGATAGCGTTGCGTACGGGGCCAAAGATGGAGTTTTCCGTAGAAGAGCCCATGCCAAACTCATCACAATTTTGATGGCCTATGATCAGGGCATCTTCATGGATGAGGCGTTCTACTGTTGTCGCATTTATTTGCGAAATAAAGCCTTCCAAAATCTTGCTACTTGCTTGCAAAGGGTGATCTTTATAACAGAGCATATCTTTTATGCCGACTATTAAGCCTGCTAATCTACCGGCGTGCGTATTTTGGGCTTTTTGTTGGATGGTTGCAGCATGCGCTAGTGCTTCTTCTGCATAGATTCTAACGAAAGCATTGAGGTGTTTTTGTTGATCAATATTGGCGAGGCATTGTTCTACTGTAGTCCTCAAGTCAGGCAATCCTGCTTGCAGAGAGATGTGTAAGTCTTTGAAAGAGGGTAAAGGAGAGATAGCGGACATAAGTTTATAAATTGTTAAAAATGACTCCAAAAGTAACTAACTATGCCAATGTTTCAAAAATTTATATGTTGAGGCATTAACAATTGTATGCAATTCTTGCACATAAAGAAGCTGGTGATAAAAGGGAATGTATACTTGTTGCGCAGTTATATTAATTTTATAACGGGTATTAATACTGAGTTACCTGATTAAAAACCGCCAATGTAAATCGCAAAGTACTTAGTAACAGTACCAACCCCTAATAGGGGTTGGGGTTTTCACAACCAGTTTGCATGGTATGGCGGTACCGTAATCAGCTGGAAATGAAGCCCCACTCCTATATTTTACATCACCGCTTCCTTCTTTCACTTTCTTCTCATCTTAATTATCTTGTATTTTCCACAGTTTACTGTATAGCTCGGAATGCTGTATCAGTTCTTCGTGTGTCCCCTGTTGTACAACTACACCATTCTCAAATACGATAATGCGATCCACATTTTTGAGAGTGGATAATCTATGGGCAATGGCAATAACAGTTTTATTATCATTCTTCATAAATATATCTAGGCTTTGCTGGATTAAGTGCTCTGTTTTACTATCCAACGAGGAGGTTGCTTCGTCTAGCAATAGAATAGGAGCATCTTTTAAAATAGCTCTAGCAATGGCAATTCTTTGACGCTGCCCTCCAGATAATTTCAGGCCTCTTTCTCCTGTGTAGGTTTTGTACTTATCTGGTAATCGCATGATAATGTCATGAATATGGGCTTTTTTGCAGGCTTCAATAATTTCTTCTTCCGTAGCTTCTGGCTTGCCGTACCGCAAGTTGTCTAATAAACTTCTATGAAAGAGAATAGGTTCTTGGGGAACGATACTAATATGATTTCTTAATGATTCTCTTGTAAAGTGGTTAATATCTTGACCTTGCACTAAAATCTGTCCTTCCTGGTGATTGAAGTAACGCATCAGCAGGTTGAAAACGGAAGATTTGCCTGCGCCTGAATAACCTACTATGCCTACTTTTTCCCCTGCTTGCACTGTTAAGTTTAAATCCTTGAAGACTACTTCCCCCGTAGGGTAGTTAAAGTAGATATGTCTAAATTCTATTTTGGGAGATGTGATTTGTTGTAGCTGTAAAGATGGTTTGATATCGATAGGATCTCTATTGTCGTTTTTATACAAGATAGCAAAAGCACTTTTGAGGTCTCCAATCTCTCTTAATATATCTTGTAGTGATATAGAAATTTTCCACATGTCTTCAGCCAGTACAAGCGTTAAGCCCAGTATAAATGCGAAATCACCAATAGTAATAACCCCTTGCATACGAAGGTGTATGGTATATAACAAAATGACTGTGAATTTGATGCTATAGAGAATAGACGCGATGCATTGAACTTTAAAATCATACTTATATAGGGATACTTGATTAGGTATATAATGATTGGAGATATACTTATTGATGAGCTGAAACTCTCGTTTTTGCGCTGAGAAGGCAAAAATGGTAACAATGTTCATGATATTATCAGATATCTTCCCCATGAGCGTATGCTTGCTTTCGGATTCTGCATATGCCAAGGTTTCTAATTTTTTAGAACAATGATACATCACTACTAAAAAGCATATACTCCACCCATATACAAATAAGCCTAATTTGATGTTGAGCGCTACCAATACAGATGTATTGACTATGATTTTCAAACATACTAAACCTATGCCATGATGAATTTCTGCCCATAATTTATCGTATCCATTTAAAATGCCTTTTATCTTACTTGTGATGATACCTGTAAAATTGTTTTGAAAGTAGTAGTAAGAGTGGTGCTGTACATAGTCATAGACTTCTAATAAAAAGGATCTGCGTACATAAGGCAAAGATTTCCAGGAGGCTGCTTGACCTATACGCCAAGAGATATCTAAACAAGTATGCGCTGCTAAAAAGAATATAATGGGCTTGAGAACCTGTTTATAATCCATTGAAATGTCTACATACGCTAGCGTATCTAATAATAGTTTTATAACATAGTTATTGGCGAATGGGTAAAAGCTAGTACAAAGGGGAGGTAGAAACATAATCATGTAATACCATTTGTAAGGCTTAATGTGCTTTAAGAAAAAAGAAAATATAGCAGCGAATGTCATATTGAGACTTGATTAAATATTTAGTATATGGATGAGGTATAGAGTTTTCTAAATTTTAGTTCAATATGCAAACAAGGCATGTAAGTGCATCAAATTCATGTGTTTGATAGGTTATGATGGGATATGTGCTTGAATAGCTTTGGCTGTATCAGCCAATTCTTTCTCCGTGAAACTTAAAGGCGCCTTACTAAAGTCTATATCATGTACCGTATTGATGGGTACCAAATGCAAGTGTGCATGGGGTATCTCTAAACCCACAACCGCTATTCCTACGCGTACACAAGGTACGGCAGCTTGAATGCCCCTAGATACACTTTTAGCAAATAACATTATTTCACTCAAGAAAGCATCGGCTAAATCAAAAATGTAATCTACCTCGACTTTGGGGACTACTAGCGTATGTCCTTTAGCAATAGGATGTATGTCCAGAAATGCTATAAACTTCTTATTATCAGCTATAACATTAGCTGGAAGTTCGCGATTTATAATCTTAGTGAATATACTAGCCATAATTTTAGAGTCAAGATTGTGTGATTAGCGTTCTTCCGCAGTTTAATTATGAAAAATGGTTAAATCCATCAGCTTCAGCTGATAGAAACTTCTAGTTTTCATTCCAAGTATATAGCCCGTGGAGTAGATCTATTCATCTCACTTTCTACATGCACTTGATAACACTCTTTAGAGTAAAATTCGACTTCCAGTCGAAATAAGTTAACCCCTC
>JALRAY010000069.1 GCA_023257955.1 Amoebophilaceae bacterium | reverse complement strand
TCGACGAAAAAGATTTGGATTACGGTTTAATCTTATTGCTGGAATTTATAACTCTGAACTACTGTGTTGAGTTTCGGAAGAACGCTAATAAAAGAGAGGGGGGGGGGAATCATCAAGCAAGGTACTCTTCATGTTCGTCTATCAACAAACCCTTGGTTTTATGTAAGATCTTTTTGAAGAAGTATTGCTTCTCTTTTTTCACTTTTTGGGGACTGTTTGTTTTCATCAGGGGCCTACTATCTTGCGCTGCTTGCTGAAATTCTGCTAGCAATAGACCTAAACAAATGGCGTAAGCGGGATTATTAATCATCTCTATCTGCGCTTTGGCGAAGAGGTGGTTGGGAGCTCCTATGCGTGTGTCTATCCCTGTCATGTATTTTATAAACTTGGTAAGGGAAGTCAGTTGTGCCCCTCCGCCAGTAATGATTATACCTGCTACTAGCTTGTTATGGAAGCCGGAGATGATAATCTCTTGATGTACCAGGGCTATGATTTCTTCCAGCCTCGCTTCGATTATTTGCGTAAGGTTGTGGAGGGATATGTTTCTGGTGGAAAAATTCCCGACACCTGGTATGTTTATCATTTCTTCTAGGGTTGTTTCTTCCGCGATGGCTCTCCCGAATTTGATTTTTAGCAGCTCGGCTTGATGTTCCATGGTTTGTAGTCCTACCTTAATATCGGTGGTGATACTGTTTCCTGCGATAGGGATATTGGCAGTATGTTGTAGGATGCTGTCATGAAAGATAGCCATGTTCACTACGCCTCCACCGATGTCTAGGATACAAACTCCTGCTTCTTTTTCTTCATCCGTCAACATGGCAAGACTGGCTGCCAAAGGACTCAAAAAGAGGTCTATGGTTTCTACGCCAGCGCGTTGTGTGCATTTGTGGATTTTTTTGATGGCGTTGGTAGAGGCCGTGATGATGTTGAAGTCAGCTTCCAAGCGGATGCCTTCCATGCCTATGGGGTCTTGTATACCTGCCGCATAGTCCACGGTGTAGCTTTGGGGTATTACGTGGATGATTTGACTGCCTGGCGGGGTCAAGATCTTGTACATGTCCTTGGTCAAGCGGTGTACATCGGCGAGCCGTATTTCGTCTTCCGTATGCTCCCGGGTGATGCTGCCGTGATGAATACTGCTGGTAATGTGCCTACCAGAGATGCCGACGTTGATCACGCGAATGTCTATGCCAGAATTTTCTTCGGCTTGCTTGAGGGCTTGCTGGATGGCGTGGATGGTCTTATCTAGGTTGGTGATGACGCCACTGACTACGCCTGTGGAGGGGGCTTCGCCGATGCCTAAAATATCCAATTGTCCGTCGTCATTTTTTTTACCTACCATCACTAGCACTTTGGTAGAGCCAATGTCTAAGCCGGCTACTATTTTTTCGTGTTCCATAGGTTATTCACAAATTATTTGAGAGTCGAATTTCAGGTTGATGACTTTATAGGCGCCCCAACCTTTGGCGGGTAAGATTACTTCGTAAAAAAGCTTTAGCCGTTTGAGTTTATCTTCCCACTGGTACAAGGTACCTAACTGTACTTGATGTCTTCCCAATTTGGTAGTAAGGGTTACTTCTTCTTGGTGATTGATAGCTATGTGTATAATCTGCGTGTGCCAAAATGTATCTGACGCAAATAGTTGTAGCATGTGTAGCAAGCTTTTACCATACGGTTGGATAGCATGCAGATCGGTTGCGGAATATTTGCGAGCGCTTTCCATCAACACTACACGTGGTGTATAGGTGGGTGATAAGGGTATTATCACGCCTTCATTATCAATATAGCAATCGGGGATATCTGCATGCATCATCCGCGCAAGCACTTTTCTAGGTACAATGGTAATGGTTACATTCCCATGCCAATGCTTATAGGCCGAGCAGTGTAGGACGAAATTATGGGTTTTGATGATATTCTCCAGCGTTTTGGTAGGGATATTATGCAGTAACGTGGTATCGTTATCCAATTCATGCATACGGGCGGTAAGGTAAGCCAATATGCTTTCTTCGTTTATAAAGTGTTGGTCTATCACAGGTAGCACCTTCACCTGGACGTTTTTGTAGGGCTTGGTAGTATATTTTCTTTCCGTTTGTATGACGCCTGCAAGCAATAGTCCTATCGCTATAATCAGTATCATACCCTTTCCCCATTGTGGTGATCTTGATAACGATAACATGGTAATAATTTAAAGATGTAATCTAGCGTTATTGCGAAAAGCCCTTTTAACGTCATTGCACGCCGCCGCCCCCTTTATGTCATTGCCAGGAGCCGCAGGCGAACGAAGCAATCCATGGCGCCATCCCGTCATTGCCAGAAGACGCAGGCGAACGAAACAATCCATGGCGCCATCCCGTCATTGCCAGGAGCCGCAGGCGAACGAAGCAATCCATGACGTATGCTACGTGTGGGTTGTCTTCCCTCCACGTCATTGCGAATCCCGAAGGGATGTGGCAATCGCAATGACGGAAGGGAGAGGCAATGACGGCGCGTAATGTCACAGCGATAGCACAAAGCTAATATCTTTGTAGTTATACCACATACTAACCATTCGCCCTAACATCTACTCCTATGCGCTTATTCACTCATCTCTTCCCATCCATCACCCCGCAACAGGTGTACACCCTCCTCACCTGTGTGTTGATCACGATAGTACTACTGGAAACGATTATAGCTCCTCTATATATCACCTGGGGCTCTTTCGTCTGCGCTTGTGATGTCTTCACGCTCCCTATAGGTTGCATCATCATGAATATGATAGCCGAAATCTTTGGCATACCCGCAGGAAGGCGTGCGCTGGGGACGAGTTATGTAGTTCACGTATTAGCGATAAGCATGGCCTGGATGAGTCAACAGCTACCTACAACCCCTACTTCGCCGGTAAGTACTGCCTTTTTTGAGCAGCTCCTGGGTGGGAATAGCATCTTGCAACTGGGCACGGCGAGCATCCACTGGCTTGCACAAGGTATCGCTTTAGTATGTTTTTCCTACTTCCGTAAGTTGAAGCCTAATCACTTTGGGAGTAGGCATGTCTCTACTATCGTACTGGTGCCTTGGTTGACTACTTGCATTACCTGTGCATACACTATCATCATGTTATATATCCACAGGACGTTCAATGCTACGGAGGCAACCTTATCCTGCTATGCCGTACTAGGACCGCCAATTCTGCAAACGGTATTAGGCCTCATGGGCTTACCGATCGCCTATGCTGCGGTGTATAGAATCTCAAAATTAGGTGTTGCAAGGATCGAAAACTGAGTGATAGTTTTCATCGCCCCTTTATCTCCTATTTACCACAAAAATACTATTCCTATCGGTAGTGGAGAGGTGGTGAGGTTGTTGAGGGGGAGGTAAAAGGGTGGTGATACGAGAAGAGCATAGTGTCTGTCAGTGCTGTATCTGTTATGTCATTCATTGACAAATTGTTAATAAAATACCCCGGGGCAAGCCCTCTCGCTACGCGAAGCGGGGTATTTTCAAAGTCAATTATTCTTTTTTTACGCCGCAAGCGGCGGGGAATTTAACCTTATGAGATTAAAAAGTTATGTTACCGAAATCTTAACGCTTCTCCTACATTACCTAATGCAAGGTACAAATTTTATGGAGGTATACAAATGTTTATCAAGAGATGCTTGAAACAAGATGGAAGCAACTGTGACGGTAGGGCAGCAATGAAAACACATGCACACCACCACTAGCTAATTGTACACTACCCCTGCAATAGCTCCACCACCGCTTGGTGCCCCTTTCTACGCGCAATGTCTAACGGCGTTTCTCCAAATTGTGTTTTCGCTTCTCTATTAGCGCCCGCTGCCAGCAATACTTTGACAGCCTCTGTATGGCCGTTTTTTGCTGCTATAATTAGAGGGGTAGCTTCTGTTCGTTGTCTAGCCTCCACATTAGCGTTGGCACTTATCAATTCCTGGAGGGCCTCTGTATGGCCGTTTTTTGCTGCTATAATTAGAGGGGTAGCTTCTGTTCGTTGTCTAGCCTCCACATTAGCGTTGGCACTTATCAATTCCTGGAGGGCCTCTGTATGGCCGTTTTCTGCTGCTATAATTAGAGGGGTAGCTTCTGTTCGTTGTCTAGCCTCCACATTAGCGTT
>JALRAY010000068.1 GCA_023257955.1 Amoebophilaceae bacterium | reverse complement strand
TTATCTACCTCTAGCTCTAGAAAGGTTTGAAGCAAACTCATGTTGGAAGACTTGCCCCAACGCCGGGGGCGGGTGATGAGGAGGACACCGGAGGTATTATCGATGATCTCTTTTACAAAGAGGCTTTTATCTACGTAGGTGCCTCTGGCGATTAATACTTTTACGTCATCGAAGCCTACAGAACCTCCGCAAGGTAATGGGCGTTTTGTTTCCATAATGGGTGGTGTTGCAATGTACTGGTTGGGGTATTTGATGCGCTAGGTACTTACCGCATGTCTGCACAAAAATAGCTATCCTTTGGCTTTCTTGTCAAATAATGTGATATGCACACTGGGCAGCTAGAAGGGGTAGTGAATATAGTAAGGGAGAGACGGATAAGTCTGGGAGGAGGACAAAGCACAAGCCCAAGAAGGGCATACCGTAGCTTACGAAACGCTTAGAACACCTTCTTCGGATTCAGGTAAGATATGTTCATTTTGTGCTGGCTCTTTACCCATGGAATGATGGTGGTTGCTTGCAAGGATAATCAAGCCTATCCCTATTATGATAGCTACATCAGCTAGGTTGAATATAGGCAGGCAGGTAACAAAATTGCCTCCGAAAAAAGGGAGCCACTGCGGGAGCCTTCCGGACCAAATATCAATGTATAACATATCTATCACTTGACCAGAGAACCAAATGCTAGGAGCGCCGACAGGTGCATTGTTGAGCAACTTACCATAAAAAATACTATCAATACCATTGCCAATGGCACCTCCGAGGACTAAGGTCCAACCGTATATAAAGATTTGTTGATATACTAAGTGCCGTTGGGAACTTATATGAGTAGGAAGTCCTGTGGTTTTGGCAAGAAACGACTGTAAGTGACGCTGTATGTCGGCTTTCCGCACTAATCTCCATATATACCGTATAATAAATATGCTAGCTACAATGCGAATGAAGGTGAGTAAGAGCTTGTCGTAGGTAAACCCAAATTGAATGCCAAATGCCATACCGGGATTTAACGCGTAATGCAGCTTAAACCAGTTGCCTATCAATTTGATCTGCCCCCAAGCGCCCATTTTCATATTAAAATGTACCCATAGCTTTAGTATTTGATCTAACGCTACAATGCCTATGGCTATGAAGTAATATTTACAAGCTTTTTTAAACATAAACTCGGGGTATATATAATGGATTTGATTTTGATACAAGGTTGCTGCACTCCGTTAAGCGCTTATGTGCTACTAACATCCGCTTATTTGAGTATCGCTAAAGGGGTTTTTGTTCCCGCATATTCAATAAGGTCTAGCTCCACAGCGCCCATAATTAGGTTCACTTTAATCTTGAGCGGTAGTTTATTGGCATCATCTGATAGAAATAATTCCACTGCATTTTCATTGGCGAATATGGTGTTGGCGGACGAATGAATAGGTATAATGGGGGCAACAACGATGGTTTTTACATGTCCAAATTTGGTTTTTAGTTTTCTGCGGCCTACAAACTTGGTGGCAAAGTGTGGATGCAAGATGTTATCAAAGAATACGGGGCTATATAACATGTCACCAGCTTGTAGCTTACGAAAGTCTATATTCCTGAATGTATACCATTGACTGACAATATCTTGCACCTGCGGGAGGGTTGTAAACGTTTCTTGCTTGGTGACTGTTGTGAAGCTAGGATCAAATTCCGCTACGTGTGCTTGCTGTTTTAGGTGATCAAAGGTTACCTTCTCATACTTTCTATAGGTGCCTTCTTGAATTTCTCTGCAAAAGAGGTGTGGGATCAGTTGGTGCGTATCTACATAACTCGTGAAGCTATTTTTCATCTTCAGGAAAACATAGAGTAATCCTTGAGATTCGCCATGGACATCAATTTTATAACAGTTATGCTCATTAATAGTATGTAAGGCTTGGTCTACTGACATGTGGACCAAGCCGGCTGCCACCAATCCGTAATGGACCTTATAGGTAAGTCGTTCCCCTGGTTGAAAGTGGGTTGTAGGCAATGGAGTGTTATCCGTTGGAGGGATAGCTTGAAAGCTGGCTGTAAGGAAAAGTGCAAAAAGTGCCAGGTAGCTGGTTTTTATCATGTGGTGTTTAGCAATATGTAGGTTAGTTATTCATCAGTTAACTGTTTGCGTGGCGTTTATGTTTTCCAATTGTGCTATGCTTAAGCCGGTAGCTTGCAGGATCACAGTTTGATCTATACCTGCGGCTAGTAATTTTTGAGCTGTTGCTAGATTTGTTTCTATTCTAGCTTCCTCTCGCACTTCTTCTTGAAACCCTACATTATTGATTAAAAACTCTTTTCTCTCTAAATATGTTTTTGATTCATCTTCCGTTAGAAAATCTTCATTTAGGAGCTCAAAGGCTTCCTTGATGGGGGCTTCTTGTTCTAACACTTCTGGAACACTAGTGAGGTGTTCTACATTTTTTAAGAAGTAAAACCACTTATCCATCTTATTAAAGAGCTCTGCTTCCTGTTTTTTAAACTTTGGCAATTCCACAAAGAGTACTTGAATGATACCTTTTACAAAATACTCATCATAATCTTCTCGGGACATAAACGTATAATCTGTCACCACGTTGTTGCGATGCTTATGCAAGGTAAAATTTACGATGTTCAAAGATATTACATTGGCTAACTGGTCATAGTCTACACCTTTGCGTAACTGAGAGACAAAAGCATGTGCGGCATTTTAAACTACGCGTCGGGCAAAGTTGACAGTTTTACACATCTGCATCTCTATCAATATTTGCTTGTTGTCCGAGAGGCGCACTTTTACATCCACATAGCTATCCTTAGCGGCCATAGTAAGGGGCGCATTATTAGGATTTAAGATTTCTAAGGATTCTATTGTGGCACCATCATCAAAAGAGATGACGCTGTTTAGAAAATCTATTAATATGCTTTTATGGTTTTCGTCGCCAAATACTTTTTTTGAAGGCGGTATCGATTTTTACGTCTAAGAATTTCATAGGGTTGATGGTTTTTGATTGGGTTACGCAAAATTTAACATATCATCTTTATGAACTTGATGGTTATTAAAGAAAGCCATTATGTGAGTTCCAGATGCTGCTACCATCATGTTTCAATGTACGCTTTTTAAGATCTGTAAAGTTAATCTTTATGTAATTAGGCCGCATCATCTTCCCCAAAATCTTTGGTAAGTTCAGCTTCCAGTGCTTCAATGGTGGGCAATGCTGTCTGCAGATTTTCCGGAAGTGCCTCCTGTAACCTATACGTAGCAAGACCTATAGGCTTGGTCAAGTCACGAAGTGCATATTCCCCCACAACCCCCACTTTGGAACGGCACAAAATAAGGTCAATAGCATGATTATCACCTGGCTGACGCAACAGGTCGTCAACAGCAGAGAGATAAAAATTCATTTTGCCTGCATATTCGGGCTTAAAGGTTCCTGACTTTAACTCGATGACCACAAAGCAACGTAGCTTGATGTGGTAAAACAATAGATCGATGTAGAAATCTTGATCTTCAATTTGGATGTGGTATTGTCTATCTAAGAACGCAAACCCTTCGCCAAGCTCAAGGAGAAACTTTTCAATATGCGCCACTAACCCATTTTCTATTTCACGTTCATGCGCATCTTTTCCCAGGCTCAGAAAATCAAATACATAGGGGTTTTTTAGCGTGTTTTGTGCTAGCTCGGATTGTTGTGCAGGTAGTTTGTCTTTTAAGTTGGTAATAGCATTGCGTTGACGTTTAAACAAATTGGTTTTAATTTGTATCGCCAGTTGATTACGTGACCAACCTTTTCCAAAGTGCCTTGAATGTAGAAAGACCGCTCTTCTTGGCTTGAAACAGCATATAGCAACGACACAACATGACCCCATGGCAATTGGTCAACAGCCTGTTGACAAATTGCATCTGACGGAAATTCTTCGGCAAATTTGCGCATGTATTTCAGGTTTTGAGGGCTAAACCCTTTCATCTAAGGAAATGCAGCACGTAAATCTTTTGATAATTGAGTGATAATCTTCGTGCCCCAGCCTTGGCGTTCTTGTGCCTCCAGTATTTGCGTGCCAATATGATGGTAAAGCCGAATCAGTTCACTATTGACGGATAACGCTGCTTTGTACCTGGATGATGCAACACGTGATTTCAGGTCGCTGAGCAACTTACTGTATGCTTGATTGACAATGCTTGTAGCCATAGTTTCTGCCGCAAATATAATAGAGTTCTTCCGAAACCTTTCTAGGAGCTGTTTACATTTGAATAAAATCATTGCTATATAGATCAAATTTCCTGCCAAAGAGTCTAGAAACAGGTCTTTTCTCTAAAAATTTAGGAAACATGTAGAGGCGCGTATCCACAAAAC
>JALRAY010000067.1 GCA_023257955.1 Amoebophilaceae bacterium | reverse complement strand
AAAATCGCTTATGACAACTAAGTTTCACATCGTTAACTTAGCTTGATTTTTCGTGTTTCATAATCTGATGTGTATAATAATTCACTTATTAGCATACGGGGAAATAGTGCTTATATCACCTTTAATAATAGGTTGCTCATCCATTACACCTGTCGCTAAGATAACATAGCGTGTTTGGTAAGTATTCCCTTTACTATCTATGAGAGCAAACAATCCATCTTCTCTTTTATCAATTCGCTTTACAGAGGATTTGAGGAAGTAAGAATTATAACTAAATCTCTTATCTTCTGCTATTTCTGCTAATGTTTAATTACGCAGGTTCACGACAGCACGCTCATATTGCGCAAAACCAGGGATGTTATCAATCTTTCTAACAAAATTGCCTCTATAATTTTTATTGTTCTTAAAATCGCCAGAAAACATCAGCACGGTATCATTATTTAAAACAGCTCGTTTTATGGCCATTGTACCTGCAGCTCCTGCTCCAATAACTGCAATATCATAGGTTTTGTTAGTGGTGTATTAGTTTCTGAGATTGGGTAAAGCAGCGGATGTTTTTTAAACTTGAAAGGCAATTTTGTAAACCCCAGTGTAGCTAACACTGCTATAACGGCTAAACCACCTAAGACAATATAAGTAAAAGTCATATGCTTCATGGTATGAATTAGAAGTTAATAGGTTTGTGGTAAAAAACTGATCTACCTGCGTCAAAAGGATTAGGTCTAAACAATAGTCTTTTATCTACAGCGTAAGCCGCGTCTATATTGCGATATTCTATATTTCTAGTAAATCCTAGCGTTAATGCCTGGGCATCAGGTCCGCAACCTAACATACCAAGAAAAAGACTTGTATGCCCTCCACTTCCTTTAGGGAATACACTCATATTTTCCGTGACATCAAAAAACGGCAAAACTCGCTCTCCGTGTATGCAGCCAGGCTGCAAATCAATTTGTGGATCTCTTAGTTGAATAGGGGTTAAACTTTCCTCAATCCCTGACCTAAATGAATCTGCTTGCCACTCTCTAACGATATTTGATTTGGCTTCTTGGGAGAAAGCTTTTGCTGGGAATGATGAAAAATCAGTTCTTATATGATAGTCTATATACTGATGCAAAGTACTAAATGGGGCTGGAGATTTTATAATACTCGCAATCCAGGAAGAACAATCAAATGGACCAAATTCTTTGCCATCCGGATCACGCTTATCACATCTATGTCCGCCAAATGCAAATCCATTGTGAAAAATTATAACTCCAGGAATCTGCTTTTTATCATTATAAAAGTATGAAGAATCTTCTATAAGTGTAGTATCAAAACCTTCTGGCAATGGGGTGATATGTGCCCAAGGAGAAACATCTAGCCAATCCTGACAAAATACATCTCTTAAATCGCTCACCTTGTCTTTGCCACTTAAAACCCGATAAACTGTTGCTAGGAAAATTTTTATGACAATCCCGTCACCAGATGCAAACATATGTGTTCTATCTCCTACTATGTTCATCTGGGGCACATTATTAAAATCAAATCTTTGAGGTACTCCAGGGCTGCTATCTATAATGTCAAAAAATTCATCTTCAGTAAGATCAAGTGCCTTTTGTAATCCAAGATGCATTTTATTCGTTTGTATGGGATAGTCTCCTTCCCTTGTTGGAAAGAGCTTTAACATTTCTTGAAGCCTTTGAAAAAACGCTAGATCCTGCTCGAACCTAGCCCGTACTTGCCCATACAATTTGTCTAAATTATCTCCCTCAGATGATTCTATACGCCCTTGTACTTTCCTTAGTAACTTCTGCAATTCTTGGGATTCACGTTTTCTACGTTCAACTCCTTGTTCGTGTTGATCTTTAACTAGCTTACTTTCTAATATAGCTTTTTCATATACCTCTCTCTCCTCCTGAAATGCAACCTCAGGAAGTTGAGATTCTTGATGAGATAGAACCGCACCACTTTCACACCCAGTTGAAAATAATGCTATAAGCATGGTAGTAAGCAGAAAAGTATAAGGTTTCATATTTGTATTCATATTTGTACTATTTCCTTAGCACTTGATATCGATTATCTAGATTGTATAAATAATAAAAATCATTAGCGGCTAATTGTGGGAGGTATACCTTGCCATTGTCGTCTTGCCTAGAAGTATCCATGCTAGAAAAGTAGTCTGTAAAGTACTTTTTGGCTGTATAGTTACTGCTGTCTGGAAGTTCACGTGTAGCGGTATCCCTTACATCTGTAATGATATAATCTACCCAATGATGTTTTTTAGCATTATCTGCAAATTCCATCCAGTCTCCTTTGCTTGACTTCTCATATAAAAGTTTATCTAATTTATCTAAGGAGATCTTCATCTTTTTGGCTACCATACCCCCTAAACGCTCCCACCATTGTTGTAAAAAAGCTACATCTTCTTTTAATTCTCGTAAATTACCTCCTGTAAATGTCCAAGGTTGATGATGTAAGATCATTGAATTTGGGTATGCATAAGATTTGGGCGCTAACGTTGTAATAAGTGCTGCCATAGATGCTGCAAAACCTTTCACAACTACATACACAGGTGCAGTGCTATTGTGCATCGTTTGAAGAATATATTGTCCTGCCATGGCACTACCACCCGGTGAATTCTCTATAAGAATAAAAATGGGCTTGTGTTGGTCTTTATTGTTAAAATAAGTAATACTATCAGCTACATAGCTCGCTTTCCAAGGTGTGATTACGCCATTCAATGCCACAGATCTATCAGAAATGACTAATGTGCCGTCTGGGAGTAAGGGGTCATCTAGATAAGTAGGCGTGCCATCTGCATAATTTTTGCGCTCTTTTTGAATTTTTGTCTCCTCTATCTCTGTCTTCACTTGATCGATGGTAGACTTTAGCAAGAGCGTTTGGTTCTGCATGTTGGTGTAGACTTTATTAAAGTCTTCCATGGATTGCGCTAGTTTGGCTTGAGAGAGGGCTACTTCTGCCATTATTTGTTCCTTTTGGGTATTCAACTTAATGAGCTCTTGGGCGCATTCTTTGGTCATCTCATCTTGTTCTATTTCCCACTTTAAAGCGAGCATTTCACGTTGCAAACGCAGCTTTTCTATTTCCGCGCGAAGCTCTGCTAGTTCTTTCTCCAGCTTTGCGCGTATGAGGTTGTTTTCTAGCTCCAGCTTACGTTGTTCTTGTAGCTTTTCCATGAACGCTTGCTCTTCTTCTTGAGAAGATGGTGGTATACCTTCATTGGGATGGAGTTTGGAATAATCGTCAATACTTATTTTATCAACTGTTATTTGGGGGTAGGAATCGGGTTCTTTGCCTATGGTTATAGGAGAGAAAGCTATGCCAGTCATTATACAAGCGCCTAGCATCCAGCCACGTAATTGTATTTTTTTCATATTTCTGGAAAGTAACAGGGTTAATAATTGAGGTTTGATTGTAATAGTTGTCCGACTAGGATTCGAACCTAGAGTCTTCTGGACCAAAACCAGACGTGTTGCCGTTACACTATCGGACAATAAATACTACCTACGCTTAGCATAGCGCTTCAGGTGGTACAAAGGTAGCTTTTTTCTTGCCTAAGATCCAAAAATTAGCACTTGTAGACTTTACCTACCAGGGGGCATTGTGCGAGAAAAACAAAACTGTCTTTGTATAACTGCTGTAAAAGTAATAATTTGCCGCAAATTGGAATGAGCTTAAGCAGACAGGGACATCGTTTCAGTCAATTACAACACCATATATACCTACAAGATGATGAATAAAGAACTCCTCCACAATTTGATGCATATATCGCGATTACACATCCCAGAAGAAGAACAAGCAGCTATGCTGCATGACCTAGCGGAGATGGAATCGTGGATACACAAGCTACAAGAAGTAGATACTACAGGCGTAGTGCCTTTGACTAGCATTGTAGAAGGCCAACCTAACCTACGAGCAGATAACCCTACTCCGCCTTTAGATCATACCCGCGCACTAGCTAACGCATACAAAAAGGACAGCAATTATTTTAGAGTACCCAAAGTAAAAACTTAAATACAGAGAGATATGAAAATAGAACACCAAATAGATCACAAAAAAGTTGCGCAAACCCTACATATCAACAAAGTATGGATTCCCCTACTATTGGGTATAGGCATGCTCGCTTACTTATTAACAACCGACCCAGAGTTAAAACCGGATCAACTACCACGCATCTGGGAAGCGAAGATAGGGTACGTGATATTAGCAATAGCCACCGTCATTATCCGTGATATCATGTATATCTACCGAATACGTATCCTGACAAAGGCCAGCTTATCATGGTTATCATGTTTCTATATTATAATTCTCTGGGAATTTTCCTCAGCTGTTACACCATCTGCTGTAGGGGGAACTTTAATTGCCACTTTTCTTTTTCTGAAAGAAGGTATTAGCTTCAGCAAAGCCCTAGCCTATGTAATGGTTACTGCCATCTTTGATAATCTATTTTTTATATGCATGGCTCCCCTCAGTTTTTGGTTTGCTACCGATAACCTTGTAACCCCTGCCAGCTCCGTGCATATTGGGTTCTGGATCAGCTATACACTCATTACC
>JALRAY010000066.1 GCA_023257955.1 Amoebophilaceae bacterium | reverse complement strand
ATGACTTCTTTTACAAAGAGACTTTTATCTACATATGAGTTTTTAATGACTAATTTCTTAAAGTCATCTGATCCTATCCCGCCTCTTTTAATGGTATGTTGTTGTGTATTCATAATGCGATGTTAACGAAGAATCCTATTTTATACCTTGGCCTTTTATGTCTGTTTTGATGCGTTTAAGCATCTCTGCTTTTTCTTCTTTTTCGAGCCAAGTAGGGATAGCATTTAATAGGGCGTTTGATACTCTGATATGGTCCTTGTACGTGCTGTTGCTACCAGGATTTTTATTTTGCGCTATATTGTATTCTGCTACCTTTTTTAGTGTCTCAAAGTACGGTTTATACTTCTCTTCAAACAATGTTTTTAACTCTGTTATTGTTATTGTATTAAGATCCACGCCTTCGTTATTTAAATCGGTATGATCGTCTTTAAACTCTTTTAACCCTTTATGCCATTCATCTTCCTTCATTCTTAGCTCCACCTCCAATGGCCCCATAGCACCATCTTCTTTTTCTTGTGCTGCTATTGCTTTTGACTTCTCTGGAAAACATGCGCTGCAAGGCATCACTAGGGAGAGGATGAGTACGCATAGCTGTATGTGCTTCCACTTGCATGATAGAACTACTGCACGCAGCATGGTAATGAACCCACATGATAATGATTGAAAGTGCTTATTCATATAAATCTTCTGATACAAAGTTGATGGTAGCGATATCTATCTGATATTTGGATACTTGATTGCCCTCAGTAGTATACACCGTCAGTTGTTGCCCGGGTGCTGTCCAAAACAATTCTACAGGATATCCGCTATTAGGTAAAGGCGGGTGGATTAATCTTCCCTGTTGGTCGTATATATAGGTCTTCTCTTGGTCTACTTTCGTAATCACATACAAGGGATAGGATCCGTGATTATAGTATTGCCCAATCACCAGCTGATCTGCTTCGCAAGGTTTCTCAAATAATACAGCACCAGTTGCATTCAATACTACGAGCTTATCGATGCTTTGCTGTAAGATGACGTATGCTTCCTTATCTATCGCACTATTTACTAAGGTAAACTTATCTGCTGTTCCCTTGGTAGTGAGCTGTATATTGCTTTTAAGTGTTCCTTGAAGGGTATAGGTCTTTAACCTACCGGTTTCTGTGAGGACAATGATATGCGTACTCGCAGCTTGTTTTCCCTGGTGTATAATAGGGGGATTGTGTACTGCTTCTCCGATGTTGATAGGGAAGCCGGGATAGGGTTGCCCTCTGCGGTTCATCACATGTAACACCCCCACATCTTGTAGGGCTATAAAATAGTCTTTTGTTACGCGTATATGTATTGGTGGGGCGACAAAGCTTGTTTTTAAAGGATTGGGATTCCAACCTGGTAAGGGGCGGTATTGTGCGTCTTTCAGGTAAATATTACCGACCTCATCTGTTACCAAAATCCTATAATTTTTATCCTTGTCATAGTCAATGATATTCACGCCTGTAGCTTTTCCTTTCGCTAGGATAGGCCGTGGAAAAGGATCTACTTCATTGCCTGTATAGTCAAGCACATACAAGGAGGTAGGTGTAGCGCAGAGGTATTGCCATTTTTTATTCTTATACATATCTACCAACAGCACCTCGGGGATTAAGGGCCCATCTAAGCGTTTCTTCCAAATCAACTTGCCATTGGGCTTGATGAGGTATAGTTGATTAAAGGCATCTTGAATCAGCATCAGGGTGCTTTCGGGCTTATGTGTTTCCACAAAGAGTGGAGCTGTTTGAATGGGTTTTTCGGTCTTAAAAAATACATTGGAAGAGGTGGGTGCTTCTCCAACAGATGCTTTGATGGCAGCTTGGGGTATTGCCTCTTTTTTGGGTAGCTGCGCAAGCAGTACCTGTATGTATCCTTCTCGTTTGCCTGGTGTGCGCCCGGTTCCGAGCCGAAGTCCCACATACCCATTTTCTAAGAATTCCCCTATGGTTTTCTTGAACTTCAATTCCCATGCAGGCTTCAGCTGTTGCAAGATCCATTGATGGGCCATCTTCAGGTCAATGAAAGTGCTAAAGGTAGCTTTCTCTGTGATGTTAGCTAATAATTGGTGCGAGGTATGGTCGTTTTTTGCCCATGTATTCCCTGCTAGATAAGCCTTTTCTAAGGTTTGCAAAGCCTCAAAGCTATTCGCTACTATCAGATAATTATCTACGGTGGAAAGAAATCGAGGGGTAAAATGCGGAAACAGCATCTGAGGCAGCCAATGGCTAATGCTACTTGCATCCATTGTGTATACAGCAGATAAGCTAGGGAGTTGATGGGTAGCATCATACTGCATGTTGATAGTTTCCTGAAGCATTGCAATGCATTCTTCTACATCATGGATGGCTATGAATAACACTTGGTGTTTCTTCTCTGTGCTTAAAGTACATAAGGCTATCTCATTTTTGATGCATGTATTTAAAGCTTCAAACGGATCGGATGCGGCTTCAAGTTGTTGCTGGCTATCTGCTGTTTTGCGGGGCTTGACTGTGGTAGCATGATGCTTGGCTATTGCTTGAACACCTTGTACAGGATCATGGATGGCATAGTGCTGCACCATGGCAGTGGAGGTTGGTATATAGGCATGCAAGGTACGGGAAGGATTATTTGGGGTAGGTAGATTAGTCAACCAATGGGTATCATTAAATAAAGGCTGTACGTTACTTGCTACACCTTGCAACAATAGATAATGGTCTGTAAACTTTACTTCTAGCTGCGTTTGTGAGAGTATGTTTGTGAGTTGTGCTCCCCACGTGGCGTAGCTATCCTCCTTCAAAAAAATAGGGAGTAACCCAGACAGTTCCTTGAAATTGATAAACAAGTTGCCTTGCTTGGAGGTAGCTTTTTGAAGGGGTAGAAACCTATTGTCTTGCTTATTAGACACACCTCGAATGATGTCCTCTAGCAATAGCTCGGACAAGCTAATGATAGCATAGTGGGATTGTTTCAATAGGTATACCTTCTTCGGGGACTTGTTATCACTCCCATGGATAGTAGTAATCGCATGCCCTGCATAGTTTCGCGTTTCCTGAGGATATGGTTGACTGCTATAATGTCCCTCGATCCGCTCAACTAGTTTAGCTATTTGAGGCAGCCGTAAGTCTAAATACAATACACAGCCTATAGCGTCTTTATGCAACCCTTGTATAGCCATTACTACTGGAAAGTCCTCATGCATAGCATGCCTGGCCGCAACTTCCTGTAGCCAGCTCCAACTTTCCTGTAGCTGATTACAAAGCGGCAAGGCCTGCAAGCTCTGCCCTATCGCAGTTTGTTGAAAATCAGTATGCAGTTTTCTTATAGCGGGGATATCTACAACGCAAGCACTACTGCTGAGGATATATGGGAGGGTGTCGGATGGCTTGACTTTTTGTTGCCAGTGGCTATAATAGAGGTATCCAATACTGCATAAGGTCAATAAGGATACGCTCCATATCAATAGTAGCTTTCTAACTGATGTAGCATGGTGCATAGTGCTTCCTTCTTCTTGTAAATTGATTGTAACTGCGTAACCCCTGAAGCTGCTAGCGGATATAATTATTGAGATACTTTGTGTTCAGCATCACATGTATGAGCTCGCACAACATCATGACGATGCTTTTTCTTGAAGGTGTATTTTGATCCAAAGAGCCAGTTCTGCTTGGGATATTTTTCCTGAGGCAAGTTTTACAAATGTATTGTATTTGCTTGCTTGCGATGCATGAATATCTTTATTATTTAAAACCAGGAATAACCTACAGGTAACATATGCAGCTCTTTTATTACCATCAACAAATGGATGGTTGAATACTATCCCGCAAGCATAAGCTGCAGCAAGTTCTGCCAAACTTGGTTTTGGATCACTGTAATGGAATAAATTAATTGGCTTAGTTACTGCAGATGCTAGTAACCCTGCATCTCTTATCCCACCAACACCGCCATGCGCTTCAATTTGTCTTTTATGTATAGCGGTAACGATGGCGTGATGAACCCAAATCGGCTCTTGTTCCATATTTAAATTATTGCGCTAAGCTTTTTAAGACATCGCAGTCTTCGCACATGATTTTTTCTGCTAAATCCATTTGCATGGCAATTTTGGGATCACGTGCAGTCAATTCTATGCCATGCGGAGTTTCTATAGTGTATAGCAAATCTCCTATGCCAGCACGAAGTTTGGATAAGATTCCTGCTGTCAAGGTTATGCCAAGTGCATTGCCTATGGATTGTACTTTAACGGTATGCATAATAATATAAAGCTATAAAAGCTCCTTTTGCAAATGTGTGAGGAGGCGTGTTGAATAAGTGAATGATGTACGTAGAAAGATACTCTTTCATTAGTAGGTAAAAATAGTTTTAAGCGCTGTATACAGGTTTTCTAACCTTGTTTCTGTCCTTGTTTTTGTCTACAAATTTACGAGATTCATAAAGATATACCAAGTTCTCTTCTTATTACCACATGTTTATCAGGCGTTGTTTAACATATTGTTATTGTCCAAGGAACACGATGAGCTTCCAATATGCAGTACGCCTTCTAGCATATGTTTTGATGCATGTAAGTTATAGCGCTTACCACCCGACAGTGTGTTTATAACTCCACAAAAGATGAGGTTGCGTGACTAAACTATGTATGCTTAAAAGAATA
>JALRAY010000065.1 GCA_023257955.1 Amoebophilaceae bacterium | reverse complement strand
AATAGCCTGACTTGAAATTATCACGTGGGAGGGGAGTTACCCAAAGAATTTCGCTTTTTCTTTCACGATCAGTATATCTACTGCATACGGTGCGATGGGCACATGGCGATAGGTAAAGAAGTAGCAGTATTTGGGAATACAAGTAGCGCCGCTGGTGCTGCCATACTATTACATGAGCTATAGATGCCCCCTAAAATCACCATCTTCACACATGGCCAAGTTCCTGATTTTGGTGAAGAGATGATGCAAAAACTGCAAAAGTACCATATTGACGTAATCACAGAGCCAGTCACTGATATTATTGGCAATGCAGATAAAAAAATTAGAAGGCTTCGTACTCGCAAATAGCAAAAAACTTCCTGCACAACTTGGCGTCGTAAGGATGGGTATTCGCCCCCGCAATGCACTAGCAAAGATGGTAGGAGTGGAGTTAGACCAACAAGGATGTGTAAAAACCGATGAAGACGGAGAGTCTTCTATAGAAAACTTTTTCGTTATAGGCGATTTGCAAGCCAATACGATGAATCAAGTATATACAGCTTGGGAACAAGCAGTAAAAGCCGCAGACAAAATCAATGCTAGATTGCGAAGACTGAAATTTGAAAAATAGAACATGAAAACAACAAGACCTACATACTCGCTCATTATAGCTTTCATCATAGGTGTATCCAGTTTGTGAAATGCTTGTTACAATAAATCAGTTCCATCAGATCAAAAAGCAAGCACTTCCCCTACAAATAATTTATCCTACACCGGGTTCCCTGAAGGTTCCAGAGAAGATGTTATGCAAAGAATTCTAGAAAATAAACCTGGATATATGGTTCCAGATAATTTTTGCGATGATTACGGTATTATGCTTCTAGCGGTACAAAGGGATAAACGTCATATAGGGAGCGCATCAAATAGACTAAGATCAGACCCAGCTTTTATGTTCGAAGTTATAAAAACAGATTGTTGTGATGCGTTATTTTATGCCTCAAATAACTTAAAAAAGAATTCTGGTTTTATCCTAAAATCTATTAATTACATATCAAAATCAAAACTAGACGATTTACAGCACTTAGTAGATTTTATGGATCCAGTTTTGTGTCAAGAAGCAAGCTTTCGTTTAAATTTAATAAATAAAAAGGTTTGCTTATTGCAGCTGGATTCACAGAAATTAGAAATTTTTAAAGAAGACCAGGATGTCATGATAGCAGCTATACTACATGATATTAGTAATCTACAGTACGCATCTAAAGCATTAAAAGATGATTATGACTTCGTATTAAAAGCTGTAAAACAAAATGGTTATGCTTTGCAGTATGCCTCCAATACTTTGCAAGAAAACTACGAAATAGTTATAGCAGCTGTAAAACAAAATGGGTGTGTTTTACGGAATGTATCCAGTAAATGGAAAGAAGACTATAATATAGTTATGGAAGCTGTAAAAAAAATGGACAGCTTTTTTGTTTGGCCTCTGAGGACTTGAAAAGAAACCAGGAAATAGCTATAGCAGCTATTAAGCAAAATGATTTTGCTTTTTTAGATGTGCCCGAAGAGCTAAAGGTAGATAAAGATTTTTTAGCAAAAGCAATTCAGGCAAATAAGCAAGTATGGAGTTTGATAGATAAGGAGTTACAGAAGGATCCTGACTTACTCACAATATATAATGAGTCTCAATAACATTACATATAAGTAAATTACTTTTAATGCCTGCATGTCCTATCCCTCTGATCTGATTACAGAAGCCATCAATACCATTGCTACGTTGCCAGGAATAGGTAAGAAAACGGGTTTGCGGTTGGCTTTGTTCCTCCTTAAAAATGACCTGGCATACACGGAACGATTGGTGGATGTACTTCATCGGCTGCGCTCTCAAATACAATACTGCAAACAGTGTCACAACGTCGCCGATCATGAATACTGTAGCATCTGTACCAATCCACATAGAGATAAAGGAATCATCTGCGTAGTCGAAAATATCCAAGATGTAATCGCCATAGAAAATACTGCGCAATACAATGGCACCTATCATGTACTCGGCGGCCTTATCTCTCCTATAGAAGGCGTAGGGCCTGATCAGCTGCCTATCAGCCATTTGCTGGAACGTGCAGCACACGAAAAGCCACAAGAAATTATTTTTGCCCTCAGTACTACTATTGAAGGGGATACCACTCACTTTTATATCACCAAAAAATTAAAACCTTCTGCCATCAAATTAAGTAGCCTGTCCCGCGGTGTAGCTGTCGGTAGTGAACTAGAATATACGGATGAGATGACCCTAGCACGCAGTATTAAAGAACGCATTGTCTTAGAATAAAACGGAAAGCTCACAAATGATTCACCCTTCACAATATAATTAACCATGCAAACACAACAATGTACGATTCAAAACCCTGTAAACTTCACAGGTATCGGTATCCATTCCGGTTGCACAGCTAATGTAACCTGTTTACCCGCACCTCCCAATCACGGGATTAAGTTTCAACGTACAGATATAGCAGGGGGACCTACTATAGAAGCTAGGGTAGAAAATGTAGTCAAGACAGATTTAAGCACCACATTAGAATATAATCAGGCTTCTGTAGCTATTGTAGAACATTTATTGTCAGCCATCAGTGGTTTAGCCATTGATAATCTCCTCATTCAGATAGATGCACCAGAAGTACCCATTTTGGATGGCAGCGCTGCCCCCTTTGTGCAAGGCTTGCAGCAAGCAGGTATCGCAGCACAAGACGTTGAAAAAAATTACTTTGTAGTCAAAGAGCCTATTACCTATACTCATCCCTCCACAGGCACAACCATCAGTGCCTTTTCATCAGATAGCTATCAACTATCGGTGATGCTGGAGTTTGAAAACACTTGTTTGCACCATCAACATGCGCACCTAGACAGTCTAGCGGATTATTCGGAATCCATTGCCCCTAATAGAACTTTTGCTTTGTTAAGTCAAATTTGTGCCATGCATGACCGAGGCCTCATACGTGGTGGAACGTTAGATAATGGTCTAGTGATCGTAGACCAACAACTATCTCCCGAAGAAATAACATCTATTTGTCAGCGCTTCAACATAGAAGAAGCCCAATTACGGCTATCCACAGGCGTATTAAATGGCACCAAGATGCATTTCCCCAATGAACCTGCTAGACATAAAGTACTGGATATGATAGGTGACTTAACCTTATTAGGCCGACCTATCAAGGGCAAAATCATTGCTCGCAAGCCGGGACATGCTGCCAATGTGGCGTTTGTAAAAAAATTACGTGAGGTGATGTTGCAACAAGAGGCCGCTTCCGTACCCATCTATAATCCGCAACTAGCTCCTGTATTAGATATCAACCAAATTACCAACATGTTGCCTCATAGGTACCCCTTTCAGCTGGTGGATAAGATTATACAGCTAGATGACCGTACCGTAACGGGGATCAAAAATGTAACGATCAACGAACCTTTCTTTCAGGGCCATTTCCCAAGCAATCCGATTATGCCAGGGGTATTACAGATAGAAGCTTTGGTTCAAACAGGGGGCGTATTGGTACTCAGTAAAGTACCCGATCCAGAAAAGTATGCTACCTACTTTTTAGCTATTGAACAATGCAGGTTTAGGAAAAAAGTGATCCCTGGTGATACTTTGATCATGCATTGTGAATTACTGACAGACATCAAACGCGGTATTGTAAAAATGAAGGGAAAAGGTTTTGTAGGCGATAAATTGGTTTGCGAAACAATTATGACCGCACAAATTGTGAAAGAACGTGAGTAACATACGCCCCCATCACCTATATGCCGATATTCACCCGGATGCGCAGATAGCCAAAGATGTAGAGATAGGCCCCTTTACAACTATTGCAGATAACGTTACGATAGGCAACGGGACTAAAATCGGTTCAAACGTCACCATCATGTCTGGAGCTAGAATAGGTGAATACTGTCAAATTTTTCCCGGCGCGGTCATTGCTGCTATACCCCAAGATCTAAAGTTTCAAGGAGAGGACACCACCGCCACCATA
This sequence comes from Amoebophilaceae bacterium, assembly GCA_023257955.1. Taxonomy (GTDB): domain Bacteria; phylum Bacteroidota; class Bacteroidia; order Cytophagales; family Amoebophilaceae; genus Amoebophilus. The sequence goes on along the minus strand of JALRAY010000065.1, from coordinate 777 downwards.
GGCGATTATTGCACCATCCGAGAATGCGTCACCATTAGTCGGGGTACGGCCGCACATGGTGTAACGCAGATCGGCAATAACGCATTATTGATGGCCTATGTACATGTGGGACATGACTGTATCATTGGCGATAACGCCATCATCGCTAATAGCGTGCAGCTCAGCGGGCATGTAACCTTAGCGGACTATGTAACCATAGGCGGTACGGCAGCAGTAAATCAATTTGTAAAGATCGGCGCCCATACCATGGTAGGTGGTGGTTCCTTGGTTAGAAAAGACATCCCCCCCTTTATAAAAGCTGCGAGAGAACCTATCAAATATTGCGGATTGAATGTAGTCGGCCTCAAGCGGCATGGCTTCACCACACAACAGCTCGCAACCATCAAGTGGATCTATGGTTTTATCTTTCAACACAAGTTCCCCCTACAAGAAGCTATCTCTCAGATCACGCATATCGTGCCTCCAGGACCAGAAAAGAGAACTATTCTGCGCTTTATACAAGCCGCAACGTTAGGTATCATTCGATAACCCCTCAGGTTACAGGACTTCATCATCGGCATCGGTAAACAAAGGCATGCTAGTAGTACTTTCTCCTCCGGGGCATACGCGCAGCACGGTACAGTATTGAGCCCCCAACCTGTTGAAACCGGAGCTTTCTTTTTAGGTGTACCAACTAACCGAATTGCTTCCTGACTTTTTTCAAGAAGATTGTCTTCAACCAGCTCACTAAAATCACGTATCTTCGTAAGTGTGAAGAGATGTAGTTCTCACATGTTT
>JALRAY010000064.1 GCA_023257955.1 Amoebophilaceae bacterium | reverse complement strand
CATGTTTACCAACGCGGGGATGAATCAATTCAAGGACTATTTTCTGGGTAATAAAAAGGCGCCTTATTCAAGAGCGGTGGATACACAAAAATGTTTGCGGGTTAGTGGAAAGCATAATGATCTGGAAGAAGTGGGCGTTGATACCTACCACCACACCATGTTTGAGATGCTGGGGAACTGGAGTTTTGGTGACTATTTTAAGAATGAGGCAATACAGTGGAGCTGGGAATTGCTAACTGAAGTTTATAAAGTTCCTAAGGACCGTTTGTATGCTACGGTTTTTGAAGGCGATGCCAAAGAGGGGTTACCTCCTTCTTCGATTGCATTAAAAAAATGGAAAGAAATTTTGCCGGACCAACGCATTGTGTTTGGTAACAAAAAAGATAATTTCTGGGAAATGGGGGACACCGGTCCCTGTGGCCCTTGTAGTGAAATTCATGTGGACTGTCGCTCCGATGAAGAAAGAAAAAAAATTCCTGGCGAACAACTGGTCAATAAGGATCATCCACAGGTAATTGAGATCTGGAACAATGTATTTATCCAATACAATAGAAAGAAAGATGGTACGCTTGAGCCCTTACCTGCCACACACGTGGATACCGGTATGGGATTGGAAAGATTGGTTCGTGTTTTGCAAGGAAAATCATCCAATTACGACACGGATATTTTTAGTGGCACTATTCAACAAGTTGAAGTAATTACCGGTAAAAAATACGATGGTTCTGATACTCGGGAAGCCGTAGCTTTTCGTGTATTAGCCGATCATATTCGTGCTATCAGTTTTACGATTGCCGATGGACAACTTCCCTCTAACACAGGAGCAGGGTATGTGATCCGTCGCATTCTGCGTCGTGCCGTTCGTTATTATTATTCTTATCTGGGCTATAAACAACCTTTATTGGCGCAATTGGTACCTGTGTTGGCTAATCAATTTGAAAATGTATTTCCTGAATTGAAGCAGCAAGTTGATTTTGTAACCCGCGTGGTGCGTGAAGAGGAAGAGGCCTTTTTGCGTACACTTGAAAAAGGATTACGACGTATTGAGGAATTGATCTCAGCTTCTGCGGGTACTATTGCAGGGGCCGCAGCATTTGAATTATATGATACCTATGGTTTTCCTATTGACCTGACCCGTTTGATTGCTTCCGAAAAGGGATTGACTGTGGACGAAAAAGGGTTTGAGGACCAAATGAAAAAACAAAAAGATCGTAGCCGTGCTGCCACTGCAGTGGATGCAGCAGATTGGGTAGTAGTCAAGGAAGGTGCGAATCAGTTTGTGGGATATGACAGCTTGGAAACAAATACTAATGTCCTTAAGTACAGAAAAATAACAGCAAAGGGAAAAGAAGCGTATCAATGGATTTTAGAAAAAACGCCTTTCTATGCTGAAAGTGGGGGACAGGTAGGGGATAAGGGCCACTTAATATTTGGAGAAGAATCTATCGAGGTTATAGATACAAAAAAGGACAATGATTTAATTGTACATGTAACAGCTGCTATGCCTGCAGCGGTAAGTGCAACCGTTACTGCTACGGTCAACGCCGATAATCGTTTAGAAACAACCTTACATCATAGTGCAACCCATTTAGTGCATGCTGCACTTCGCCAAGTATTGGGGACGCATGTTGCCCAGAAGGGTTCAATGGTGCATGCTGCTAATTTGCGATTTGATTTTTCTCATTTTGCCAAGATGTCTACGGCTGAAATCAGTGCAGTAGAAACAATCGTAAATGAAAAGATTCGGGCCAATATTCCTGTTGTGATTAAATCGATGTCCAAAGACGAGGCGCTCAAGCTTGGAGCCATGGCTTTGTTCGGAGAGAAGTATGGTGATGTGGTGCGTGTAGTAATAATGGATCCGACCTATTCGGTGGAATTATGTGGTGGAACCCATGTAGGGGCAACCGGACAATTGGGATATTTTAAAATTACAGGAGAAACCGCAGTAGCTGCGGGTGTTCGAAGAGTAGAAGCTTGCTGCGGTAAACAAGCGGAGTTTTTCTTGAATGAACAATTGCAACTGCTCGATACAATTAAAGAGTCACTTAAAAATCCAAAAGAGTTATTGCGTGCCATCGAGCAGCTCCAAACGGATAATTCAGATTTAAAGAAACAGCTGGAGGTATTAGAAAATAGAGAGCTTCGCGAACTCAGTAAATCCTTGGTGCGGGAAATTGAAGCAGTAAATGGAATTGCCTTTTTAGGTAAACAGATTGCTGTTGATAACCCGGATGCATTGAAAAAGATTTGTACCGAGTTGAAAGCCTTGCACAGTGATCATGTGGCCGTATTAACTGCCATCATTGAGGGGAAATCCTATGTGGCTGTCAGTGTTGCCGAATCACTAGTGCAGTCTAAGGGATTAGATGCTGGAAAGATCATCAAAGAAAAGATAGCTCCCCTGATCAAAGGTGGTGGCGGTGGACAAAAAACACTGGCTACCGCAGGAGGACAACAGGTCGATCAAATGCCTGCTGTACTAGCTGCTATCAAAGCGCTATTATAATTCCATTTAAAAAGTAATTATGTCTATTACTCGAGTATTCGTTGCCTTGCTGTTGATTTTATTATCAGCTTGTACAGGAGCAGGATCAAAAAAGTTTATAGTCAACGGTAAGATTACGGGACGAACAGCTTCCAAGATCTATTTGGAAGAAGTTCCCATGGCAACAATGCAGCGGGTATTGGTCGATTCAGTAACGCCAGACCAAGATGGTTCGTTCAAGCTGCAAGCAAAAGCCGAGGAAGAAACTGTTTATAATGTGCGTGTGGAAAAACAAGATTACCCCGCTGCTTCTTTGATCAATGATGAAGCCACTGTTTCACTTTCCTTATTCTACAATCCAGCCAATCTGGATTTTCCGGATCGTTATGATGTAACGGGTTCGCCCTTGAGTAAATCCTTACAAGCTTATATGCTTGGTTTCAATAAAAAATTAGAACAGGTTTTTGTTTTGGGAAAACAATTGGACAGTTTAAGGCAGACTCCTGCTGTATTACAAGCAATCATAGCGGAAGCTGAGTCCAAACGTTCTCTTTTGATACAAGGGGTTCGGCAGACTACCGACTCCACCCTCAATGCAAATACTAATCCTGCTTTCTCTATGTTAGTATTAGGATATTATCAAAGTATGGCAGGAAATCCAACTGTGGGACTTCCCGGATATTCTATGGAGGAGGTTAAATCACTGGTCAAGAGATTGAGTGATAAAAATCCTACGCATAAAGGATTGGAAGCTATTAGTATCATGATGGCTGCACAACCAAAAGCACCTCAAGGATTGGTAGGACAAACGGCTCCGGAATTTTCATTACCCGATCCCAATGGAAAATTAATTAGCCTGAGTTCATTCAGAGGGCGCTATGTACTGGTTGATTTTTGGGCAAGCTGGTGTAAGCCTTGTCGTATGGAAAATCCTACCGTGGTAGAGGCATATGCCCGTTTTAAAAATAGAAATTTTACCGTGTTGGGAGTTTCATTGGACCAGCCTGATGGAAAAGATGATTGGATGAATGCAGTGATGAAAGATCGCTTAGCTTGGACACAGGTCAGTGATTTACAATACTGGAATAGCCCGGTAGTACCACTCTATAATATTCAGGGTATCCCTTACAATGTATTGGTCGATCCAAATGGAAAGGTTGTTGCAGAATCTTTACGAGGCGAACAATTGGCCGCTACACTCGAACAAGTATTACCGAAGTAATTATTTTTTCTTGGTGCCCCAGGTTGCGTAAGAAAAATTTCGAATAGCTTTTTGGGCGCTAGGTTTTCGCAAAGGCTTGCAAGGCTTTAATGATTCTTCACAAGCAGCAGGAAGTGCTTGATATAACTGAGTTCCTTCTGTTTTCCAGGCAAGCTGTTGATCTGTTACGGGGCGAACAATTTTTCCTGGGTTACCCACCACCACTGAGCGTGCTGGAATTTTTTCACCTTCACGAATCAAGGTAAGCGCACCCACAATGGATTCGTCGCCTAACTCAACATGATCCATGAGTACACTGTTCATTCCTACTAAACAATTTTTTCCAATAGTAGCTCCGTGGATAATAGCACCATGTCCAATATGGGCCCCTTCTTTTAATAAAACTGTCAGACCCGGAAACATATGAATAGTACAGTTCTCTTGTACATTACATCCGTCTTCAAGAATGATCTTTCCCCAATCTCCCCGTAAGGCCGCGCCAGGCCCTATGTAACAATTTTTACCAATGATCACATCGCCGGTGACTACTGCCTGCGGATGCACAAATGAACTGGGGTCTACCACCGGTTTGATACCATTGAAGGAATAGAACATACTAAAATTTAAACTAGTGTTTTATGGGTTCTATAACAAAGACCTTTGAACTGCGCTACTAATTCTTGTTGCTGATTGTGTATGGCAATTTGATACAGGCCTGTATTTTTCCCGTTATGTAGTTCAGTAGCTGTAGCCGTTAATTGATCACCCACTTTTACTTGTTTTGTAAAATTGATGGATGTATCTAACGCTACGGATAAATTATTTCTATTATTACAGGCAAAGGCAAAAGCACTATCTGCTAATGAAAAAGTAATTCCTCCATGGACAATCCCAAATCCATTTACCATCTCTTCTCGTATTTGCATACGAATTTGACTATACCCTTCTTTCACATCTAACACCTGTATGCCTAACCATTGTGAAAATCGGTCCTCCTGCATCATGTGCTGCACTACTTGTTGTGCTAATTGCTTCTCAGGTGTTGACATAAGATGAATTATTGTCCTTTGAATAGCGGTTTTCTTTTTTCTAAAAAGGCATTTACGCCTTCTTTGAAATCTTCAGTAGCGGCAGCTTGTTGTTGCAACTGATCTTCCAATTCTAATTGCTGCGCTAAATTATTTGTTGCACTTTGATTCAATTGTTCTTTTATGAGTGCCAATGCTTGAGTGGGCATGGCTGCTAGT
>JALRAY010000063.1 GCA_023257955.1 Amoebophilaceae bacterium | reverse complement strand
TAATAGCCTGACTTGAAATTATCACGTGGGAGGGGAGTTACCCAAAGAATTTCGCTTTTTCTTTCACGATCAGTATAGACAGTTTTCTGGATTTTAATTGTTGTATAGATAGATCACTAGGTCGTCTGCTGAATGACGCTACAAGCAAGTAACAAGTGTAATAACGAACCGCAACATCAAGGTTCTATGTATATACTACGCGTTGTTCAGCAGACCTTAGATTGGCTTTTGGCACATTGTGGATTATCTCCGCATACTTCAATCTACAACATCGATGAACCCTACGTATGCGAGATAACCCATAGCCAATACCGTCATTTCGAGCAAAGTACACCCCGATCGATACGTGGCCTCTGCGTATGTGGCGATAACGCATGGCTATTAGGATTCAAGGTACCTGTAGCGCTTCGCAATGCCAGGAGGTGGACGTGCCGCCTTACTTTACAGACAATGTTCCATCCACCACGGTATAGATCGTCTCTATGCCAATTTGGGTAAGAAAGTCTGCTTCGTGCGACACCACTATCATCGCACCGGGATAGTGCTTCAACACGTCTACCACATGTTGTTTCGTTTCTAGATCTAGGTTATTCGTTATTTCATCCACAATCAGCAAGCGAGGTGTGTTAGCTGCTAATATGCTTAAAGCAAGTCTCACTTTTTCGCCACCTGATAGGGAAGCTGCCAGTTGGTTTACTTCCTCATTCCTTCTGAATAAAAAATCACTTAGGTGACGACGTGCTTCCGCTTCCTTCCAATCAGGACTTGCTGCCTGTACATGAGCCATCACCGAAAGCGCTGGCTCCAGGGTAGCATAATGCTGATCCAAATAACTGATATGCGCTAAACGTGGCAATTGCCAATTACCGGTCTTAAAGAGGCTGCTTTGCCCTACAATAGCCTTTAACAAAGTGGATTTACCCGATCCATTTTTGCCCGCAATGGCAATGCGTTCCTTACCCCCTAAGGTCAAGTGAATGTTTTCTACAATCAGCTTATCTGCCCTGTAGCCAACGGCTGCACCACTTATTGATAACAAACTACCGGAGCTAGTAATTTCTGATGTAAGTGAAAATTTCGGCACAATAATTTCTGGTAGGCTTAAATCCGATAACTGATCTATTAATTGTTGCTTCTTTGTATCAATAGCTGATTTTTTCTTGCCCGCTGTTGACTCAGCCCTCCGTGCTTGGGAATGCCCTACACTTCTAGACCATTTTTGCTGCTCAACACTCTTGTGTCCTTTTGCTTTACTTTTGGCTGCACGTTCTTGCTCTTGCATCAATGCCTCATGCGCATCTTTTTTGTCACGCCGAAGAGACACCAATTCTTTTTCAATAGCAGCACGTTGCTGCAACATTGCGCGCATGTAATCCTCATAGGAACCCTTAACCACATGAATGGCATGCTCATGAATATGCCATAAGGTATCGACACAGCTGCGGAGTAATTCCGTATCATGCGTAACAATAATCAAGGTGCCTTGGTAACGCTTCAGCATCTGGATTAAATGCTTGCGGTTATCGCTATCCAAATGATTCGTAGGTTCATCCAATAGCAATACATCCGGATCTTCCGCCAGCACTTCCGATAGTAGCTTGTTAAAGCGCTCTCCGCCACTTAAGTGCTGAAAGTCTTCAATCGTCTGCTCCACATACCCCAAGCAAATACCATCAGGTATCATTACTTCCCCCGTTGAAGGTACTAACTGCTGCCGCAAGAGATTCAATAGGCTAGATTTGCCGCTTCCATTCCTGCCAATAATGGCAATGCGATTGCCGGGGTATATATGTGCGGAGAAATCCTCAAAACAGCGCTTGTTGGCAAAAGGAAGACTGATGTTGTTTAAGCAAATAGGTCGGTGCATAGGTATAGAAAGGTTGATGAAGTGATATCATGTGCTGGAAACAGCTAGCGATAGCTACAGATTAGCTAGGAGATTGTATTTTTGAGCGCTCTTAGCTACTATTGCCTATCGATCATATGCTGAAAGGTGATGCAGTAGCAAGCATTGATTTTAGATAGCTCAAAAATATAAGTTTATGAATACAAAAGCACATTTTATCGGTATCGAAGAAGTACCCATGGCAGCCATCGCACGCGCATTGCAACAACAAGGCCTTAGCGTGACTACTTGCACTACCAACTCTCCAACTCCTCTCAATCTCTCTACGGATTCAACCCATGGCGAGACGGTGGTGGTAGGCCGCAACCTAGATCAGCAGCATGCAGCCGTCAGTAGATGTCAGCAAGCAGGTATCCCCTTGTATGCCTATCCGGCATACCTGCAAGCGTTTGCCAAAGACAAACAACGGATCGTAATCCTCGGTAATGAGGAAGTAGTAACCCCGTTTTTTTCAATCCTGCTACATGTGATGCATTATTGGAAACGTTCCTTTGATTATGTAACGCTCCTTCCGGATGATGTCATCGCTCCCGCAGTACAACTGAGTGATGCGCCCTTGATCTTCTTACAGGGGGATATTACGCCTTTTTCTGCCCTTGACCCGCGTAGCGTAGCCAGTATCTATCAACCCCATGTTGTGGTGATGATGGCCCTACCACATAGTACCCATCAGGCAAGTACTGAGACCCATATTGCGGCATTGCAGCAGCTAGCAGATGGGATTCCGAAAGCAGGTAAGTTGATCTATAACAAGGATATTGCGGAGCTCCGCAAGATAGCTGCTAAAGACAGGATCGATGTGGAGTGTGTGCCTTTTCAAGCTCCTACGTATAAAACGGATAAACGCACAGGCGTGATAACTACTTCACAAGGAGAACAGCTGTCTCCCGCATTGACAACTCCCCAAAGCTTAGAAGCCCTAGCCTGTGTAGGTGCAGTCTTGCGAGGATGCGCCATCCCACCCGCACAATGCTATGAAGCCATTCAAATATATGAATAGGAGCAAAACGCACCGCCCCTTCCCTGCATCGCGATTGACACATCCCTTCGGGATTCAAAGAAGTAAAATATAACAAGGCAGGCCTTTGTACTTATAATGAGCGTTAAAGCTATTGTTGAGGCAAATGCATGACAAGGGTGGGTCTTGTCCTGAAATATTTTTACACTAACCGTGTAAAAATATGGACATTCAGCGGCCCTGCAAACATTGATGGAACTCAATGAACCTATAGAAGCCAAGCAATGCTATAAATATACTGCCCTGTATATAGCAGCACTTCATGGACATAAAGCGATTGTTAAAACATTGCTGGAAAATCAAGCACATATAGAAGCTAGAGATCAATGGAAATTTACTCCCTTACATGCAGCGGTATAGAAGGGTATATAGCCGTAGCGCGCGAGCTGCTGCAAAGCAAGGCCAATTAAAGATGTGAAAACATACCAACATCAAACTCCATTAGCTATCGCACGTGATAATGATCATAAAAGAATAATGAACTTATTGTGTCAATGAACCATAGAGGAGATGTTATCTAGTATATCCCCAGTACAACATGTTTAACCCATAAACTTATGATGCATCTTCTACACCTTCTTTTTCCTCATCAACATTTGTTTTAGAAGGGGGATCCTCACTCCGCTGAATAAGTACTTTAGTAGAACCTTCTTTGTGTATTATCTTCAAGCCAGCAGAATGCTTGTATTTTATCCCATTTGTTTCTTCATCTTTTTCTATCATCACAAACTCAAGATAGTCTTCTTCTGTAGGCGTGCTTAATGCTAATACATTGCTAAAATGCTTTGTCATGAAAGCCGTAGCATAGCTTCGTGCCGTCAGGCAATCTTTAGCGAATACAAAAGCGACGATACAATGCTGTGGGACTATATCCCCTGTTACAGGATCTATGCAAATTTCTGCTTGCGCCGTATCATTTTCTAAGGCAGTACTATTATCAATTATTGCCATAGCGCTATCTCCTAAGTCAATATGAACATGTAAGGGGGCTTCAAGATCCGGATGGGCTATTGATTTGATAATTCGCCACTGCTTTTTTTTGCTAGGCATGCCCTGCGCAACAACAGCATCTTTCAATTGAATACAAAAATCCTTTACATGCTTTTGTTGTAACCAGTGAGCGATCGCATCCGCCTGAAAGCTGGTAATTAAATTATTCACATTGATAGTCACCGCTTCTTTTAGTTTTTTTACACGTGTTTCGTTGACGACTATATAATCTAAGCTTACCACAGGACTAATTGCCCATATATCTTCCTCCGATGGTTCACTGCCAACCTTTTTATGCCTTTGCCACAGGTTTATATATGGCGCTATCGTAGGATCAAACGCGCCCTGTGTTTTGTGATACACTTCTTTGCTCTTAGTAAGGATAGGGTAGAGATAAGGCGTTTGATAGTAAAAAGGCTCACTATCGTAGTGGTGATTGAAGAGATTGACTTCAGAAGTTAATGCATGATAATCTAAGGCTTCTTCGATATCATTCACCAACGTCTCTATTTCTTGCTGATTATTTAAGGTGTGGTTAGAAAGATAGGTGATAGAGTAGGAGGGAGCATGCTCATTTTTGTGATGGCATTGCAGCACTTTAATGTCACTTTTATTGATTTTAAAAACATAAAGTATAACTAAGAGCAAAAGCAAGCATATGCTTACTGCATTCCTTTTCAGCCATCGATAATAAGCGTTCATACATATACAGGTGCTGTTTTAGTCACAGCTTAGCAGATGGGATATATTTGAGAATCTATAATTTTCGTCCACTGTATTACATGTCGGGATGGCGGGACTTGAACCCACGACCTCTCGCACCCTAAGCGAGTGCGCTAGCCTACTGCGCCACATCCCGAATGCAAATGAAAAAATATAGACTTGTATTGAGTGACCTTTTGTCACACTTATAAAGCAAATATAGCAGCTCAATAGCGTTTTCTTGATACCTTCCTTGCATAATGCTTGGATGAATGTTCATAGCCTTACTTTCTGCATACTGTTTATGCGCGGTCTCTCCCGGGATTTGTATTAAATTTTGGGATATATACTGATCGTGAAAGAAAAAGCGAAATTCTTTGGGTAACTCCCCTCCCACGTGATAATTTCAAGTCAGGCTAT
>JALRAY010000062.1 GCA_023257955.1 Amoebophilaceae bacterium | reverse complement strand
GCCATCGCTACCAGATACGATAAATTAAAACGAAATTACGCATCTATGGTGGCATTAGCATGTGCATTTATTTGGTTGCCTATGTGAATTGTAAACAGCTCCTAGTATTATGAGGCATCATGATATATTTTTATGTTTTTTATTTATTTAGGCTTTTTTATTCCCGTTACGGTATTGTCTTCTATAAACATGAAAATGATGGTACTATTACCAGCGATGGGAAATACTAGATCCATATACTTAAATACAGCAGGAAAAGTTAGATAAAATACCCGAGGGTAAGCCCCCTCACTCCACTCGACTGCGCTGCGCAAAGCGGGGTATTTTTCAAATATGTATGATTCTTTCTTTTACGCCGCAAACAGCGGGAAATTCAACCCTATGATATGAAAGCAAGGATTTTATATCAATCCTTGCTCAAAGTAGGCGCTTGCTACATGTAAATGTTCATGTAAATACACCACCTGCTTTCGTGTAATATCTATAGCATGCTGCTCCTTTATTTTAGTAATTATAGTTTTGTCTCGCGTGATGTAACCCAATTCATATCCATAGAGCACACTATTCAAATCCAGATTGATAGAGCCTATATAGGCTATCTCATCATCCACAATAAAGTACTTAGCATGGTGATAAAATGCTTTGTTTTCATTCACAAACACGGCTGCCAAGTTCGTACTCGCAAAAGCTCGTAGATTCATCTTGAAATTCATATCGAATTGCGCCATGATACTGATAGCTAACTTTTTATACTCAAAGCTTTCGATGAGTTTCCTTACAAAAAAACTACCCACATCATCTTGCATGCCGGCTACGACACTCTTTTGCGCAGAGGTGAGTAATGAAGATAGAATTTCCAACGAATTACCTTCAACTTGCCAATTTTCTGATTTATCAAGCAATAACTCATCTGTACCGCATGGATAGTTACCAATCTCTGGGAATTTGCCATTCAAGCTACTACCATTGGACCATACTAAACCAGTATTGCTACCTACTTTACTTTGCCCAGTTACCTCTTTGTGATCTTTGCGTATTTGCTGGTTTTCAAAACTCTCATGTACTTCTCGAATAACTGGCTTGTTGGCTTTAGATGAGAATAGGCTCACTATATCTCTTACGCCTGAGAAGAACCCTTTGTTGAGATCCCAATCCGCTTCTTTGTTTTGAAAGTCATAAGATTTTAAATTGCCTGTGGAGATAAAGAGCTTGGTAGCACCTTCCATAAACTGATACTGACCTTGCTTATCTAACTGATCAATTAAAACATACTTAGCGTGTGTTAAATCATAGTTATTAGAAGCCCAATACATTTGTAATCTACTTCTATTACTTGCATCCCCTAGCTGTGAGTAGATATACTCCCGGAATTTATTAAATAAATTCAGATTTAAATTTTTACGGCTGTACCACGCATTGTTTACCACAATCCTGACATGCACGCCATTATCTATCGCCTTCGCTAAAGCATTTCCCAGCGCGGGATCCCCAATTTCGTAGACACAAATATCTACGTTAGACTTAGCATCCGATATAGCCATCAACAAAGGGTGATTGATATACGTTTCTACAGGGTGAAAAAAGATATCATCTGGTGATACTGACTTAATATCATCTCTATTCTTGTAATGATTTAACCTGGACAATATGGTTAATTGTTCTATGTTACTACTTTTCATAATGCGTTATTTTTTTGATTTGTGTTTAAGTTAGAAGATGCGCTTAGGCTTCCTATTACACGCAATATAGAGATAAATAATTGTGCTAGCAAACAGATCGAGTTGCATCGTGTGTAAGCTCCGCTATGATGAGCAGTAACAACGCTAGCATACCATGGATTAGGTTATGGGCTGTGGCATACAGTCCATAGCTTGATAGCCACATATGCGATAGTTATACGCTCGCTAGCTTTTATCAAACTAATTTACAGCAACGCATGGCCTTCATGACTATTTTTTTAACTTTACGCCCAATCGATTAATTATTACCTCTAAGGAGTGGTGGCCGAGTGGTCGAAGGCGCTCGCCTGGAAAGCGGGTGTACCAGTCAAATGGTACCGAGGGTTCGAATCCCTCCTACTCCGCATACTTACATTTAAGCTTGATAGTAACAAGCATACATTGACATTGATATGGATATATCTACCCATTACAACCCCTGTGAGATAGAAAAGAAGTGGTATCCATATTGGCTTGATAATCAATTTTTTAAAGCCACACCCAACCCAGTCAAATCTCCCTACACCGTTATCATGCCCCCTCCTAACATCACAGGGACTTTGCACATGGGGCACATGCTTAACAATACCATTCAAGACGTGTTGATACGTAAAGCTAGAATGCAAGGAAAAGAAGCCTGCTGGGTGCCTGGCATAGATCACGCCTCTATTGCTACTGAGGCGAGAGTAGTAGCCGCGTTAAAAGAAAAACACATTCAAAAAAGCGACCTATCACGTAGTCAGTTTCTCGATCATGTATGGGCGTGGAAAAAGCAGTATGGTAATACTATTTTGGAGCAAGTAAAACAATTAGGGGTTTCTTGCGACTGGGATAGACTCTGCTTTACGATGGACGATGTGCCTTCGCAGGCGGTGTATGAAGTATTCATCCGCTTATATGAACAAGGCTACATCTACCAAGGCACCCGGATGATCAACTGGGATCCCGCTAGCAAAACAGCCTTAGCGGATGATGAAGTCATCTATAAAGCAGTAGACAACAAGCTATATTACATCCGGTATCAAATAGCAGATACCGACCAACACATCACCGTTGCTACCTCACGGCCAGAAACCATCTTTGGCGATACTGCCATTTGCATCCACCCCGATGATGAACGCTATCAGCACCTGCATAACAAAGCAGCGATAGTACCTATCATACAACGGAAGATTCCTATCATCACAGATACCTATGTAGATAAAGCATTCGGTACAGGATGCTTGAAAGTCACCCCTGCGCATAGCATGAGCGACTATGAACTTGGGCAAAAGCATCAGCTAGCAGTCATTGATGTACTCAATGAAGACGGCACCATGTCACCAGATGCACAGCATTATGTAGGTGAAGACCGCTTTGTAGTGCGTGAGAAGGTTTCTACACGGCTATCAAAAGAAGGGCAGATAGAAAAGATAACCTCTTATACCAGCAACATCGGGTTTTCCGAACGCACCCAAGTAGTCGTAGAACCCCGCATCTCCAAACAATGGTTCCTACGCATACAAGACATAGCAAAGCCTGCTTTAGCACACGTACTTGATGGCACCATTAACTTTCACCCAGCGAAATTCAAAAATATGTACCAACAATGGCTAGAGAATGTCCATGATTGGTGTATTTCCAGACAGCTATGGTGGGGACACAAAATACCCGCCTTTTACCTACCAGACGGGAAGATCATAGCAGCACATGATAAAGAAGAAGCATTAGCCAAAGCACAAGCCAATCCCGCGTACAAAGATTTAACCATAGCCGACCTGCGACAAGATGAAGATGTACTAGACACTTGGTTCTCTTCCTGGCTATGGCCTATCAGCGTCTTTGACGGCATCAACAATCCACACAATGCGGATATGCAGTATTTCTATCCCACCAATGATGTAGTCACCGCCCCTGAGATTATCTTCTTCTGGGTTGCTAGGATGATTATGGCAGGTTATGCTTTTACCAACAAGCCTCCCTTCAAAAACGTCTATTTTACCGGGATCGTGCGGGATAAAGAAGGTAAGAAAATGTCTAAGTCCCTAGGCAATTCGCCAGATACCATGGAACTCATTCGAACATACGGCGCAGATGGCGTCAGAGTAGGGATGCTCCTGAGTGCCCCCGCAGGGAATGATTTGCTTTTTGATGAAAAGCTGTGCTTGCAAGGCCGCAATTTTGCCAATAAGCTCTGGAATGCCTTTAGGCTCATCAAAGGCTGGCAAATAGATAAGGAAAGGACTACTGCCACAGATGCCGTAGCGATTGATTGGTTTCAAGCTACCTTGAATCAAGCCATCATAGCCATAGAAAATGATTTGGAGCAGTTTAGGATCTCTAATGCCCTCATGGTGCTCTACAACCTCATTTGGGATGATTTTTGTGCCGCCTACCTAGAAATGATCAAACCCGCTTATGGACACACTATTGAAGGCAATACCTATACAGCAACTGTGCAGTTCCTAGAAACCCTCCTCAAGCTACTACACCCTTTTATGCCCTTTATCACGGAAGAAATATGGCACCAACTCGCAGCAAGGAAAACACACGAAAGCATTGTCCTAGCCCCTTGGCCACACCCTATGGCCTATGATGCGGATATTTTAAAAGAAGGAGAAACTGCGTTTGCGCTGATATCCGAAGTACGTAATATCCGAGCTACTTCATACATAACCTTAAAACAAGGCATCACAATAGAGACAACAGCCACCTTCCCTACTTGGTTAGTGAAGTTTCAGGCTTATATACAAAAATTGTGTAATGCCACAACCATGCGCTTGATAGACCACCCTGCACCCAATAGCGTCAGCTGCAACCTCCAAGGGCATCCCTTTTACATAGACACACGGCAGCAGCTTGATGCCACCAAAGAAATTCCACAGCTACAGAAAGACCTTCTCTATTATCAGGGGTTTATCGCAAACATTCGCAAGAAGCTCGAAAATCCGCAATTTATGGCCAAAGCCCCAAAGAACATCATAGCTATAGAGCAACAGAAACAAGCCGATGCCATAGAGAAGCGACAGAATATAGAAGCCAGGTTGAAGGAACTAGGAGTGCGGTAAGTAGTATAGCCAGATACTATGCCTTATTCTCCTAGCAATGATGGTAGATAAAGTCGGGAGATTTTTTACACAAAAGCTCACAATAAGCATTAAGCCTAGAGACCGTTAAATAAATTGTGTCTAATGTTAAAAATCAGTACCTTGTTGAGATGTCAACATTGTACAAAAATGAAATTTAATTATTAGATATAATATTATGCACGAAACAATAACTCAGCAAGAAAAAGTAAATAAATTTTTACTCTCTGGTCTTCAAACTTTAAGAACAGGATTAGATGGTTTAACCTTAGAACAATTTGTAATAAACACTTTAGAGATGCTCATGCTCTTGGAAAGAGATGAATATTTAGAAGAGTTGAAAAAGAATAATTGCGTAGATAAAGGCAATGGTACTTATCCAAGAAGTTTTAAATCTTTCTCCCAAAACTCACTTTTTATCAAGATTCCTAGAACTAGATATACAGACTTTAAACCTTTTGTACTAGAATTTTTAAAATATAACCAAGAGCAAGTTAATGATTTAGTACTAAAACTATATACTAAAGGAAT
>JALRAY010000061.1 GCA_023257955.1 Amoebophilaceae bacterium | reverse complement strand
TAGAGAAAGGAGTTGTAACAGGGATACTCAGAATCGCCAAAGCCAATCTCTTTTCCGAGCTCAATAACTTTACAGAGCATAGTGTCTTAGATAAAAAATTCTCTGCTTACTATGGATTTACACAAGATGAGGTAGATATGCTGTGTCAGCAACAAAATATTTCAGAAGATAAGAAAGAAGAAATCAAGCAATGGTATAATGGTTATAGCTATGGTGGCTTGGAACTCTATAATCCTTGGTCAATGGTTAGATGTTTGTTTAGTGAAGAACAGGAGATTAAAAACTACTGGGAGGAGAGTGGTAGCTTTGGCCTCCTTGCTAAAATAATGATAGAAGATGATGTGCAAGAAGCTATGCAAGGTTTTGTAAGACAGCATGGGTACCAAGACAATATATTGATAGAAGAAAATATAGATCTCACAGATGTATTAGCGGCTAATAAAACCACCGTAACTAGTTTATTGTTACATAGCGGGTATCTAAATCCTAAACGTAAGCGAAGAACAGAAGAAGGTATGCTCTGCACGTTGGGTATACCTAATCAAGAAATAACAAGCGCCTTTAAAACCTTAATTAGAAAATGGGTAGCAAAAAAATTAGGCGTACACGCTTCCTCAATAGGGGAGATAGCCATACCATTACTAACAGGGGATGTAGCACTGTTTCAACAAAGGCTAAAAGACTTTTTAGGCAAACAATTTAGTTTCCGGATAATAAAAGAAAAAGCAGATGATGATACGCAGGTAAACACAGATGAAGAACAGAAACAACTCGTAACACAAGGGAGAAAAACTACCACTAAAGCCAAAGTGATAGTAAATAACAATACCCCAGAAGCAGCTTCAGAAGAAGATCCCAATGCGACAGTTCCTTTAAAAGAAGGCTATTACCATTGTTTAATGGTGGGTATATTATATGGCATGAATATCCATCAGGAAGTAAGTCATGAAAAAGAATCTGGAAGCGGTTATGTAGATACAGTAATAGTACCTAGACAATACCAAGGAACCCAAGCTATTATCCTAGAATATAAGTACGCAAAACAAAAGAATGCATTACACGCAGTAGCAGCAGAGGCTTTGGAGCAAATAACAGCTCAGGAATATACTGCTACTATAGTAGGAGAAAAACACATCAAAAGTGTTTTAAAGCTGGGCATAGCTTTCCACAAGAAAGAGGTAGAGGTATTGCATGAGATAGCATACATCAATTCATAGCAAATGAACCTATAGAGACATCTGTCTCGCGAATTACGGTTTCGACGGGTTGAGGAGGGCAGAACTCTAACTTTGGTCTTGGTGGTTTGGGTAGTGAATTAAAGTATACATGATAGGCTATGAGAGAGATGGCTTGCTTTGGCATAATTTATCGGATGTATTTTACACATTACGTATATTTAGACCACTACGTATACACAGCTCCAACACAATCCCACGCTGATATCACCAATCCATGCCTCATATTATAAGCAATACATACAACACCTGTGCACCATGACCATAGACGAAATTAGACAGTCCTTTTATAGCCTACAACAATCCATACATGGGAATAAACCGTTGGTATATTTAGACAATGCCGCTACTACGCAGACGTTGCAACCTGCGTTAGATGCCTTGATCGCCTACTATCACCAAGGCAATGCCAATGTCCATAGAGCCACGCATACCTTAGCAACCAATGCCACCCATGCTTTAGAAGAGACCCGCAAAGCTGTACAGCAGTTTATCCATGCCAAGGAATCTACAGAAATCATCTTTACCTCCGGCACTACAGCTAGCATCAACCTAGTAGCTAACAGCTATGGCGCGGCATACATTCAGCCAGGAGATGAAATCCTTATCTCCGAAATGGAACATCACTCCAACATCGTGCCTTGGCAACTAGCATGTGAGCGCAAGGGCGCGCACTTAGCCGTCATCCCCATCAATGATCAGGGAGAGCTAATCATGGAAGAGTTTGAAAAGCGCTTGAAGCCGCGAACCAAGATCGTAGCTCTTACCCAGGTATCTAATAATCTCGGAACTATCAATCCTATTGCTGAAATCGTACAAAAAGCGCATGCTGTAGGAGCCGTCGTCTTAGTAGATGCTGCGCAAGCGGTTGCGCATATGCCTATAGATGTCCAACAGTTGGATTGTGATTTCTTAATTTTCTCGTCTCATAAAATGTATGCACCTACGGGAGTAGGCGTCTTATATGGCAAAAGAGCGCTCCTAGAGCAGTTGCCGCCTTATCAAGTAGGGGGGGGGATGATAGACCAGGTAACGTTGCCGCAGAGTACTTACACCGGCTTGCCATATAAATTTGAAGCAGGGACGCCCAATACGGCCAATATCGTGGCTTTGGGCGCAGCCATCGCATGGTTACAAGCTATTGGCTGGAAGTATATCATGGAGTATGAGCAACAATTATCAGCGTATGCCAAGCAGCTTTTGCAAGATATAAAAGGGTTACGCCTCATCAGCACCGCAAGGGATAGTGTGGGAATTCTTTCCTTTGCCATACCTACCATGCATCACCTGGATATAGGACTATTATTAGATGCCCAAGGAATAGCCGTGCGCACAGGCCATGGCTGCACCCAGCCGTTGATGAAAAGACTAGGCGTAGACGGCATAGTCCGTGCTTCTATCGGTATCTATAATACAGAAGCGGAGATTACTTATTTTGTAGAGCAGCTGGCGCGGATTATACGCTAGTGTTGAACCTTATGGCTTTCCTAACTACCTGCTTTTATAACTGCTACTTTCATACCTACTACTTTCGTAACTACTAACTATTCTACTTTATGTCCTCTTCCGCTACATTACCAGCATCCATGTATGATATCCAACAAGCGATCATTGAAGAATTTAACGTATTGGCTGACGATAGGGAAGCTACGCTGCAGTACTTGATAGAGCTAGGGGAGCAGCTGCCTCCCTTCCCAGAGGAAGAAAAAGTTCCCAAAAATCAAATCAAAGGATGCATGTCCACCGTTTGGTTAAGCTGCCAGGTGCAAGGCGACGTGCTTTACTTTCAAGCAGATAGCAATACCACCATTACCAAGGGGTTGATTAGTTTGCTCATCCGCGTATTATCTGGTCAATCCAGGTCTGATATCCTGCATGCAGATCTTTTCTTCATAGACCGCATAGGGATGCAGCAGTTTATAGGTTCGCAACGGATGAGTGGTTTGGCGAGCATGATTCAAACGATTAAAGAGCTGGCTATAGCACCGGCTAGTGCGCATACGCAAGGAAGTGATGAATCTGCCTTGCTGCGAGAACAGATCCTGGATGCTATCAAACAAGTACATGACCCTGAAATTCCGGTCAACATCTATGAACTAGGGTTAATCTATGAAGTGAATATTTATCCCCTGAACAATGTGCATGTACTGATGACGTTAACGTCTCCCAACTGTCCCGCTGCAGATATCATCCCTAGTGACGTTAAAAGCAAGATTAGCATGATTGAGGGCGTGAATGAAGTAGATGTGGAGATTACCTTTGACCCGCCCTATAGCACGGATAGGATGTCGGAGGCGGCGAAGCTGGAGCTAGGGTTTTTATAAATTCATGCGAAAAAGACTATGAAGATTGGTATCATTTCAGACACACACGGTTATCTCGATCCACAGGTGTTTCAATATTTTGAACCTTGTGACGAAATATGGCATGCGGGGGATATAGGAGATATAGATGTGGTGGAGGATTTAGCGGCTTTTAAGCCGCTGCGCGCGGTGCATGGTAATATAGATGGCCCAGAGATCCGCAGGCATTATCCGCAAGATCAGCTATTTGACTGTGATGGCCTTCGGGTGTGGATCACGCATATTGCGGGTCTGCCGCCTAGGTATACGCCTGCTATTTTAACAAGGCTACGGCAGACCTCGTTTGATCTGCTGGTATGTGGGCACTCTCATATTTTACGTGTGCTGCGTGATAAGCAACATCCGCCTTTGCTATATATCAATCCAGGCGCTGCGGGGCAGCATGGAATACACCATGTAAGAACTATACTGAGGCTGGGAATAGAAGGGGGGCAGCTGTCTAATATGGAAGCAATCGAGTTGGGCCTCCGTGGGAGGTAGTAGCATAGGCTGGTAGTGGGTTAGCTGTACATGGTAGGCAATCAAGGAAAGGCATTAGTAATCACTTAGGGTATAATAATCCAGAAAAATGACGCTTTGGTAATTTTTGCTATCTCTCAAAATCACAGGGGCCTTCTGCTATTCAGTTAACATGTAGCTTTATACCACTACCTCTTTAAGAAGATATTAGAAACGGAACTACTAATTGGCTATCACGCTACATGGAGATACCAATCCATACTTCCTAATTATATGAACTTTAATCCACGCAATTTGGCTATAATTGGAGTATCTGGTGCTATTGGACATGGCTTTAAACTACTCTTACAAAAACGATACCCAGATGCTACGTTATTCGCATTTTCTCAGTGTAGTCATAACCTCATCAATTATTCTGATGAAGCATCCTTAGCAGCAGCTGCGGAGTTATCCGCTCAGTCTGAACCATTGGATTTAGTAATTGTTGCTAATGGTATGTTACATAATGTTGATATTATGCCGGAAAAATCACTCAAAGATTTATCAGCAGCAAAGTTTCAGCATCTTTTTCAAGTCAACACAATAACACCTGCCCTAATAGCCAAATATTTTCTACCAAAACTCAATAGCACAAACAGATCAATATTTGCGGCACTTTCTGCTCGTGTGGGTAGTATATCAGACAATAAACTTGGAGGATGGTATGCTTATAGAGCTTCTAAAGCTGCACTGAATATGATGATCAAGAATGCATCCATTGAGATCGCTAGAAAAAACAAGAACGCTATCATCGTTGGCTTACATCCTGGTACGGTGGATAGTGATTTATCAAGGCCATTTCAGCGTAATGTAGCAGCAGATAAGCTTTTCACTCCTGAGTATGCAGTTCAAAAATTATTAGAAGTTTTAGAAAATTTAACCCCTAGCGAGACAGGCAAATGTTTTGCTTGGGATGGAAGCGAGATTTTACCATAAATGAATATTGTCTGGTTCAAAAGAGATTTACGTATAATAGACAATGCGGCCCTCGCTATGGCCTGTGAAAAAGGGCCTATCTTACCCCTCTATATATTGGAATCAGCTCTCTGGCGTGAGTCAGACATGAGTGACAGGCATTATATGTTTTTGGAAGCATGCCTCTCCGAACTTGATAAAGCTTTAGCACAGCTTGGTCAAAGACTAATTATTAAAGTCGGTAATGCAGTTGATGTCTTAGAAGCTATACTGATCGTGAAAGAAAAAGCGAAATTCTTTGGTTAACTCCCCTCCCACGTGATAATTTCAAGTCAGGCTATTA
>JALRAY010000060.1 GCA_023257955.1 Amoebophilaceae bacterium | reverse complement strand
TCATTGCCAGGTGCCCGCTCTTTTATGTCATTGCCAGGTGCCCGCTCTTTTATGTCATTGCCAGGTGCCCGCTCTTTGTGGTTACTGCCTTGCGATTTATTTATACGCCTTCGGAGGATGGGCAACCTGGCTTGAGTATTGCGCATAGTGAAAGAACTATTTGGGGGATGTATTGATTCAACGGAAGGCGTAAACCTCAAACAAAGACACGCTTCCCTCTCTCCTTATCTCCCTATATATCACCAGCATATCACTTTTATCGCACCAGTATCAACTACTGGCAGTTGGGGGCTTGATTCGAAATTTGGTATTGGTGCGAGAAGGAACCGTACTGATTGATCATCATCTGCTATACTGCTTCCATCACTTACATGTGAGGGCTACTTGTTATAAGCGCTTGTATAGCAAGCCCGTAGCGCTTATCATTCTCTATACGCTAATCAGTTCATCACCTACAGCCATTGTAAGGCTTGGAAAGGAAGTACTTCCCCCAATCATTTATCACGTGCTAATGTGATACCCTTCATGCGTGACGCCTAGCAATGACTGCAGCCGCTGTAACAAGGCATCACTGGGATAGATGTGTTGCTTTGCTGTTCGTAATGTTACCGCTATTTTTTCCTTCTCATCCGTAATCGATAAGTGCAATTCGCATGCCCCTGGGTGGTTGTTGATTGCCGCTTGCAAACCCACAATAAACTCCTCTGAAAGCTTTTCAATAGGTATCGTGCAATGCAGCTGTTTGCTGAACTTGCTTCTGATGTCGCTTAATAGCTGTATTTTTTGCGGGCGGAATTCCCACGTATCCGGGCGTTGATAGCGTGTCGTAACCATGCCCGTGATGTATACCAGCATCCCCACTTGAATGATATGCTTGTTTTTTAAGTAATCTTCCCGAAACAAGGCCAGCGGCAAGGTGCCTGCATGGTCTTCCAAGGTGAATGTAACAAAGGGGTTGCCTTGTTTATCAACCCTATGATTGCAGACGGTAATAATCCCCCCTATGGAGACCTCTCGTTCTTTATAAGCAAGGACAGTTTGCGTAGAAGCATTACAGAAATTTTGCAACTCTACCTGAAAGGGATCTAGCGGGTGACCAGAAAAATAAAATCCTACATACTCTTTCTCTAGCTGAAGTTGCTCTATCATGCTATATGGTTCACAAAGCGGCGCGTCTGGCTTCGCTGGTTGATGGAGGGTATTATCCTCCCCAAACAAAGATTGTTGCGTGGTTTGTTTGACGGTACGCAGCTGCTGCACATACTGCAGTGCTTTTTCTAGCAAAGACGCTTTGCCATTGTCCGCAAAGACATATTGCTTGCGGTGATAGTTCGCGAGGCTATCAAAAGCGCCCGATATGGCTAACGCCTCCAGGTTCTTTTTATTGGTAGCCTTCGCATTGACTTTTGCTACAAAATCGTAGATATCACTAAACTTGCCATGTTGCTCCCGGGTATCAATGATATTTTGCGCTGCCCCCTCCCCTACCCCCTTGATAGCTGCTAGGCCGAAGCGGATCTGTTGATTGGCGTTCACATCAAAGTTGAGATGGCTTTCATTCACATCCGGACCTAAGATAGCCACGCCTTGCTTTTTACACTCTTTCATAAAGAAGCCTAGTTTACCGATATCCCCTTGATGGTGCGTTAGCACGGAAGCCATGTACTCCGCAGGGTAATGGGTTTTGAGGTAAGCTGTTTGGTAAGCTACAATGGCATATGCCGTAGCATGCGCGCGTACGAAACCATATTGCGCAAACGTTTCCATCATCTCAAAGATCTCTGCGGCTTTTTCATCCGTCAGCTGATGTTCTTTTTTAGCGCCTTCAATAAACTTCTGACGCTGCTTTACCATCTCCTCCACCTTTTTTTTACCCATCGCCTTCCGTAAGATATCAGCTTCTCCTAGGGTATAGCCCGCTATGAGTTGAGCCGTTTGCATGACCTGCTCCTGGTATACGATGATGCCGTACGTGTTTTGTAAGATATTTTCCAGCAGCGGATGCGGATAGACGATCTTCTCTTGCCCATGTTTTCGCGCTATAAAGTTGGGGATGAATTGCATAGGCCCGGGTCGATACAAGGCATTCATCGCAATGAGGTCTTCAAATTGGTTCGGTACAAGTTTCTTCAGCCATTCGCGCATACCCTCCGACTCAAACTGAAAGGTAGCGATGGTATCCCCTCGTTGATAGAGTTCAAACGTAGCGGCATCATCCAAAGGCAGTTTTTCCAGGTCTATCTGCTCGTTTCTTTTTTGCGCAATCAATGCAATGGTATCCTTAAGGATGCTGAGCGTACGGAGTCCCAAGAAATCCATCTTCAGCATGCCTACTTTCTCTACTACCGTTCCCTCGTATTGCGAAACTAAGAGATTGGCATTTTTATCCGTCTTCACAGGAATATAGCGTGTGAGCTCATCTGGCGCGATAATGATGCCCGCTGCATGCACACCTGTGTGGCGTGTACAACCTTCCAACGTTTCCGCAAGGGACAGGACTTTACTTTCCAACGATCCGCTTTGTTCCTTTAATTTTTGAAGCTCTGGCACCTCTTTGAAGGCTTCTGTAAGCGAAGTGCCTGGTTTGTCTGGGATCAACTTAGCCATGTGATCCGCCTTGGCAAGTGGAAGACCTAGCACGCGAGCTACATCCCGAATGGCGGATTTAGCGGCCATGCTACCAAAGGTGATGATATGCGCTACCTGATCTTTACCATATTTATTGGCCACATATTCTATGACCGTCTGCCTTCCTGCATCATCAAAGTCAATATCTATATCTGGCATAGAGATGCGCTCTGGATTGAGGAAACGCTCAAAGACCAAGTTGTAACGTATAGGATCTACATTGGTAATGCCTATGCAATAGGCTACCACAGATCCGGCAGCAGATCCTCTTCCGGGACCTACCATCACATTGAGCTGCTTAGCGGCTTGCACCAGGTCTTGCACAATCAAAAAGTAACCGGAGAACTTCATCTTTTGGATGATCCCTAACTCATAGCGTACGCGTTCTTCTAGCTCCGGAGTCAGGACGCTGTATCTCTGCTTCACCCCTTCCCACGTCAAGTAAGCGAGGTAACTGTCTTGGTCTTCAAAACCAGCAGGTACTTGATAGATTGGTAAAAGGATATCGCGTTCTAAGACGGGGGGAGTGATTTTATCGACAATCTCTTGCGTGTTCTCTATCGCCTCTGGAATGTCGTGGAAGAGCTGCGCCATTTCTTCTGGGGATTTTAAGAAAAATTGATCATTCTCAAACCGCATCCGAGTAGGGTCATTATAATACTTCCCCGTTTGCAGGCATAGGAGGATATCTTGCGCTAGGCTGTCTTGTTGATTGACATAGTGCACATCATTGGTAGCGATTACTTTTACGTTATACTTTTTCGCCCACTTAAGGAGAATGGTATTACAAAAGTCCTGTTCCTCCAAACCATGCCGCTGCAGTTCTATATAGTAATTATCTCCGAAAATATCGTACCACTCCAGAAAGCGCTTTTCGGCGGCTTCTTCTCCTTCTTTTAAGATCGTTTGTAAGACCTCGCTGCCGAGGCAACAGGTGGTAGCAATTAGGCTTTTGCTATGCTTTTTGATGAGTGCCTTATCTATCCTGGGTTTGTAATAATAGCCTTCGAGAAAGCCTAGAGAGGAAAGCTGCATTAAGTTTTGATAGCCTTCTTCATTCTGCGCCAATAACAGCTGATGATACCTGGTTCTATCCGTTAAATCATGCATATCTGGCGCTACGTAGAACTCGCAGCCCACCAAGGGCTTGATCTGTTGCTTGTTAGCAGAGGCTACGAAATGTGCTGCGCCAAACATATTGCCATGGTCTGTCATCGCCAGTGCCTGCATGCCCAGTTGTTTAGCTTTACTGGTGAGCGAGTCTACCTTGGCTGCGCCATCTAATAAGGAGTACTGGGTATGGCAGTGTATATGGGTAAAGGGTGTCATATGAATTAAAAGAAGGTATCAATGAGTTTTGTCTATCAAAATTTTTTGTCAGTATGCTTATAGATCCATGTGCGGAATGTCGGATAACTGGTAGCTTACAGCATTATTGTTCTTCTATTGCTGCTACGAGAAAACTGACAGCCAACCCGGCTTCCCACATCCATCCTTTTTGTGCTACGATGCCTTCCATGAATCCTGCATTTTTATAGGCTACGGATCCTGATAGGGAGAAGTAGTCTGTAAGCTGCAACCTATTTTGTATGCCTAGCATATATACCCAATGGGAGGGTGCATTGGCGCTAGTGCTACTAGTATCATCAAGTATGAGTTCTGGTTGATAAAAGAGCCCTGCTTTCAGATCCAAGGTATACTTTTTATAGGTATAGAGATCTACCGTTTTGCTACTGATGCCGCTAAAGTAGCGTTGTTGACCTGGTATCTTCCCTAGCTGTAAGGTTACTAACAACGTGGAATGGCTATACGCTAGGTAGTTATCTATGTAATACCCTATGCCAAAGGGAGTTAAGCCAATTCTGATGATGGGCATGTAGGCACATCGTCCGAACGATAGGGCAAGTATGGATGTTGTAGGTTGATTTTTAAAAGCATAGACATAAAAGGACCATATGGAGGTGTATAGCATGGGATTGAGAAAAAAGATCCATGCACTGTATTCTAGTTCTTTTAAGGTGAGTGTATTGCTTCCATACTTATGCGACATGTAATCTAAATAAACAGCTATATCATCACCTTGTCGAGTTGGGGAAGTAAGGATTACGTAACCCAATAAGTTTGTGAAAGACTTAAAGAACAAGTTATAGTCCCGATAGTCTAGTTTGCGGTATTTGAAGTTTTGTAAGATCAGTTCGTTAGCCAGCACCGCATTGGCTTCATTGCCAGCAATACACGACAGTAATTCATAATCAAGACTTGGTTTGTTGGTAGAAGGTTGAAAGGATGTTGCCCCACCTAAACTATTCATAGGCGCAACCAGTGCTACTAGTAAGGAAGCAGGGTGATTATTGATGAGAAAAGATAAGCTATATCCAGTCACCTCGTTCCCAGCACTCCTAGCCCTAAAGCCATGACCATTCATTTCGTGTTGAATGAGCATCAAGAGGTCATTAACTAAATTATTGGTAGCTAAATAGGGCCACCTGAGCCAAAAGCTATTTTCCCAACTTGACTGGATGAGGTGATCTCCTAGTGTATTGAACAATGATCGTGTGGTGATTATGCAGGTAGCGCTGCTATAAGGGCTGTAATACCTATCTATCGCGAAAGCATAGGTTTGCGGTTTAGTCTCTGGCTTATCACTTGCTGTATGCTCAGTGATAGCATATGTAGTCACAAGGAAGGAGTTTATAGCTAACAGAATAGCAACTAGTAGGTACTTTTTCATAGTTATGGAAAATCAATCTGTTGTAAGTTATCATGCTGACATGCAGGCAGGCAATCGAATTGCGGTTAAAGAAAAATAATCTGTTCTACAATTAGTAACTACTCAGGTACTTGAAAAGGCTTTTAAAGCCAATAGAAAGGCTTTATAAAAGAATCAACCGGACATTCCGCATCTAAAAGTTAAAATTTT
Organism: Amoebophilaceae bacterium; assembly: GCA_023257955.1. Classification (GTDB taxonomy): domain Bacteria; phylum Bacteroidota; class Bacteroidia; order Cytophagales; family Amoebophilaceae; genus Amoebophilus. The sequence continues at coordinate 36 of JALRAY010000060.1, read as the reverse complement.
CATTTTTAACTTTTTTTCTATTGCTGGTTCTTTGCT
>JALRAY010000005.1 GCA_023257955.1 Amoebophilaceae bacterium | reverse complement strand
AGCTATTTTACAATCATGAACTTCTCCCCCTGTAATTAAAAAACTTACCGGTAATCCACATGAATCCACTGCCATATGGATTTTTGTCGTATTGCCAGCAACAGATTTACCTATGGCTTCGTTGTCATCACTAGATGCGCCTGTGCTATGCTGATGTGCTTTAACAATACTACCATCTATAAATTCCCATTCGCAATCAGGATCTGTAGCTAGGGCTCTGAAAATCTGCATCAACTTATCTTTGGCAGACCATCGGTTAAATTGTTGGTAAATAGTAATCCATTTTCCAAAGAAATCTGGTAAATCACGCCAAGGTAATCCTGTGCGCATACGATACAATATACCTTCTATGGTGTTGAGTAAATTAGGCTTATTATAAATTTTGTGTTCTTGGAGAATAGGTTGGAGCTTTGCCCAATATTCATCTTTTAGCATTAGTCTTATCATTGCAAATACAGTTTAAAAGTTAGGTTAAAATCACAATTTTAGTCATTTTAATCTATATAGCAATGATTTTATTCAAATGTAAACAGCTCCTAATTTACACGCAGTGCCTAATCGCTTTAGTAATACCGCTAATGCACTATGTAAAAACACTTTCAAGAGGCTACACTTGGATAACCAACAAAGTATATGTATACTTGCAGTCTCATAAAAAATACCATTTTTCACCTTTTAAACACACACACATATCATGTATTGGACACTTGAATTAGCATCCTACTTAGATGATGCTCCTTGGCCAGCTACCAAAGACCAATTGATAGATTTTGCAGATAGAATAGGCGCACCTACAGAAGTAATAGAGAACTTAGAAAAACTAGAAGATGATTTTACCTATGAAACGATAGAAGAAGTATGGCCAGAGTACCCTACCAAAGATGACTTTCTCTTTAATGAGGACGAATACTAATCGGCAAGAAACAAGTTATGCAAACGATTCACAAGCAGCACATCAAGTTTGTAATTAAAGACAATTCGACCGCTATAGAAAGCCCCAAAGATCTCATAGTAAAGCAAGGGTTAAAGGACTTTAACCGTCAGATTCTATGCGAAAGCGGCTCGCGCTTTAGTATCATAGCTACCGATAACGATGCTGTGATAGGCGGGGTGATTACAGAAAAATGCAGTGATGCCTTTTACGTAAAATTTTTATGGGTTCATGAAAGTTATCGCAAAGCAGGTATTGCGACTCATTTGATTTATGAAAAATGGTTCAACCCATCAGCTTCAGCTGATAGAAACTTCTAGTTTTCATTCCAAGTATATAAGCTGTGGGGTATAGATCTATTCATCCCACGTTCTACATTCACTTGGCCACCACACTCTTTAGAGTAAAATTCGACTTCCAGTCGAAATAAGTTAACCCCTCAGCTTCAGCTGAGGGCTAATTGAGAGTGGTAAGAAAGCGTTCAACATGCCAGTTCATATCAGTGAACAATCTCAACATCCTGCGCTAGCTCGTGAGCTCATGCAACAGAACATAATCGTGGCAGATGTTAATCGCCTCTCCATAGCAGAGCTACATACACATGGCAACATAGGCGTATTCGAGTTCTTAATCAAAAAAGCCAGTGAAGATGAATTACTACCCTATATCACTGAAGAAGATACTGATTACATCAACCAAGCCCTCGAAAACATGCATGAAACACTCAAAGAATCTTTACTAACCGTTATCTTCGATGCAGTAGGGAAGAAAGGTAAGAAAGAAGGGATGGATATGGAAGCAGTTTTCCAACAATTAACAAGCGTATTTAACAAGCAAAAAGAAAACATTATGTCATTAAGTGATTTTTTTATACAGAAAGGATTAAAAGAAGGAAGACAAGAAGGACTATTTTTAACGGCAAAGAATATGCTACAAAGGAATATAGATCTAGATTTTGTAAGGGAAGTAACGGGGTTACCTATGGAATCCATACGAGGCTTGCAGGTAGCGTAGAAAACATAACAACATAGCAAGTACTTTCTAACCCTGATCTTCGATGCATTAGGCAAAGTGACGTACTGTTTTGTTATGGTTCCCAGTATCCGCATCATTACTTTCTAAACTTCATGCACCCTAATCTTATAGAAGAAAACATTCCTCTAGCGCATTTACACACTTTTCATATCCCCGTTACAGCGCGGTATTATAGCGCTATTGCTTCGCAAGAGGTGCTGATTGAGCTCTTGCGCGATAAGACTTTACCATCTCTTCCTTACATAGTCATAGGCAATGGTAGCAATCTGTTGTTCGTAGATGATTTTCCTGGTTGGGTGCAGCATATTACCATCGGGGGAATAGAAAAAATCTTCGAAGATCACCAACACATTCACTTGCGGGTAGGTGCTGGTGTGGAATGGCATCAACTAGTCATGTGGTGCGTAGAGAGAGACTATGCAGGTATTGAGAACCTCTCCCTCATCCCGGGTACCGTAGGCGCTGCTCCTGTGCAGAACATTGGGGCCTATGGGGTATCCTTCAGTGAAGTGTTGGAGGAGTTAGAAGCGGTAGAGATACATACAGGAAAGGTTCGAAAGTTTACCAAACAAGATTGCCGCTTTGGCTACCGAGATAGCATCTTTAAAAACGATCTGCGTAACCAATACATCATTACCAATGTAACCTTACGTTTACATAAAAAACCGAAGCTACAAATTACTTATGGCGCTATTCAAGAGACATTAGCCAAGATGGAAGTTCAAACACTTTCCATTAAAGCGATTAGTGACGCCATTATCCATATCCGTCAGCAGAAACTACCGGATACTGACAAACTAGGCAATGCGGGTAGCTTTTTTAAGAACCCTGTTATCAACCAGCAAGCAGCCGCCAAGCTGCAGGAAGCATATCCTTCTTTGCCTGCGAATGTATTGACCCCTTTGCATGATACCGCCTTTAAAGTCTCTGCCGCGTGGCTCATTGAACAATGCGGCTGGAAAGGCTACCGTCGAGGTGATGTTGGCGTGTATGCCGATCATGCACTTGTTTTAGTGAATTATGGTCAAGCTACGGGGCAAGAACTGCTTACGTTATCTACAGACATTCAAGCATCTGTGCTTCAGCGGTTTCAGATAGCGCTCATACCGGAGGTAGTGATACTACCTTTGCCACAAACTACCCTTAAGTCCCCTGACTATGACACACGCACTCCCACATTATAAGCTTACCGCCCAAGGCCTAATAATAGTAGGCTGTTGCTGCATAGCCTTGTTAGAGCAATACTGTAGCTGCATAAAACCACTAAGTAGAGCCCTATAGCAAGGATGAATCGAAAAAACACAAGTCATAGCAATTTCATAGCAGCAACAGAACCTCCCGAAAACATAACCACCGAGCCTCTATCCCCCCCCCCTGACGACGAAGACGGTGATGAAGATGAAGAACCATCAGTCACCGCCCTATCAACTCAACATAACTACCTTTTACCTCATTATCAGTGCTTAAGACAAAAATGGGGTTGATTATACATCTTTAGCCCAAAAATAGTGTAGCATAACTAATACAGTGCCTCATCTCCTATTTACCACAAAAATATCATTCCCGTCGGTACTGGAGAGGTGGGAGGTTATTGGTGGGTCCATGAAAAGGTGATACGGGGAGGGCGACATCTTTGGCTGAATGGAATAAACTTCTTATAAAATAACGTATAACTCGAAATGATGGCCTTATGATATACAGGAACACGTATATCCAAAGAGATACAGAAGAACTCTAATATATCCGATCTATGATGTCAAAGCCAGTCATCTACTTCATAGTTTACCATGTCTACGTAGAGCACTACCACATGGCGCATAGTAGTGCGCTGCCACTTAGCTACCCCCTTGCCTTTGCCTATAGCCCTCGTATAAAATGACGCCAGCGGCAACAGATACATTTAACGAGCTAATAGGTCCTACCATAGGAATGATAGCGTGCCCATCCACTAAAGCGAGTATTTGTGGATTAATTCCCGTTTGCTCATCCCCAAAAAGCAAGGCTGTAGGTAACGTAAAATCGGTTTCATATATCGGCTTGGCTGTTTTCTCATGGCAGGCAATAACCTGTAAACCACAGCCCCTGACATATTCAATACTATCCCTTAGACTAACTTCCCTGCAAATAGGTAAATGCGCTAATGCGCCTGTAGATGTTTTCATGGCCGCATCGCCTAGTGAAGCACTGCCTTGGGTGGCCACCACTAATGCATGTGCACCTACGCAAACAGCTGTGCGGATAATAGCCCCCACATTGCCTACATCCGTCACCCCATCCAACAAGATGATGAGAGGCACCTCACCACGCTCGTAAATGCTTTGTATAATTTGATGCAAGGGGATAAATGGGATAGGCGATAGCAAGGCAACAATGCCTTGGTGATTTTTCTGCGTTAGCTTATTCAACTTGACAGTAGGCACACGGCTGTAAGGAATGGCCTTCTGATGCAATTGATGCAGGATCTGCCTTGATGTTACACTTGTAATATGCTTGCCGATAAAAACCTTATCAATCGATTTACCGGCTTCCAGTGCCTCTAAAACGGGGTTAAGACCGAAAATGATGTTGTGTATAGCCATAAATGATATGAGTGATATAAAAAGCATGTTGTAGTGACGAGGCGAGGGACGTTATTGCACCTTTTCCTCATACGTAAGCCCACGGAACAACACATAAGTTCCGCGTCATAGTTTGCCTTCCGCCTGCGGCTCCTCTCAATGGTATCTCGCATCTAAAGTGCGTTGATAAAGTTTTTCCTCAACAATAGAGTTCTTCTGTATTCCTTATAGGATATGCGTTCTTGTTAATAACAAGGCTATAATTTCAAGTTTCGGAAGAACTCTAATAGCCTTAACACGCATTATAAGCACGAAGGATTGCCTTGTTAGTATTTTATTTCTCTGTGGCTTGTAGCCATCAGAATGATGCGATGTATAGAATTACAAATAATCCATTCCAAGATACAAAATATACGCTTTTATAGGGGCGCAAAACAAAACCCTGCAAGAAAAATCGTAGACTAACCTAAGTGTCATCTTACAACCATTTCAGTACGATGTAAAAAAAAGCACTGTTAATGAAATACGTAATGCATACATTCTACCAGCTCACTAAAATAACTTATCTTCGTAAGCGTGAGAAGCAGTAGTTCTCACATGGTTTTCCCCCAAAAAAAATAAATGATACATCATTCTGATGTGAAAACAACAGAGAAAAGAAAGCGTATGTTAAAATTATTTGTAGGTATATGACAGACAAACATCAAGCAATAGACACACATGTATGTACTGTACCAGAAAAAGCATCTGTAGATAGTTGTAGCAACCTTACTATAGTATTAGACATAGACGAAGTACTTGCCGTTCCTGATAGAATTAGAGATGACGAAGAATGGGAGCAGATTGAGCAATATGCCAAAGCGCTTGATATACAATATTTTGAGTGTTGCGAGCATACTCACTTTTTACTACCTGGTTGCATTGAGTTTATGCGTTTTTTGGCGGACTTGCCAGGTGTTACGGTGCATTTCTTGAGTTCTGGAAGAAGGATACGCAATATTGAATTTGTTCCCAAACTATTAGATCTCGCTTGGAATGATGTAAAATACAATGCACTGCGGGAAAAAGTACAGATAAAGTATAGGGAAGATATAGAGTATACATATAGAAAAGACGAGTATAGTCCAGATATTGATCATTTTTACGGGAATTAAAAAAAAGATCTACGTGTTTTGAACCTATCTCCATCAGAGTTAAAAAATGCGATTTTATTTGACGATGACATCTCTTATGTAACACGTGCGCAACAATTTAACTTTATTCATGTACCTACCTGGATGTCAAGCATTTCGTGGGAATGTCTTAAAAAAGTTACAAATATATCTCAGGTCAGTTCTGATGCTCTTAAAAGGGGATTCAATGGGTTATTTTTTGCTACGGGGTTTTTATTAAACATCCTAGAAGAAGTAAAATTACAAAACAGCACCATACAAAAAGTTATTAAGCAATTATACTATCAGCCTGACCCAGAAGTGTATGAAGAAAATTATGAACTAGTCATAGTGCCAACACTAGACGACGAATCAATGGCAAGGCAATCCTCGGAAGGTAAGGTTTTGGTTACGCTAGAAGATAGTAAAATCAAATATTGTACTATTGGAAAGTATAAGGATATTATAGACTATATTTCTGCAGAAGACTTGCCAGGTATCAAAATTCCTACATCCATAGATGATCTAGATTCAAGTACACTGAAAGATAAGATTTTAGAAATTACCTCTAATAGAAATCATACCCATATACTAGAGATGAATTTTGACAATTGCTGTAACAAATATTATTATTCCAAAGGCCTGAAAAAACTAAGAGAATATAATCCTACACTTCACCTAATCGCAACTACATTGCGGTAGAATTCAACCTATTAAATAACCCATCATAAAATATGAATCCAACAAATAATACTTATCAAAAAGGCACCATCGGCTCCGATGATTTTAAAAATCTGGTAAAAAGTTGCCAGTACGTAGACAAAAGCCTATTCATCAAAGACGTAATAAACGATGATTTTCAAGTGCCATTAATCACTCGCCCCAGACGTTGGGGCAAGTCTTCAAATATGAGTCTTCTCAAAACCTTTTTAGAACTAGAAGTAGATAAGGAAGGTAATCCATTACCTAAAGAAAAGAAAGACAATCCTGTATACTTTACTGGTGGAATAATAGAGGAAGATGATATAAAACACACATTGCCACCGTTAAAAATTGTAGATAAAGCATACTATTCTGCTGAAAAGGACTATGAAGATTATAGAATAACCATGAATAAGTTGGGTAAGTATCCGGTAATCATGGCCAATTTTAAAGACTTAGGAGGTGATTCGTATGAAAAAATATTAGAAAATCTTAAAATAAAACTCAGTGCAAACTTTTCTCAACATAGGTACCTTTTAACAAGTCCTCAGCTAGATGATATTGATAAGCAAAAATTAACACGTTATTTATCCACTGAAATCACAGAAGCAGAAACTCAAGATGCCATAAGCTTTTTAATGAGATGTCTTTACAACCATTTTGGCAAGAACATATGGGTCTTAATAGATGAATATGATAATGCGATTCATAGAGCATATACAAAATTTGGGAAAGATAAAACCCATCCTTCTCAGTTTAGTGATGAATTTGACAAATTATTAGACCTATTTAGAGACTTCATGAGCGCTGCGTTCAAGGACAATGCTTACTTAGAAAGAGGAGTAATAACAGGTATTCTCAGAATAGCTCAAGCCAATTTATTTTCTGCCTTGAATAACGTAAAAGAATATGGCGTTTTAGATGAAAGATTTGCAAGCTATTACGGCTTCGAGCAACATGAAGTAGATACCTTATGTAAGCAACATCAGATCCCCGCACACAAACAAAAACAATTAGCAGCGTGGTATAATGGTTATAATTATGGAGGATTGAAATTGTATAACCCCTGGTCCATTATGAACTATATAGCAGATAAAGGAAAGTATTTAAAGAACTACTGGGAAGCTACCAGTTATGGTGCCTTGCAAAATTTAACCATCAACGAAGATCTGCAACAAGAACTACAAGATTTACTATCTAAAAAAATAAACAGTATACAAGTATACCTAAGAAGTGGTCTTCATTTAAAAGTATTATCAGATGGAGAAACCAATGGCATGAAGGTATTGTTACTTTTAGCAGGTTATTTAAACCCTGTTTACCAAGACAGCGAGGAATATAAGAGATCTTATGCAGTCACTATACCCAATCAAGAAGTTCGTATAGCCTTAGGGGATTTAATACAAAAATGGATAGCTAATAGATTGGGAGTAGGAGAAGATAAACTACAAAGCATAGCAGACTTATTAGTAGATGGTCAGGTAGAGCAATTCAAAACAATCTTATATAAATTTCTGCAAAGCACCCTAAGCTTTAAAATCATGCACGAAAAAGAAGAGGCCATTTACCTCAAAGAATCCCACTATCACTTTTTGATGATAGGGTTACTAGATGGCATCATGGGGCATTACGACGTTACCCATGAAATAGAATCTGGAAAAGGCTATGTGGATACCATGATTATGCCCAGGGAATTATTTTGCAAAAGCACACAAGCGATAATCCTAGAATACAAGTATGCTCCAGAAGAGAAAGCGTTACAGAAGGAAGCTAAAAAAGGCTTAGCTCAGATAAAGAAGAAGAAATATATAGCCATTATAGAAAAAGAGCAGCACGTCAAAAGCGTGTTACAAATTGGCATAGCTTTTCATAATAAAGAAGTAGCCGTGGTGCATGAGATCAAACACATCAACGCAAAATCATAAAACACATACAGCGTAATAACCGCATAAGGGACTCAGCAGTTTTCTTTACTCCAGGTTAAGACATAGTCCTGCTGTATCGTGTAATACACGCTATACTGATGACCAGAAGGCGTATAACCTTGTAATGCTCCAGTATCTGCTTGTATGAAAGGAAGTAACTGAATCGAGGATAAAGTAAGCGAAGGGGAGTGGATATAGGCTTTGTAGATAGCTTCTTTAGCGCTCCAGTAGATGCAGCTCTTTGTTATATCCGCATTACAATCAATGATTTCTGTAGGTGTTAAATATTTAGCTTGTATACGTAGCAATCTATCGGTAAACTTTTCTATATCTATCCCGATGGGGGTATCTGTACTTAGGATAGCGCCTGCAAAGGGAAAACTGTGTGATAAGCTGATATAAAGAGGCTGCTTAGCTTGAAGCGCTGCTTCTAAATAAGGGCGACCATGGCTGTTTTTATGAATGGGGTGACAAGGCACATCCATCTTTTCACACAGTTGTTGATAAGCTAATCGTGTCGCTAACCATTCTTTGCGTTTTGTGGGATGTGTAATGTCATTACAGGGTGCTATATCGATGGTAGTCGCAAGTAAGTTCCGCAGTGCTTCTTCAGATTCGGTAATATGCCATATGGCATAAGCTTGATAAGTACTTACTGGTACAAATGCTTCTAATGACATAGCTAGGTGCAGCGGGTGGTGTGGATGAAGGGCTCTCCCCAAGCTAGGAGCTAGTGATTGGTAAACTATCTGTTTCTATTCGTTGAAAGAGAATGACAGGTTTTTGTAGCACCGTTCCTGCAGGTATCATTTCTTTTCTTGTAGCATAACCCCATAGGAGGGTATCTAACTGCAACATGGCCGCTAGCTTATGACTCGTAAAGGGTAAAAAGGGTTCCCCCAATATGGCAAGTTGTGCCATTATTTGCGTAGCTAGATGTAAAATGGTTTGTACCCTTTCTGGCTTGGTTTTAATCAAGTGCCAAGGTTCTGTTTCGGTTAAATATTTATTCCCCTGCCTCGCTAAATCCATCCATACCTGTAGTCCTTCTTTGAATTTAAAAGCTTCTATGCGCTGTGCTACCTGTTGCGGGGTGTCTTGCAGATAGCGTATCACTATTGCATCAGATTCATCAATATGCCTGCAAGGGGGTACCTTCCCTTCATAATACTTATGTATTAATACCAACGAGCGATGTACGAAGTTACCTAGAATGGCTACAAGCTCATTGTTGTTTTTCGCTTGAAAGTCTTGCCACGTAAAGTCACTATCCTTGTTTTCCGGCGCATTGGCACATAATACATAGCGCAGCACATCTTGTTTATCAGGCAACTGCTTTAAATAATCCGGTAGCCATACTGCGTGATTGCGGGAGGTAGATATTTTCTTGCCTTCCAGATTCATGAACTCATTGGCGGGGACATGCTTGGGGAGGATAAAGTCGCCATGAGCGTGTAGCATCACGGGGAAGATAAGGCAATGGAAGACAATGTTGTCTTTGCCTATAAAATGCACCAGCTGTGTGTTAGGGTCTTGCCAATAGGGCTTCCAATCACGGTCATGCGCATGTGCCCATTCTTTGGTAGCGCTGATGTAACCAATGGGCGCATCAAACCATACATAGAGGACCTTGCCTATGGCTTCTGCTAAGGGTACTGGAATGCCCCACTGCAGATCGCGTGTGATAGCGCGTGGGCACAGGCCTTCTTCGAGCCATGACTTACACTGTCCATATACGTGTGGTTTCCAGTCTGTATGCGTGTCTAGAATCCAGGTTTTTAACCAATCCTCATGTTTGTCTAAGGCCAGGAACCAATGTTTTGTAGGTTTTAGTATCGGTTGCTTGCCGCTGATGGCGGACCGTGGATGGATTAATTCTTCGGGACTGAGGGTATTACCACATTTTTCGCATTGGTCACCATAGGCATCTGTATAGCTGCATTGCGGGCAAGTGCCGTAGATGTAACGATCAGCGAGAAATTGCTGACTGCTTTCATCATAATATTGGTTGGTTGTTTTTGTCGTTAAGCATTGCTGTTGATGGAGGGTAGTAAAAAAGGCTGAAGCTGTTTCGTGATGTGTAGGAGAAGAAGTCCTGCTAAAAACATCAAAGCTAATCCCTATATCCGCTAGGGTTTGTTTGTTCAGCTGATGATACTTATCTACTACTTGCTGACAAGTAATACCTTCCTGTTGTGCGCGAATGGTGATAGGGACTCCATGTTCATCAGATCCAGAGACGAAGAGAATGTCTTGTTGGCAACTTCTTAGATAGCGGGCATAGATATCAGCTGGTATGTACACGCCTGCTAGGTGCCCAATGTGTATGGGGCCATTGGCATAGGGTAGGGCTGCCGTGATGGTGTATCTGCTAGGGGGTGAAGTAGTGTTTGGGGACATAGTTATAAGTATCAATTGTAGGAGTAGCTTTTGTGTACATAAAGTTTTTCTAGCGTGCTCGGCAGAAAATTGAGTTTTTCAAGTCTTAAGCACTGAAACAACAAAACAGCCCTTCAGATTGATTGTGATCATGTTCGCCAAAACAACTAAAAACAAGACCATCTATTACCCCCCTTTCATCTTTTTTATTACTTCCTACACGTATGCCACGGCCTTGCCAGGTATTTTGCTGATATCGTTCTTGGCATCGGCCAAATGTTAGGGGATCATTTTTAGGAAATAATACCGTTTTATCTTGGACCATTTTCAGCAACGCTACGGTTATGAGCTCACGTACAGTTCCTACGTGAAAGCCTGGATAGTTTTCTTCCATATAGGTTACTTGTTGCGCATAAGTCATATTTCTACTTCCTAGCAATACGCCGTTGTCTGAACCAGGGATTAGAAGCCAACGCGGTTGCTCTTCTGCTTTGTAATAAGGTTCCTGTTGAAAGTCTTCGAAATTTGGTTCTGGCTTCAAGATTGACTGTTGTAGAGAGTACATACGCTCGATGCTATAGCCTGGGTCTAGAACTAAAATGGGTTGACGGCCTTGTTCGTGTAGGATATGATTGCTTCTAGCATGGCATCTGAAATGGGTGGTAAGTTGGTAGCTGCGTTTATACCTAATTTCTCCCAAGTTTCTGGTCCTAGGTAGTTATAGTTGCCTACGCGTTCCTTTGCTATTTCGATATTATTCTTGATAACTAATGTAAAGGCGCCCATTGTTGCTGTATCTACAACCTCTTGTAAGGGATGATTATCATCTGCTGCTAAGGTTATAGTCTCTTGTAACAACGTAAAACTTTGATCCCCTAGGTTTGCGTGTTGTCGTATTGCTGCTCGCAATTCTCCTACGGTTATAGTCGCTACATCCATTCCCTCTATATAACGCTCGTTTCTCCAGACATGTTGCGATACGCTACAGTTCCCATATAGTCATGATGGGTTACTTCTTCAGCATCTCCATTATGGATTGCTTCTTCTTCAGCCGTCATAATGGGTTGTTCGGTAAGAGGAATTGAGGGGTCAGCATCTAATTCTAATGCGCGCTCTTCTGCTACACCTCTGCAATTGGTTAGGAGGCTACATAGCAATAATATAGCTGCTCTGCTCTTAATGTGCTTGTGTAAGTTATTTCTCATAAAATTCTAAATTCGTTATGTATCTAAATATGTTATTTCATGCACCACTGCTACTTCTTTCTCATGAAAGGCTACCCATAGCTATAGCACGCTTTTGAGGTGCTTGTCTTTTTCTTTATTTGTGCTAAGCCTTTTTTAGCTTCTTTCTGAACCTAATGGTGCTTCGTTTGCGGATGGTAGTTTGTGATGTTCATGTTGTGTTGGAATGTGTAATTACCTTTGCTAGCCTAACATGGTAATAGCTATAAAAAAGTATATAATCATCCCTGTGATATCTACTAATGAGGTAATAGCGGGACTGGCAATGACGGCAGGATCTCCATTGAAGTGTTTGGCAATTAACGGCAAAGAGGCGCCTATAATAGCAGCAACAACGATTTGTAGGCCTAAGGATAGGGTAATAGCAGTGGCTATGCGCGTAATACTACACGGTAGTACGTGATTATTTGTAATGAGTACTACTTCTACAAACGCAATGATACATAACATAATAGCTAATAGGAACGCTATTTTAGTTTCGTTAATCACGATTCTGATCCAATTTTTGAGGCTAATTTGTTCAAAAGATAAGGCTCTAATAATCACGGAAGCTGTTTGGCTTCCAATATTTCCTCCTGTGGCTGTTATCATGGGTAAATAACATGCTAGTATGGTTATACGCTCAAGTATATTTTCGTACTCTTGAATCACTAAGGTAGATATGATGCCTGCTGCAAAAAGGCCCAAAATCCAAGCCCATCGTTTTCTAAAATGTTGCCAGCTAGATATGGTTAGATACTTCATCACATCTTCGCTTAGGTTTGCTACAATACCTGCAAATTGCTCCATATCTTCTTTTTGTTCAATCCGGATGATATCTATAGCACGCTCATAATTGACAATGCCTACAAGTTGGTTATCCTTATTCAGAATGGGCAAAGCTATGAGTTCATTTTCTTCAATACATTCTGCTAATGTTTCCTGATCTTCCTCTATAGTGGCGGAAATAAATTTTGTATTAATATATTTTTCTAAGCCCTCATCATCATCTGCTAGAATCAAATCTTGTAATGAAACGACGCCTTTCATGTGCATTTCGGCATCTACTACGTAGAGGTAATAAACCATTGTGCTAGAAGGTGCGTCTTCTTTCAGCTTTTGGATGGCTTGAGCAACGGTCATATCCTCAAAAACGGTAGCAAAGTCTGTACCCATTAGGTTGCCTGCTGTTGTGGGGGGATAAATACTTAGTGTAAGGATGGTTTCGCGTACTGTTTTGTGGAGATATGGTAAAAGTTTTAGTTGTTCATCATATGATAAACATTGATAGTAGTAGTTCCTTGCAGGAACAGACATATGGTTGAATATGCTCGCGAATGTCTTTTTGTCTAGCTTTTCGGAGAGCATGTATTGATAGTGTTGAGGTAAGGCTGTAAAAATTTGCCCTTTTTGAGGTGCCGGAATTTGAACTAGTAAGTCAATGACCTCTTCTATAGGAATACTCATTAGAAAAGCGGCGGCTTTTTCGCTAGTTGTGGATATTAGTGTATCCTGCAAGTCTTCCCCTTGCGTTTGCAAAAGGTTATCCCAATAGGTTTGATATTGATGTAATTTTTCGGCATCCTTCATAATAACCTCTTTTATGTATGTGCTACGATAAAAATTTTACATGTTATACCAAAAGTAGTACAATCCTGAGTAAAGTTTTCTTTTTTGTGACTATTTGAGTACCCTTATAATGTAAGGGTGCTTTAGAGAGTCGGCAATTTAGGTATTGCTTTCCGAAATACCTTGCACAACCTAACAATTTCTAGTAAAAATGTGCAATGATGTGATCACTTTCCGATACCTTCATACCTTTCTAAGGTTTTTAAAAAACGTTTTTAGCAGCTGTTCGCTTTCTAGTTGTAGGATGCCTGCATCCGTTTTAGTTTGTGGATGTAAGGGATGGAAAGGGTAGGTGGTATAACCTAGCTTGCTGTCACTGGCCGCAAACACTAGGCGAGAGAGCTTAGCCCAAAAAGTGGCACTCGCACACATCAAACACGGCTCTAAGGTTACGTACAATGTACAACCTGGTAGATATTTTCCACCCAGGTGATTGAATGCGGCGGAAAGTGCTAACATCTCCGCATGCGCTGTTGCATCTTTTAACCGTTCTACTTGATTATGTGCTCTGGCAATAATTTTTCCGTTACTGACTACAACTGCGCCTACAGGCACTTCCTTGACTGCGTAAGCTTTTTGCGCTTCCTCAAATGCCATACGCATAAAATATGTGTCATCCATATGTTGTTTTAAAAGACTCATTGATTAGGTTGTAGTAAGAGGAGGCTTTACGTAATTATCGATCATCATACATATCCAATGCTATTACTGATATATTATGAGGGAGGCTGTTAGCTACATTGTTTTGCAAATAATCTCTGGCTTGCGTTAACCAGCTTATATGACGCCATGCAGTGTCCCCTCCTTTATGCTGGTTTTTATACTTCCAATGCGCAGCATCGCCATATTCCGCAATCTCATTCATTCTAGTGGTACGAATTTGCACTTCTACCCAAAGACCTGCATCGCTTTGGATGGTAAGATGTAAGGCTTCATAGTTGCTATCTTTAGCTTTACTGATCCAATCCCTTAAATATTTTCTATTCACGCAATAGCGGCTAGCTATCAGATTGTAAAGGTACCAACAGTCAGTACACTCATCTTCTAAGGTACTCTCAAAGACAATGCATATGGCATAAAAATCATTAATAGCGGAAAAAAGGATCCCTCTGTCTTGTATCTTGTTATAGATAGAGGCAATTGATTTAGTTCTTCCTTTAATGCTGCAAGCAATGCTGTTGACTTGTAGCATCGCATGTATTTGCTTGGCAAAATGTTCTAAAAATCCCTTGGGGCTCTGCAAATTGTTTTGTACCTGCGCGACCAGCTGATGATAGGTTGTTGGATGCTGGGCTTTAAAAGAGCTATCGGTCAATTCTAAATAAAGTTTATGCAATCCTAAGGTCTTAGCGAGCGGAGCATACATGCGCTCTATTTCTTGAACTACTTGCTTCTGTTGTTCCGGTTGCCATACTTCTAGTATATATAGCTTTTGTATATGTTCTGCCAAGCGGAATAATAGAATGAGTAGGTGATTATGAGAAAAATGGGTATAAATGACTGCTAGCCTTTTGGAGGGCTTGCTATCGCATGCGAAAGGTTGTTCAGAGAACCCTAAGAGACCTTGTAAAATATAGGCTATATCATCATCAAATGCTTGTTCAATAGTACCCACGCAAGCTTTCCTCTCTTTTGCCAAGCTATATAGCAAGGCACATATAATAGCTTTGGGCCCTAGTTCCAATTTTTCTGCTACTATTAAAACAAGCGTTAGTGCTTGTAAGAAACAAGTTGAAAGTGTGGTGCCCGCCGCCTGTGGCTGAGAGACTTGTATAACCAATCGAAACGCCTTCTTAAGTAAGTGCACATAATCCACATCATGGGGATCAGACGCTTTAGATCCTAAGCTATATAGTGTGTAATAACTCTGTAGGATAAAAGAGGAGTTGCTAGATGTGTTAGGGGGATATTGAGCTGCAGTTGAGATACTGCTAGCCCATAAAGATACAGCTTGAGCTAGACGTATTGTATTCATAAAATTCTCAATAAAAATCCGTTATTTTTAGTAGCTTTGTTCTAAAGCGGGTGTGGCGGAATTGGTAGACGCACTAGACTTAGGATCTAGCGCCGCGAGGCATGGGGGTTCGAGTCCCTCCATCCGCACATATATTAAGTAAAGGCGATTGAAGCAGTATATGCATGTTGTATGTGTTCATACAACTCTCCTCTTTTTAAACGCTGCCAATATTACTACCATTACTAAGAATCTCAAAATTATTCCCTGATTATATAACACGTATCATCCGAATTTATAACAGATATGGACATTACTTCAACACCTTCCTCTCCTTTAGACGAAGTCACTACTATAGAACTACAAGAAGCCGATTATCTACCTCAAGTAACTCAAAGGCTACAAAGGGAACGTGCTACAATGCACATGAAAGGCTTTAGGCCAGGGCAAATACCTATTAGTCTTGTGAAGAAAAGATATGGTGATAAGCTACTTTTTGAAGTATCCGTCAAACTAGCCTATCAAAAACTTTATGATCAGCTAGGAAATAAAGATCTCATAGACAAACCTATTATGGTAGAGAGTACTTTTGAGGATGCAGCAATTATGGATGTAGATCATCCTGGAGTACTTACATTCACGTTTATATATGGCATAAAACCAGTGATAGATTTAGCACCGCTAGACCAAATCCAGGTCGATCACTACCAGATCAAAGAAATAACAGAGGAGCACATGGCTGGATTCATACATCGACTGCAGCTACATTACGGCACACAAGAAGAGGTGCCTGTAGCCGAAAAAGAAGATATGCTCAAAGTGTCGGTTAATAACGCCAAAGGCGCACCCAAAGAAATGCATCTACCTGTAACAGGCATGCAACTTGGTGATGAAGAGCTTAGCTTTGTTGGCTTTAAACCTGGCGATACCTTCACCCTAGATTTTGGTACAGGCAAGCAGCTGCAAGTGCCGACTAATAACTATTACTACGATGAGGCAATGGAGTACTTCTATGGTTCTAAAGGACCATATGACCTAAAAGTGCAGCAAATACTGCACATCACCCTTGCAGATATAGATGATATACTGGAAGAAGACAAAGAAGCATTTCCTAACGAAGAAAGCCCCACGCTAGAAACGCTAAAAACATTGATCAGAAATAGTTATCTCAAAGAAACACAGCATCAGGCAGATAGTATATTACGAGAAGATATAAAAAAGCAGGCCATGCAGCATGTAACTTTTGATTTGCCATATAACTTCATCCAGCAAAAACTAGAACACGAAGCTCAAATAAGAAATGACGAAGCTAAGGACTATGATAAGACAGTAAGCTACCTGCGCTGGCATTTATTACAACAAGCAATTTGTCACGCCCATAATACCGTCCCAACACCAACAGATATAGCCCATGCGCTTCTTACACTTTACGCAGCGCATCATCACCAAAAAGCAACGTTTGACGAAGAAAAAGATATAGCACCACTTGCAAAAGAAATAGAAGATAGTATACAATCTGAACGACCAGATCCTTTATATGTACACCTCTACAACTTTATGTGTGAGGATTTCGCAACTGAAATGATAAAAAAACAAGCTACCATCCATACGAAACCTATAACAGTAGAAGAATTGGATGCATATATACTGGAGAGGAATAGCAAAGAGTAATTAACAGCCAGCGTTCATACTACCCGCATGATAACCTTTTCATAACATGATAATCAACACATACCCTTATGATACCTATAAAAGAATTTAAAAGCTACGCTACGAAAGAACGAAACATCCGTAGCCAGCACGTAGATAACTACATAGAAAATATGACCAGAGCCGTCATAGAAGAACGTCCCTCCCACTTTCGAGAGATAGATGTATTTTCTCGGCTCATCATGGATAGGATTATATTTATAGGCACAGATATAGATGATAACATGGCCAACATCATTATCGCACAGCTGCTTTTCTTAGAATCAACAGACCCTAAAAAAGATGTTCGGTTATACATTAATAGCCATGGAGGTTCCGTATATCCCGGCTTAGGTATCTATGATACCATGCAATACATCTCTTCCGATGTGCATACCATCTGTACGGGGCTAGCAGCTTCCATGGCAGCTGTATTATTAGCCGGCGGAACGCCTGGTAAACGTTCATCCTTGCCACATTCACGGATTATGATCCATCAACCACTTGGTGGCGCCAAAGGACAAGCCTCTGAAATGGAGATTACTATCAAACAAATGATAGCCGTAAAGAAAGATCTATACGAAATCCTTGCCAAGCATACAGGCAAAAGCTACAAAAAGATAGAAGCCGACTCCGATAGAGACTTTTGGATGCGTGCCCCTGAAGCTAAACAGTATGGCATTATTGATGAAGTATTACATGCGGATAACAAGCCGCAAGCACCTCAAAACCTGTAAGCGCTCTTGCTATACTAGCCTATCTTATTAATATAGTACCTCTCTGAGGATTGCCGAGCTCACAGCTTGCAGAAGCGCAACTACTACCTACAACTCATTTTTACTATTCTATAACATGAATCCTACTATTCATTGCTCCTTTTGTGGACGAAGCAATGACACCGTTGAGATGATGATATCCGGCAATACGGCACACATCTGCAGTAACTGTATTGAAAATGCCATGCAGTTGCTAGAAACTTCCAAAAGCAACATCCAAGCCGAAAATATTACATCAGATGCGCTAAAAATTCCACTGCCTATAGATATCAAAGCCTATCTAGATCAATACATCATTGGGCAGGATATGGCCAAAAAGATACTTTCTGTAGCGGTCTATAATCATTATAAACGTTTGCAACAAGCAGAAGATGCAGATGAGGTGATTATAGAAAAATCTAACATCCTTTTGATAGGCGATACCGGAACGGGTAAAACCTACTTGGCGCAGACCTTAGCGAAATTGCTGAATGTCCCTTTTTGCATCGCAGATGCTACAGCCCTCACAGAAGCAGGGTATGTAGGCGAGGATGTAGAAAGCATTCTCACACGCTTATTACAAGCGGCTTCCAATGATGTAAAAGCCGCGGAACGAGGGATAATATATATAGATGAAATCGATAAAATCACTAAGAAAAGCGACTCCCCTTCTATCACAAGGGATGTAAGTGGGGAAGGCGTACAGCAAGCCATTTTAAAATTATTAGAAGGATCCATCGTCAATGCTCCCAAGCAAGGAAGAAGAAAAAACCCCGAACAGGAGATGATTCCTATCAACACCAAAAACATCCTATTTATATGCGGAGGAGCCTTTGATGGTATTGAAAGACTTATTTACAAAAGAATGAACACAGGTGCCATAGGGTTTCATAACCATGCTACCCAAGGCATACATCAAAGAGATACGCATCTCTTGCAATACGTTACGGCTGCAGATTTAAAAGCATATGGGTTTATTCCAGAATTCATAGGCAGACTTCCCATCGTCGGAAGCTTACAGCCTATTGATAAATCCGTCCTCAAGAAAATTCTGGTAGAACCTAAAAATGCTTTAGTAAAACAATACACCAAGTTATTTGCCATGGATAATATCCACCTAACCATACAAGAAGAAGCACTTGACTTGATTGTAGAACAAGCCATGGAGCTAAAATTAGGTGCTAGAGGATTAAGAACGATCTGTGAAAGTGTTGTCATGGATGCTATGTTCGAACTCCCTTCCCAAAAAGCAACAAGGCAACTTACGATAGACAAAGATTATGTTGCCAACAAGATAGACCTTAACAACAACAATAAAGCAGCGTAGTGCTATGACAATAATAACAAGTACCACATGTTGATAGTGCCATTACGCATGAAGTAACAAGTAAAAAAAGGTCATTTTAAATTTTAGGTAGTTTCCTTTGTGTACATATGATTAAGATTTATGGTGCAATACTTAGCAAACCGAATCTCGCTATCCAGACTGCCACTAGGTGGTTTGGCTTACTATGCAGCCATTGGTGACAATCTAAATATTGTGGTGCTATGTATCGTTGTTGCACTGGTAACGGATTTTGGGGACGGAAAAATTGCACGTACGTATGGCACTGACAACGGGATAGGGATAATTATAGATACTACTGTAGACAAGATCTTTTTAGTATGTTGTGCTCTGGAATACTAAAGGTTCTTCCTGAGTACAGTTTTCCCCTATTATATATAGTCATAAAAGAGAGTATAGCACTTACGTTATCTGCGGTTATCATAGTATACGGATTTACAAACAACAAACGTTCTTTAATATTCTCTGCATTGCGTTCTACCATTATTGGTAAGATTGGTTTTGTTGTTAGTGCTTTTGTTGTAGCTATGATACTTACAGACACTTACACAACCTTGGCGCAATGGACAGGTGCGATTACAATAGCAATCACTTCTATAAACTACATTATTGTGTTAATGGCACATATATATAGGCACCTAAACTTACGGAAGCAATTGTTACTACTATGCCTTAATCTCTGGATGGGGCATTTTACGACTATACTGTATACGCTCGTCGCAGAAAATCACGCATTTTAAGTTTACAACATTATGAAAACAAGCATCATTCGATTTAGTAACATAATTATCTTTTTTATCATAGGAGTCATTTTTAATTCTTGTGCTTCAAAAGAGGCTCCGTATTTACATCAAAACCATACTACTCAAGCACCTAATATATCAGGTGATACAGAGGAATCATCACGTGCATCACAAGAAGGTTTATATCCACAAAACGATCTATCTGCGCCCCTTTTCGTTTCCTCAGAACATGCTAGTGCTGCTGCAGCAGCTGATCCCATGGTTGATTTTACTGTAACTATGCGACAACTTTCAGATAATGCCTTTAACGAAACCCTTGCAATCAGAACATCAGAATTTCCAGCTTTAACTTTCGGATGCTTGCTAGCAAAATTAAGTATCGAGATACAAGGCATAAATTTATCTACGCTTCAGTATGGTAATATTTACCACCCATGGGAGAATGATAAAAAAACATGGTCGTCTGATGCTTCTAGAGCCAATGATATAAGCTTTGAGTTTGTATTAGCCGATCAAGTCCTTTGTTATGATGATAGAATAAATAATACATCTGATAAAGAGATTGAAATTACTGTTGTAACCAGTCCAGCAGAAAACCTAGTATCTTTTTTAAAACAACAGCACCCTGGAAGTGCTAATCATCCATTTGGATGTAGACCGTGTCATTTTGTTCAAGGAGGATTGTGTTCTAAACAATTGAATTGTAATTTCTGTCACCTATGTCCTAAACCTAAGAGGTTACCTCAGAGGTTAAGGCATCTAACAACTATAGAAAGGTTAAGGCATCTAACAGCTATAGAAGGACCTATGATGAATAGCGCTGAAGAAGACATGAAACGACCCATTGATGAAGAAGACAATAGAGCATTGATGGAGCTTGCAGCAGCAGAACAAGAAGAAGAAGGGTATGCTCAACCTGCTGCGTCATCATCTGGAGCAACTAGCAGTGCAGCTGCAATTCCTGTCCTGGATAATGAAGCAGCTGATAGGGAACAAGCACGCATTCAAGCTATTTATGAAGAATTCTTAAGGGAACAAGCAGGCAACGATTAATCAGGAAAATAAATGGCAATACACTTGAAAACTGGTCTTAAAATTCTTTTGTTCCTTTTAGTGCTGCATACCATAGGGATCAGCAGCATTACCCACGCTAAACAAACACTCCCTATAACACCTAGCTTACTGAAGCCCAATGATGTTGTTGCCATAGTAGCACCCGCTTGGTGGGTTCCAAATGAAAAAGCAATCATCGAGGCAACAACCCAAAAATTGCGCGCTTGGGGCTTGGAAGTAGTGGTAGGTAATACGATTGGTGCAAAGGATGGTCAATTTGCGGGATCAGAAGAAGTACGTTTAGCTGATGTGCAAACAATGTTAGATGACCCTAACATAAAGGCTATCTTCGCATTGCGAGGCGGGCATGGATGCGCACGAATTGTAGATGACTTAGACTTTACAAACTTTCTACAACATCCTAAATGGGTCATTGGTTTTAGCGACATTACCACCCTGCATTTGCAATTACATCACATAGGGGCTGTTTCTATTCATGGCGTAATGCCTAAACATTTCCCAGATCCTTCATATAAAAGTTCTATTGCTAGCTTAAAAACAGCACTTTTCGAAGGAAAGGCAACCATTTTAGCAGAACCTACTAGCAACAATAGACTAGGGGAAGCCAAGGCACCAGTGGTAGGTGGTAACTTAATTATCATTTGCTCTAACATAGGCACACAGCTGGATGTAGATACCAAAGGGAAAATACTGGTTTTAGAGGAGGTGGGAGAAAAATTCTACACCATAGATCGCCTGATGGTACAACTGAAAAGATCCGGGAAATTACAACATTTAGCAGGGCTAGTAATAGGCGGGATAACAGATCTGCAGGACAAACCTGAGATGCCATTTGGCAAAACCATAGAAGAGCTTATTTTGCACCACGTAGCCGAATATACCTATCCCGTAGCGTTTCATATGCCCATCAGTCACGAACCCCCTAATATGGCTTTTTTCCATGGAGCTGAAGGGAATTTAGTAGTAACTAAAGAGCAGACAATCCTCTCTTTTGATATACAAGAATAAAAATAGAAAAGCGCAACCTTGATGACATATGAGATTAACGAGAAAGCATCGTTCTAATAAACTAGGTAGTTTCCCTATTGCCAATGTTATTTTCAGTACCATGCTGGCATTATTAGTCACAGGCTTATTTGGGTTGTTACTCATCCATGCACGGGAGCTTACTAAAACCGTACAAGAGAATGTAACCTTTCAAGTCTTTCTGCATAAAAACCTAACGGAAGATAAAAAAATTCAGTTGGACCAATTTTTACATCAGCAACCCTATGTATTGCAGAAACATGGAATTGCACAACTAACCTTCATCTCGAAGGAAGAAGCAGCAGCAGCTTTTATAAACGAAACAGGGGAAGATTTTATGGAGATTTTGCAAGAAAACCCTTTGCGCGATAGCTATATCTTTTATGTATCGCCTCGCTTTCAAGAAGCTGCTATACTGCAAAATATAAAGAAAGAACTATCCGAATTAAATGAAGTGTTTGAAGTCGTCTACCTAGAAAATATGGTAGAAACCATTCATAAAAACATGCAACAGATCAGTATCGTGCTGCTTGCTATCATGTTCATTCTCTTAGGGATCGTAATCATTTTAATTCATAACACCATTAAGCTCGCCATGTACTCCCAAAGGTTTTTGATTAAGAGCATGCACCTAGTAGGCGCTACCGCAAGCTTTATACGTTTCCCATTTCTATTACGCGCTGTGATGATTGGTCTATTGGCGGGAACTATGGCAGATGTAGTATTGGTTGCTTTATTACACTATGCCAACTTAAAAGTCAAAGCTTTACCTATATTACAAGAACCTATCAAAATTTTGATGGTTTTAGGATGCACGCCCCTATTAGGCGCTTGCATTACCTGGTTCGGTACGTACAAAGCCGTGAATAAATATTTGTACCTGTCGTTTGATAATTTATATTAACCTTATTTTGAATATTATATATGATGCTTAGAAACATTTTACTTTTAGTCACCGTGCTTGTTGCTGTCAACTTTGTAACTACCAAAGCAGTAGATGCGTCTCCATATCAACCATCAAAAGTTAACCGAACAGAGTTAGGGATAAAGTTTGGGTATAAAGCAGGGTTTTCTGTAACTAAGAAGGATGCAGCTGTCAAGCAACAAGGCTACGGAACTGACCACTACCCTTTTCTCTTATATTTTGATAATAAACTGCTTGTATGGAATACAAGTTTAGGCATTGAAGTCACAGGTAACCTCCATGGAAAGGTCATCAAGACAGCGCATTTACATCATCTGAAAACGCAAATCAAACAAACTTATTATCAGATAAACTCACTCAATGTGTCTATTCCCGTTTCATGGTGGGTATTAGGATACGAAAAAGGTTTAATCCTTTCTCTAGGGCCTAACGTAGTTTTTATAACAGATGCTATCATGAATGTCTACTACCCTAATAGAAGATGTAATAATGATAAGATTGTCTCTTTTAACCAGTTTAATATAGGCGCAACATGCGGTATTAGATATATGGTGGGTGAGATATTTAGTATCTCTAGTAGTATTGATTATTTACCTACAAAGATCAATGAATTCTCATTTCATTTAATTGGCGTTAATTTTTATGTAGGGATTGACTTTTTGAGCTTATACAACGCTATTTTCAATATTTGGAGAAAAAATGATGATCATGCCTAGCGGATAGGCATCAGTGCTAGCGGTGATAATTACATGCTAAAGATGTAATCAATCGTGGGATATAATATGGCAAGGGCATTGTGATCATGCCGGTGACTGTTTGCTTGCACAAGCCCCTACCCTACACTGCCCTCCAAAGTCAACTCTAGTAGCTTTTGTGCTTCTACAAAGAACTCCATCGGCAATTTATTCAGAACCTCCTTGCAATAGCCATTTACAATTAAGGCAATCGCTTGTTCATTATTGATTCCCCTTTGGTTACAATAAAACAGCTGCTCTTCACCTATTTTTGAGGTAGTCGCTTCATGCTCCACTTGCGCGGTGCTGTTCTTTACGTCAATGTAGGGAAAGGTATGTGCACCACATTCGTTACCTATCAACAAGGAGTCACATTGCGAAAAATTACGCGCCTTTTTAGCCTTGCCGATTACTTTGACTAAGCCGCGATAGGTGTTGTGCCCTTGTCCTGCTGAAATACCTTTAGAAACTATCCGGCTCGTAGTATGCTCGCCAATGTGGATCATTTTCGTCCCCGTATCTGCTTGCTGCTTGTTTTTTGTGACCGCAACGGAATAAAACTCTCCAACGGAGTGATCGCCTAGCAAAATACAACTCGGATACTTCCACGTGACCGCAGAGCCAGTTTCTACTTGAGTCCAAGATATTTTGGAGTGAGCGCCAGCACAGATACCACGCTTGGTTACAAAGTTGTAAACCCCTCCCCTACCTGCTTCATCACCTGGATACCAGTTCTGAACTGTGGAGTATTTCACCTCCGCATTTTTATTAGCATAGATTTCCACGACGGCCGCATGCAGTTGGTGCTCATCGCGCATAGGGGCAGTACAGCCTTCTAAGTAACTCACATAGGAATCTTCCTCGGCAATGATGAGCGTGCGTTCAAACTGACCAGTATTGCTGGCATTGATCCTGAAATAGGTTGAGAGCTCCATAGGGCAGCGTACACCCTTGGGGATATAGCAGAAAGAACCGTCACTAAAGACGGCGGAATTTAAAGCGGCGAAATAATTATCTTGTGGAGGAACGACGGTACCTAAGTATTGTTTTACGAGCTCTGGATACTTTTGAACGGCTTCACTAAAAGAGCAGAACAAGATACCGAGTTCTTTCAGCTTCGCGTGAAAAGTAGTAGTTACAGACACGCTATCGAAGACAATATCCATAGCCACACCCGTCAGTTGCTTTTGCTCTTCAATAGAAATACCCAGCCTATTTAACGTCTTCAGCAACGCGGGATCCACTTCCTCCAAGCTGGCATACTTAGGCGTAGATTTAGGCGCCGCATAGTAAATGATATCTTGGTATTTGATGGGAATATATTGGATGTGGGCCCAATCCGGCTCTTCCATGGTTAGCCAATGCCGGTATGCTGCCAAGCGCCAGTCTAAGAGCCACGCAGGCTCCTCCTTCTTCTCTGATATTAATTGGATGATATCTTCATTCAACCCTACAGGTACTTGCTCCACCGGGATATTGCTTTCAAACCCATAGGGGTAAGCAGCTGTTGTGAGGGTATCAAGAATGGCTTGGTCTTTAGACATGTATGTTATATGTTAGGTATATAGAAAGAATGTTAAATCCGGCTTTAAGACTATAATGCAAGCATATAATGATGCTTACATCATAGTCTTATCTAAATTGGATGAATATGGTAGACTGTAGACATGGTTTTTAGTAGATCAAGAATTCAGATCTAGCATAAGTACTGTAATACTTTCCCATTTGCATTTGTATGGTGGTTCATAAATTCATTTGCCTAAACTCTATCCATCATAACGAATGGTCTAAAAAATCCTGTAATGGTCTTATTCCATCATCATTAAATGGATTAGCAGAATATCCATTTTGATTTACAAGATAAATGTATGATTCTGCGCGTTGTACTGCAATCTGCCTAGCTAGATCATCTACAGTAGCATTTCTATCTATATTTATTACTAATTCCATTTCTCCTATAGTAGATAGTTCAATTCTATATTCATTATCATCATCTTGTAAGTGAAAATCATTTATATTAAAAACCTGATATCTCCCTCCTATTAATCCTATGCTACCCCTTACGCGATCTACTATGTCTCTAATACTCCTCTCATCATCCTGTATAGTAAAATTTAAAGTGTCTAGAACTAGCCTATCGGAACGTTGTAAAACATACCCTACAAATTGCTTACATAGCACGCTACTATCTGTTAACGGTTTCAAAAAATTATTATAATCTATTTCTATAAAATATTTTGTAAAGCTTATATGATCTGTCAAACTTTCTGTAGCTGCATTGATCATTTCTTTTTGTTCTGATTCGGTTAGATCTGGAGCTGTCACTCTATCAATATAAAATTTTAATGCAAGTCCATTCTGTGTTATAGATGCTAACATGATTTCCTTCATATCTCCCCCCTCACCAAAATTAACCAGGTACTCTGCTGCTAATCCATTTTGCTTTACAGCTTCTAATGCTATCTCTTTATACGCATGCCCCACCACTCTGGAATATGCTAATGCTAATCCATTTTGTCTTACAGCTTCACTTACTATTTCTCGGTCATTCCTTAACGCCGCACTTGCATATTGTAATGCTAATCCGTTTTGTCTTACAGCTTCACTTACTATTTCTCGGTCATTCCTTAACTCAGCACTTGCATGTTCCAATGCTAATCCGTTTTGTCTTACAGCTTCACTTACTATTTCTCGGTCATTCCTTAACTCAGCACTTGCATGTTCCAATGCTCGTCCGTTTTGTATTACAGCTGCACCTACTATTTCTCGGTCATTCCTTAACTCAGCACTTGCATATTGTAGTATCAAGCCATTATGCCGTAAATGATCTAATAATTCATCTTCACCATTACCCCTATTTCTAGTAAAACAACAACCAGTAAACGTTTCTAAGAATGCTTCCCTATACCAATATATAGACTGTGATCTCAATCTTTTGTTGTTTAAATAACTCAGTATTGGACTACGATGTATTACCTCTTCATCAACATATTCTAGTATGCGAATGTCTATTATGGCCGCGTCTATTATAGTATTTTCATCCTCTCTCAACCTATCACTTGCATATTGAAATGCCTTAAAAGTATCATTCACTGCCGTTAAGACCACTTCTGCATTATCTCGCAATGCATTACTAGCATGCTGCAATAATTCTCCGTTTTTCTTGCACACCATCATAACCAAAAGTTCATTATTCTGCACAGATTCATTAGTAAATTGAAACAATGCTTCTCCGCCGGGTTGGCTTAATAAAAACCCAGCAGCAAATTCATTCACAAACTGTATGGAGCTAGGTTTGTTGCGTATGGCCCTTTCAACGATTTCACCATTACATTTCATTTTTTCGTTAGCAAATTGTAACGCCATCCCATTTTGCTTTACAGCAGCACTCACCACCTCTTCATCTTGTCTGAGTCTTCCGCTTGCAAATTCTAATGCTAAACCATCATGCTCCAAAGCTTCTAATACTATCTCTTTATCATCTTGTAACGCTGGAGCTACATCAGCTAATGCTCTTCCTTCATTACGTACCCTTTGTATAACAGTTGCACGTTCGGCCGCCTCATTTGAAGGTATGGATCGAGGACTACACCCACACATAAGACTCAAGAAGATTAAAAATACGATTAAAGAATTAGATAAATCCTTAAAAGTATTTGACTTAGTTGTCATAACATCTATTAGTATCTTGACTTTTTGCATATTGGGAATCGACTC
Source organism: Amoebophilaceae bacterium (assembly GCA_023257955.1). Lineage (GTDB taxonomy): Bacteria > Bacteroidota > Bacteroidia > Cytophagales > Amoebophilaceae > Amoebophilus. Next base: position 490 of record JALRAY010000005.1, on the reverse strand, counting down.
AAGTTTATGAAAGTGTTTATTCACTAGTTTTTTATTCATATTATTAGAATTTATTATGTCGTTTTTCAAATATGTTGTTATTCAAAATGGTAATTTGGTTTAATTGATGACACGCCATAATTCTTTGTATTTTCCATCACCTCCGTACTCACCGCTTTCAATTTCTCCGCTACCTCGTATAAGCCTAGGTATTTTGCTAGAGGGACAAAGAAGTTTAAAGTTTCGCCGACACCGATTTGGAATTGATTGACTCTATTTTATGAACGCCAGCAACGTCTTTTTCATAAAAGGCTATGCCAAGGTGTAATACGCTTTTGACGTGCTTTGATTTTTTAATAATGGCTGTGTAATTCTTTGCTGCTATTTGCGCTAAGCCTTCTTCTGCTTCTTTTTGTAATGTTTGCTTACTTTCGGCATACTTGTATTCCAAGATAATCGCTTGGGTACTTTTACAAAATAAGGCTCTTGGTATAATCATGGTATCTACACA
>JALRAY010000059.1 GCA_023257955.1 Amoebophilaceae bacterium | reverse complement strand
ACAGCCATCCGCTCCCTATAAGTGCTGCGGCATTCTTCCAGATGATTTTGCTCTTTTTTCTCAGCTTGATTTTTCTCTGTGTCAAGTTTGTCATAGCGGAGTTGTTTTCTGCGGGCAAACAAAAACCCTATCAGCAGGCCAAATAGAATTTGATACATCAGCAAGTATGTAGAACTAAAATCTAAGGATAGCACAATTTCCCCTACAAAGTAGTGATAGCATACGAAGGCTAAACCGATACCCAGCATTCCCAAAATGATAGCACTGAGCCAATCAACGATTAAGAGCAGTAAAATGATACCTACAGCGATATTGATGAGCCATTCTATACTTGCGTGCGTAAGCAGTAGCATGAAGGTGCTTATGAAAGGCAAGCAATACATGATTAACGTATGCCAGTATATGGGGAAATAAGGTTCTAGCCATTTGGGCCACCTTTCTCTGATGATTAACAGTCCACAACCGAATGCGCCTACAATGCGAAGGATCAGCATCAGATGATGGATCCCTGCTATCTCACTATTCCACATGAAGTAGGGGTAGGTAAAATTAATAGCTACAAAGACACCGAATAGAATATGCGGAGCGCCGTATTTGTTAATCCGGGCATTGGAGTAAGTCATAACCTTTGAAGGTGTAGGGATGCAAGCTTTGAGCAGGGAGAGGAATGCCTTTATGTCGAAACGAATATACTTTACCCGCAGATCTTCTCCCTCTGTTCCATCTCGCACAACCCTTACAATCCCTTTATTAACCCTATAATGGATGAGCAGGAAGGTGATGGCATTAACTATAAAACCGATGGGCGTATCTAAATGACGCTGCGATTCTGGCAATAGGTATGTCAGTAGAAATAATGCGGGGATAGTGATGATGAGCGCGCCATAAAAAGCGGCTTTGGTAGGCTTAAGCCCTACAATACCCATATATAGCGGAAACAATAACAAGGGCACTGCGATACGTACAGCTCCTGACACCAATTGGATAGCATCTGTGGCTTGTAATCCTATGATAATGCTAATAACTCCTACGAAGAAAGTACCATACTTCACCCAGCGTAATTCATTGATGTTAACATTCTTGAATTTGAGTATCGGGTCAATCACATCATGCACGAGTATGAGCCCGGCTGCATGTAAGTAAGAATCTAATGTAGACATCACTACACCCAAAACTCCTGCTACAGCCAATCCTCGTAAGCCCGTAGGTAACATTTCTTTAATAATATGCGGCATGATATCAGTTGCTTCTACATGAGGGAAAAGAATAATTCCGCCTAATCCAATAAGCATAACCGTTGTGCAAAAAAGTGGATAAAATCCTGCCGTCAGACAACATAGATTACGGAAATTACTCGTTTCGTTACCCATTAACATCCGCTGGAAAAGAGGAGGAGAAACCATGCCAATTGGCAAAACACTACAGATGATAAAGCAGGTGAGAAAAAAAGAAAATTGTTCGTTGTTTACTATTGTAAGCTTACTTGCCGGAACTTGATCAAACACAGCGCTTATACCCCCACACTCTCCTAAGACGATACTTGCAATTAACGGCACTACCAAAAACAATATCAGAAACTGAAAAATATCCGTTAGGGTCACGGCATGGATCCCTCCATGGGCTGTATAGACTACGAATATGATACCTCCAATGATAATACCCCAATGGGCGGGAATATTTAACAAAGATTCACTTATAATCCCAAGCATAAACAACTCCATCCCAATCATAAAGAAGGAATACAAGGTACCAATCACGCCTGTAATCATCTGGCTGTATTTTCCATATAAACTTCCCATGACGTCTCCTATGGTTAAACATTTTTTAAAATGTTTCATATGAGATGCCATAAAAGCAATAGGCCCTAAAAATTGTATAGTTACTCCAAAAGCAGCAAGCGAGCTAATAATTCCAATCCTAACTGTCTGGCTAGCACCATTCAATACCATACCTCCTCCAATATCAGTGGCGAGGAAGGTGAACAGCAGTATAGCTGTCGTATAGGTACCATGCCCTACAGCATATTCTCGGATATTTTTAATGCCTCGCCCTGCACGAAAGCCTATAAACAAGGTGATCGCTAAAAAGGCGTATACTATGAGATAATCGATACTTAGATATTGTTGCATATGGTATAAATGGTTAATGGGTTAAACTTATTAATGTGTTACTTATTTCCTCTTCCTTCTTCTTTCTATCTACCACTGCAAAGCCTTGCTTAATATAGAGGTGCATGCCAAATAAAGTGATGCTCTTTACTGTATTGCGACTTTTGCTTGTGCTCTCTGCTTAATAAATAAGCCATTTCCTACTCGGATGAGTATTGCTATGTGTGCAATATAATGATATAAGTTTAAAATACGATCTATAGATGTAGGAACTCCATCATCACCACTGCTAATACTCCCAACACCATCGATATAAATCGCTTCCAATCAATCTTATGATCTGGGCATGCTTCAAAGAAAATGGTCGTAGATACCTGCAATAAATTACCTACCGCAATGGCAGATAAGATTACATACACTTGCGGGCTAAAAAATTTACTATGACCGGCATCACTGAGCCAAAAGCCCAATGGCGAGGCTAAAGAAAATCCTAATAGGTACAAAAAAACAGCTTTCTTAGAACGAAAAGCTTGGTTTAACACGCTCACCAAAGCGAAAGCATCACAAAATTTATGTAACATAATGCCCCCCATTAACAACCCATAAATAGGAGCATGCGCAGCATGTGCATGGTGGTGATGCATATGACAACTGCAACTCATAGTAGCATTATTAACAACAACACCGTCTAGTAAAGCATGAATGTAAAGAGAGATAAAAACCCGTAAGGGGGACGCTAGCAGTTTATGGTGATGCCCTTCATGTAAGTGTCCATGCTCAATCCCCTCACTAAAGGCCCCCAAAATTATTTGCAGAAAGAAGCCTGCGAGTATAAACAAACCAATGCTATGCCTATCCGTGCTCGCTTTAAAGAGATCAGGTAATAAGTGCAAGACGGTGAGCGCGAATAAATAACTCCCCGTAAAAGCTAAGATGATTTTAAATACCTGTGGTTTAAAGGGCGGAAGGAGCATAAACACGCATCCTCCTACAAGCGTAGCTAAGAAAATTTGTAACATAAAGTGAAGATTCGGCAACGATAAAATGACACAGAATTGATAATCTCTCTTGAGGAAAGCACCTCAGCTGCAGTGAAGAGGGTAATGCTAAAAGGCACGATGAATACAATGAGTGTGTGATCCCAGGAAGATTCGAACTTCCGACCTACTGCTTAGAAGGCAGTCGCTCTATCCAGCTGAGCTATGGGACCCAAAAATTGCGGCTATCATGCATGCTAAGCGGTATGCTGCTTGCAGCTAAGCCTATTGAAATAGGTGCATATCACACACGAAATACACTAAGCATATTTTTTTTACGCCATCAAAAATACGATTTTCCTCACTAAATGACTATAAGCCCGCCTTCTTTTCTTTATGCCTCCATAATACACGCTTGTGAAGCTGCTATCAAGGAGCCTATTACCTCCCCAGATACACCATTAAAATCGCTATATCCGAAGGCGAGACACCACTGATTTTAGAAGCTTGCCCGATGGTAAGTGGTTGAATCTGCTGTAATTTCTCACGCCCTTCTGCAGAAAGCGCTACTATGGATGCATAGTCCAGTGAAGCAGGTATCGCCATGTGCTCTAACTTTTGAAACTTTTCTACCAACTCTTTCTCCTTTTGAAGATACACCTCATACTTCGCCAGAATTTCCACTTGCTCCACATAGGATGCAGGCACCGCGTCCTCAGCGATAGATAGCACCTCTTCCAACGCTGGATACAAGTTTCTCACTAATTCCAACGTTAATTCGGGCCGCTGCAAGAGTTGACAAACCGTTTGCGGTTCTTTTAAGAGCGGCATATATCGCTTTTGAAAACCTTCATTAACCTCCCTGGGGTGAATTTTATGCTCCTTGATTGCATCCATCGTACGCTGGATATACGCCTGCTTCCGTGCTACCGCTTGCATACGCGCTTCACTAGCTAGGCCGAGTTCAAAGCCGCGAGGCGTCAACCGCAAATCCGCATTATCCTGACGCAAGAGAATTCGAAACTCAGCCCGGGAAGTAAACATCCTGTACGGCTCATCACTTTCCTTCGTAACCAAATCATCTATCAAGACCCCTATATATGCTTCCGATCTCGATAATATAAAGCTATCAAGCCCCCGGATTTTGCGATGTGCATTAATACCTGCCATCAAGCCTTGACAAGCAGCCTCTTCATAACCGGTAGTACCATTGATTTGACCTGCAAAATATAAATTCTCTATCAGCTTGGTTTCTAAGGTCGTTTTCAGTTGTGTAGCCGGGAAATAATCATACTCGATAGCATACCCTGGACGGAACATCTTCGCATGGGCAAAGCCCGGGATAGCCTGCAGAGCCTTGTACTGTATATCCTCTGCCAAGGAGCTCGAGAACCCATTGACATAGACCTCTACCGTATGCCATCCTTCCGGCTCCACAAAAATTTGATGACGCGGCTTTTCCGCAAAGCGGATAATTTTATCCTCGATAGAAGGACAATAGCGCGGTCCCTTGCCTGTAATGTGATGATTTAACAAAGGAGAAGTATCCAACCCCGCTTGCAGTATATCGTGCACCTTGTCATTCGTATAGGTGATGTAGCAACTTCTTTGTTCTGTAAGCGGCGTAGTAGCATCAGAGAAGGAAAATTTACCTGGCTCCTCATCCCCTGCTTGTTCTTCCATTAGGGTATAATCCAGCGACCGGCCATCGACCCTCGGGGGCGTTCCTGTTTTCATCCGTCCGGATTCAAACCCTAATTCGATTAATTGCCCTGTGAGCCCTGTCGCTGACCTTTCTGCCGTACGACCGCCTTGAAACTGTTTATGCCCAATATGGATCAATCCATTTAAGAAGGTACCATTCGTAAGGATGACGGCCTTGCTTCGGATAGTCAACCCCAAGCCTGTTTTTACACCTACGATCCGTTGATCTTCTACACATACTGCCTGAACTATATCCTGCCAAAAATCGATATTATCTATCTTCTCTAGCGCCAGCCGCCATTCCTCAGCAAATCGCATACGGTCACTTTGCGCCCTAGGACTCCACATAGCAGGTCCTTTAGATCTATTGAGCATCCGAAATTGAATCATCGACTTATCCGTGATGATACCAGATAGTCCGCCTAAGGCATCTATCTCGCGAACAATTTGTCCTTTGGCGATACCGCCCATCGCAGGGTTGCAAGACATTTGTGCTATCGTCGCCATATTCATGGTGATTAATAACACACGCGATCCCATTTTAGCCGCCGCAGCCGTCGCTTCGCAACCTGCATGGCCAGCGCCTACTACGATAATGTCATATTCTTTTTGAAACATAAGAGAGAGAGTATTTGTGTGCTTCACCCAATAATAGCGGTTTACATTGAGATATACACAAATTTTTAATTTTTTGCTTTCCGTGATTACCCTCCGTCATTGCTGTAATGATGGGAAGGGGAGGCTCCTCGCAAATTGTATCTGTTATCTAATTCGTTGTCACACTTGTCATGCATTTACCTCAACAATAGCTTTAACGCTCATTATACGTACAAAGGCTTGTCTTGTTATATTGTACTTCCCTGTTGCTTGTATGCGTCAGA
>JALRAY010000058.1 GCA_023257955.1 Amoebophilaceae bacterium | reverse complement strand
AGTAAAGGGAGTTTTCAAATACTACCCAACCATGCACCGCTCATCAGTACGCTTAGTAGTGGCAAAATTTCCTATGAGCAGGATGGCGTAACGCATGAACTAGCTATTACCAAAGGTGTGATATCTGTATCTAACAATAAAATTATGATTCTAGATCGTTCATAAATAATGACATGCACAAAGTGTCAATCGCAGCTAACAATAAAATATGGATTAGTAAGAAGGAAGCAACGATACTACTGCAAACCGTGTGATTATACCTTTATCATCGTTGATGGGCGGGAACAAGAAATAAAAAACTTCAAAAAGAACTTATGCAAGCTCCATAATAGATTCAAGCAATTCTCCTATCAAATGGGCGTTAAAATGTTTCATTTTGGTCGTTCCATAGCAATTGGATTGGATTAAGACAGAAGCAGCCAAATTTAAGATTCCTATGCTTGTGAAATATTGCAAGCATACCAGATTCCATAGAATATGGGAATTTTTTAATGGAAAAAAACATCAAAATTAAAAAAAGAGCCGTAATACAAACTATATGCAACGACTAAAAACCCTACTGAAAAAATATTATCCCCTCGCCTTCGTCCTGTTCATGGCTTCGCAAAGCGATGGTTGTACAGCCTGCAATCAACCTCCCAAAGAAGCACCGCAACCAGTGGTAGAACTGGTTAAATCCCCGGATATCAAAGGCAAGGAGAAAGGCAAAGTGATTTTGAAGGTAAAGGGCGTAAAATGGTACAATGATGTATGGCTCTACTTCAAAAACCACCAAGCATTTGTGCAAGAAGGTGGCAAAGCATTACAATCCCCGATGGAGCTACATACCTTCTTAGGTAAAGCCAATGAAAAAATACCAGCGGAAGGCATAGAGGTAGAACTACCCCTACAAGCAAGTGAGGACACGATACAAGACAACAAAGCCAACACAATCCTTTCGATGTCTGTAGGCAATGCTGTAGATCCTACAGCTTATGTAAGCGCGCAAGAAGTGCTTACGTGGAGGAAGGCGGTACCGGTGATTGAAGTATCTAATACTACCGAAATTAGAGAAGATGAATTTGGAACAATATCCTTGACTAATAAAGGAGATGCTATTGCAATAAGTAAGTTGCGACTGAAATGGGGAGGAGACTTTAAGAAATTTTCTTGTGATGAGCGAAAAAATGCATTGAAAGAAATAGGCATGATAAGTCAATTTTGTGATACTGTGCAACCAGAAGATGTTTTTGAGAAAAATCAGACAATAGCAATAAATTTACAAGCATTCGAACCACAGTCAGCTACCGAGCTAATGCTGACACTTTCAATAGGAAATGATGAAGATCCTGTTGCTTATGTGAATCCAAAAGAGGTCGTTAACTGGGAATCATACGATATGGAGGGATTTGCAGAAGATAGTGATAGCGAAGAGGCAGACGAGGAAACAGAAATAGAGGAGGAAATAGAGGGTGAAGAAGGAGAAGAGGAGGAAGAGGCAGCAGAAGATGCGGAAGAAGATGATGTATTGTAAGTGCAACGACTTTATAACCCCTACGTTCATGCTATGGTTACCTCAGAACTACTATCCCTGCGAAATGTAGGGAAGGCTACATTGGAGGATCTAACACAACTCGGTATCACAGGTATTTCTCAGCTAGCTGCCGCAGATCCAGATGAGCGCTTCATGTGGTTGGAAAAACTCACACAAAAAAAACAAGACCCCTGTGTATGGGATGTCTTTGCGGCCATTATCCATGAAGCTATAACAGGCGAGAAAACACCCTGGTGGCAATGGTCACCCATCCGCCTGCAAAAGAAAACATAACCGTGTCCTACCATCTTCCTACACTTTGCTTTTATCTCCCTTGCGTGTTGCTCTTTATGCTCTTGATCGTGTATGTAGAGCGCAAGATGGCTGCTTTTATACAGGGGCGCCTAGGTCCCAGGGAGGTAGGCTATAGAGGTGTCTTACAATCCATAGCAGATCTACTGAAGCTGCTCCAGAAGGAGATCATCATACCCCAGCAAGCGCATGCCACCCTTTTTGTACTCGCACCTGCCTGGATCTTTGTTGCCGTTATGCTAGGCTTTACGGTCTTGCCGGTACATAGCTCATGGCTCGGTGCCCCGAGTTGCACAGGAGTGTTATTGCTGCTAGGGATCTTGTCCCTCAAGGTCATGGGCGTCTTACTCGCGGGGTATGCTTCCAACAATAAGTTCGCGCGCCTGGGAGCATTACGTTCCATTGCACAATATCTCTCCTATGAAATTCCCCTAGGTCTAAGTGTCTTATGCGTGATCGTTGTAACACATACCTTCAACTTAGGGGAGATAGCTTCCCAGCAAGGACTCCCTGTATATCAAATCGATGGCATTACTGGTATACATAGCTACTTACTCGGTATAAAGGGTTGTGAGGTAACGTCCTATGGCGGATTCCTAACGTGGAATATATGTAGGATGCCTACGTTGATGATAGCATATGTCATCTTCCTAATCAGCACCTTGGCGATGAGTCAGGTGGCGCCTTTTGATCTGGCGGAAGCAGAGTCCGAGCTTTTGGCGGGTTACCATGTGGAGTATGGGGGTATCTATTTTGCTTGGATGATGTTAGGAGAATATGCCTTGTTGTTCTTGATGAATCTATTGGGCGTAATCCTTTTTTTAGGGGGCTGGAATACGCCTCTACCGAATGTGGGGTGTCTACAAGCAGCTGTATATACAAATGGTTATCCTGCCACCTGGGGTGGAATTATATGGTCTTGCCTATGGTTGTTCGGTAAAGCTTTGGTGATAACGCTCTGCCAGCTATGGCTAAAGTGGACAATGCCACGGTTGCGGATAGATCAGCTGATGAAGTTATGTTGGCTGTATCTGTTGCCGCTGGGTTTACTGACGCTGCTATTGACGATATGGTGGCAATGGTTGCTTTTGTGAAGCGGATGTAAATGGGCTATGCGCTGCGATAGAGTATATATCCTAATTTGTTTTACTCATTGTATGGTGCTAATTTCGTGCACTTGTTAAACAATAATCGTAATCAAACTAAAATTTAATATTATGAGGAAATCAACTAAAAAAATATGGTACACATGCTTTTTCGCATTTGTGTTTGTAGCTAGCAATGTATTGGGAGCGGATAAACAATACTATGTGTATTTGGCAGGGAAAGTACGCAAAGGCGCGGTGGAAGAGGCGCAACAAGATTGGAGAGATCAGTATGTAGCAGCCCTTAAAAATAAAAATGTTAAGTTTTTTACGCCGGAGTGCACCACGGAGGATGTGAGTAAATCATATGATGTGTTCTCCAGAGATGTAAAAATTATCGCTGAATCCAACTTAGTCCTAGTAGACGGCACCAGAGAGATAGGCGTAGGCACGGCACAAGAGATTATGATTGCCAAAGTTTTGAACGTACCGGTTATTGCAGTGGTACCTCCGGATGGGAAGTACCGGAAGAAAAAATGCCGTATGAATGGGGTTACCTACACAAATTATGTGCATCCATTCTTGAATTCGACGACAGATTTAATTGTAGACTCCCATAAAGACGCCATACTGCAATTGGGGAATATAGAGGCGTTGCTAAAAATGCTGCAACCTAAAGATGAAGATTTTATTGATGCGAGTATTCAACATTTTGATACGCTGGGTATAGATGTCAAAAAAGAAAATGTCTTGAACTAATAGCTTTATGATAAATGTCATGCAGCTGGTAGGGCATTATCTACTATGCAACAACAAGGTTTCGATGGAGAGGATCCGGGGAATATGTATCCTTTCCACGATTCTTTGAATTATCACCACCTTGCTACACTGTTAGGTGAATCCTTCACAACCAACTCCTCCTGTTATGAGTCAACTGTCGACCGTCACACACTTCCTCCTTATATGCCATAAACAAGCTTCGCAATACGTCCGCAACCATGGTTAGAGATTTAAAAAAAATATTTATCGACCTCCAGAAGCTCTGCAAAGCCCTCCAACTTACGAGCAAGTATCTATTCACTAGCATGCAGGCATCTGCTGATAAAAAGCTAGATGTCTCATTTTTACCTGCCCCTGGCACTACCCTCACCTTACAATATCCAGATCAAACCTTTCCTGTACCTGATAGGGGGCGCTATAAGTTGCATAATGAGATTGAGGATTGTATCGTATGTAACAAATGCGCACGGGTTTGTCCCGTAGATTGTATAGAGATAGAAGGGATTCCTGCTCCTGAGGTGATTGGGGTGACCAGTAATGGCATGAAGAAACGCATTCATGCTGCTAAGTTCGATATCGATATGGCGAAGTGTTGCTTCTGTGGTTTGTGTACAACGGTTTGCCCTACGGCTTGCCTCACGATGACGTCTACCTATGATTTTAGTGTCTTTGACGTGCTGGAGCATAAGGTGTCTTTTGCCCATATGTCGGAAGCGGCCATCGCTGATGCCAAACAGACTTTTAGTACATCCGCAGCCATTCACAGCATCAAACAATAATGGTAGTAGCCTAAGTATAGAGTACATGGTAATCTATGAGATAGATGGCGTTCTTTGACATAATAGATCGCATATATTTTACACAGAACGTAGATTTAGATCACTACCCCAAGTTGCTTCCTAACTCCTGGCACGAAGATTGTCTTCAACCAGCTCACTAAAATAGCTTATCTTCGTAAGTGTGAGAAGATATAGTTCTCACATGTTTTTACCCAATACCCCCTCATAAATTATGACTCCAGAAAATAATACCTATCAAAAAGGCACCATAGGCTCGAATGATTTTAAAAATCTAGTAAAAAGTGGTCAGTAGGTAGACAAAAGCCTATTCATAAAAGACGTAATCAACGATGAGTTTCAAGTTCCTTTAATAACAAGACCTAGACGCTGGGGCAAGTCATCCAACATAAGTATGCTTAAAACGTTTCTAGAAATAGAAATAGATGAGCATGGTAATGAACTGCCAGAAGCGCAAAAGGTAAATCCTACATACTTTCAAGGCGGGGAAATATGTGTAGGTAACAAAAAAATAATATGTAAAGAATTGCAGGTAATAAAGTGTAAGGATTTGTTGAAAGAAGGGGAGAATGACCCTATGGAAGAGTTAGGTAAGTATCCTGTCATTCTGATGACTTTTAAAGACTTAGGAGGTGAGTCGTATGAAGCGTTCGTAGAAGATTTAAAAATCAAACTTATATAAGTATTTGAAACTCATCACTACTTATCTAGAAGCAATAAATTAACTGATAGTGAAAAAGCAAGAATAGATAAACATCTCGTAGGCGAAGTAAGTGTTGGATTTATTAAAAATGCTATCAAATTTTGGTAGTGGGGTATGTGTACATGATAGGCAACCAAGGAGAAAAATTTTAGAAAAATCACGTAAAGTATAATAATACGGGTCTGTCCCATACATTGTGTAAATTCTGATTAAGAAAATTAAATTCAGTTTATTAAATAAAGATGAACAATAAATAAAATCAGAAAATTATGATACACAATATAACGGATAAAAGAATAAATGCAGCAGTAGATATTTTACTAGAATCAGAAAAAGATCTTCCCAATATACTTGGCAAAGAAGGCTTACTAAAAGATCTGAGTAAACGTATATTAGAACGTGCTTTAGAAATAGAAATGAAATCTCATTTAGGCTATGAACGCTATGCAAGAAGCGCCTCTGACAATTCTCGTAATGGCAATTTCACAAAGAATTTA
>JALRAY010000057.1 GCA_023257955.1 Amoebophilaceae bacterium | reverse complement strand
CCAAGTGGATTGTGCCGCTGCTTTTATACCATTCCAAACAGCTTTTGCTGCTGATTTTACGCCTTTCCAGCATCCCCTATTTTCTCGCTCTCTTCTTTCTCGTTCTTGGCGTTCTCTATATTCTCGTTCTCTCCTCTCACGATCTTCTCGCTCTCTTCTTTCTCGTTCTTCTCGCTCTCTTCTTTCTCGTTCTTCTCGCTCTCTTCTTTCTCGTTCTTCTCGTTCTCTATTTTCTCTTTCTCTTCTTTCTCGTTCTTGACGTTCTCTATATTCTCGTTCTCTCCTCTCACGTTCTTCTCGCTCTCTTCTTTCTCGTTCTTCTCGTTCTCTATTTTCTCTTTCTCTCACATTCGTGCGGCATATGGGGCAAGGAGTTTGGGATAAATCACGTGAATGAGCTCCACCAGGTACATACCATGGTGCGGGTTCGGCCCAAAAAGTCAAGCGACATCGGGAACAATAAATCTTGGCGCCACCTCGTAACCCCATATAGGCTATCAGTACATATCCTTTGCGATGACTATCTTTCTCTGGGAACACAACGGATATATGCGCTTGTTGCCATAAACTGCCGCGGGTAATGAGGTCTTCTATGCGTAGGTTTGGCTCTTGTTTGTGGACAGGTAATTGAAATGTCCGGCGATGGATGTCTGCTACACGTGCTAAGGATAGGGTATTGTCTGTAAACTGTATGCGGCAATGTTGGTGATTCGTAAAGACCATATCTACTGGGCTTGGTGCAACATCGGTTCGCTGTCTTTTGGCGTTTGGCAATAAAGCTAATGCTTGGGTTTTGGAAGGAGTGAAGGGTTGATGTTGTGGAGGAGAGGGGTTTTGCTTACCAATACTAGCTTGAGCACTTTCGGAATTGCGGTGAGTGCTTGCTATCGCATTTTCTTGCGAAGATTTGGCCGCAGAGGCGTATGAACTAGCTGATGGCGCATTCACTACAGGATCGCGCTGTTGGCTGATGGGTAGCTGCTGTTCTACACATAGTGGTTGCTGATAAACAATCTCTTTGTTGCTGTAGCAACTGGTTAACACATGACTACCTAGTAATACGTAGGCTAAGGTCCGTTGAAATGTAGTGATAGAATGCTTTTTCATAGTCTAAAAGTTATATGTGAATGCATGGGAATTGAACACAGCCAGACCATGCTTTCTGTTGGCATGCTACCCTTTCTTTAGTTAAATCTACAAAACTTTTGTTTGCTTCCAAATACCCCCCAGGCTATTGTGTCATTCTGCGGAAGGTTTGTTAACATCTGTGCACTGTTTTTCTAAAAATGCAATGCATCTATCCAGGTGCGTCATATAGGTGGTAAGTGTTTTTTTTAGCTCCTGCTTTTGCGCATCCGATCCTAGGTGTTGCACAAGCACTTGCATCGTGGAGGCATCTGGAGTAACCGGCTGTTGTTGCTTGAGAGGCTGCTGCGCCTTAAGCTTTTCATTCTCCTGCTGCAGTTTGGCGATCATCCCTTTTTGCTGCTGATAACTTGCTAGCAACCGTATAAGCTTTTGCCGCAGCTGGTTGATATGTTCTTGCACCTGTTCCATAGCAGTTATTCTCGGATAATGGCTCCCAATTGCTCTTTTAAGATGCGCATCACTCGTTGCATGATTGGGCTAATGGTGGCGTCATCAAGAGTCTTCGCTGGGTGCTGCAAGGTAAAGGTTAATGCATAGGCTTTTTTCTCCGCGGGTAACTTATCGCCTACATAGACATCAAATACGGATAGATCTTGTATAAGGGAGATGTTGGCTTTCGTGAGTATATTTTTAACGTCTTCAAACTTGATATGCTTATCGATAACGATAGAGAGATCTCTTTTCACGCCCGGGAACTTGGCAATAGGTTGGTAGGTAATGGCCTTTGCAGGAGCAAGTGTACTTAAAGCATCTATATCTATATCTGCATAAAAGACAGCTTGTTTGATTCCCAGGTGCTGTAGCAGGTCGGATTGCAATTGCCCCAACGTTGCAATAATGGTTCCTGCGTGCTGGCAAGCGATACCTTGCTGATACCATGTATCGGTGCATGAGGTGTGATGGATAGGGGAAATTCCTTGCTGCTCAAAGATCATATGCACGAGGTTGTTGAGGTCTTGAAAGCTCACCTTTCTCGCTTCGCGTATCCACGTAGGTCTTTCGATGTTTCCAGTTAACCATATGCCTAGTTTGTTGCGCTCTATATACTTCCCGGCTTCTTGGTAATAAATCTTACCTGCTTCAAACAGCTTCAAGTCGCATTGCTTATGCTTCAGGTTATAAGCCATGACTTCTAACCCCGTAAAAAGAAGGGTATCACGCAGCACATTCAAGCGATCGCTTAAGGGGTTTAGAAGGGATATTGGTTTGCGTGCTTCTGCATTCTGTAAGTTATCATCTCCTTCTGCCTGCAAGCTGCTATTGCGTTGAGCCGTTAAGGAGTTGGTGCAGATTTCGTTATAGCCATGCCCTGCTAGGAGCTTGCTGATGCTGTGCGTGATGTTATAGTGGGTAGGTCTTGCTTCGGTAGCTAAATAGGCACTTTGGCAATGCGTTGTTGGAGGAACGTTATCATACCCATAGATCCGCAAAATCTCTTCTATCACGTCTACTTCCCGCGTTACGTCTACACGATAGGGAGGTACGGAGGCAATAAATTGCTTGCAATCATCTGCAGTGATGTGGATATCCAGATGCTGCAAAATCGATTGTATGGTACTAGCAGGAATGGCTTGCCCAATGAGGCGTTGGATGTTGTGATACGTTACAGTTACTTCTCTGGCAGGTATCGGTTCTGGATAGATATCGATGGGATCAGAAGCTATTGCCCCCCCTGCAATCTCTGCTAGCAGCCAGCAGGCTCTTTGTAAAGCGATAACAGGCAAATCAGGATCGGTGCCGCGCTCAAAGCGAAAGCTTGCGTCGGTAGCTAGTTTGTGTTGCTTAGCGGTAGAACGAATGATGCCGGGGTCGAAGTAAGCACTTTCTATAAAGATATTGACGGTTTGATTGCTAATAGCGCTTTCCTTACCGCCTAAGACTCCCGCTAAGGCGATAGGCGCTTGCGCATCTGTTATCACTAATTCTCCTCCTAGCAACGCTCTCTCTACTCCATCTAAGGTGGTTATTTTTTCGCCAGCTTGTGCGCGCTTCACGATGAGCTTTTGGTTATGGATGGTGTCGTAGTCAAAGGCATGCAAGGGTTGCCCGAGTTCATACATCACTAGGTTGGCTATATCTACCACATTGTTGATAGGGTTGAGGTCTATGGCTTGAAGCTTTTCTTGTAGCCATGCAGGGGAAGGCTGTATCGCTACATCGCGCATCACCACACCTGCATACCGCGGGCATGCGTGATGATCTTGCACCTCTACTGTTATTGGTAACGTAGGTTGCGCTTTCGGAAAAGCTTCTAAACGAGGCGGGTATTGAATAGCTCTATTGAGTAAGGCGCGCAGCTCTCTCGCTACACCGAGGTGAGAACAAGCATCGATCCGATTGGGAGTTAATTCCAGCGTTAGCACGGTATTTGACGTAGCTTTGAAATGTTCCGCAATTGGGGTACCTGGTGGCAAATCTGTTTGAAGGTCTAATATCTGCTCATGGCTAGCGCCTAGTCCTATTTCATCTTCGGCGCAAAGCATGCCTTCGGATACTTCTCCTCTAATCTTTGCTCTTTTGATCTTGACTTTCTCGCCTGTATACGTATGGAGGGTGGTTCCCACAGGCGCTACCGCTACTTTTTGATGCAATGTTACATTGGGGGCGCCACAAACAATGGGTAAAGGATCGCCTAATCCAATATCGACTTGTGTACAACGTAGGCTGTCGGCATTCGGGTGCTGGTGACAGGCAACGACTTGCCCAATCACTAAGCCCGCGAGGTTCTCTGCCTGCGGGCCAGTACTTTTTACTTCGCTGACTTCTAAACCACTTAGGGTCAATAAGTGGGCGATCTCTTCCGGAGTTTCTACAAGCGAGATGTATTCTTGTAGCCAGTTAATAGAAATTTTCATAACAGTATATGTAATTTGATGGTCGATAACGCCTCAGGCGCTTATATCACTAAGTGCTCATCGGCAAAGCTGAAGTAGGTATCTTCCGCATAAATGAGGTGGTCTACAATAGGAATGTCCAAGAATTTACCACATTGCCAGAGTCGTTCTGTGAGCTGAATATCTGCTTGACTGGGCTTCGAGTTATTGGATGGATGATTGTGCACTAACACGATACTGGCGGCATGATGATCGAGGGCGGTTTTAAAAATCACCTTCGGGTCTACAGCAAGTTGCGCGGTACCACCACGACTGATAAGTTGTTGGGTGATGAAGTAGTTAGTACGGGTTAAGAGGACGATCCAAAACTCTTCGGTGTTCTTATCCGCTAACACGGGATGCATCAGCTCATAAATCGTCGCAGCGCTTTCTATTTTCGTCCGTTTGAGCTTGCCGTTTTCGCGCCTTCTTCTACTCAGCTCCATGGCACTGACAATGGTTACGGCTTTGGCTTGCCCTATACCTTTGAAGCGTTGTAATTCTTTTACAGATCGCTTAGCAAGCTCATTCAAGTCATTATGATGTTGTTGTAAGATAGATTGTGCTAAGCCTACGGCGCTCAGATTTTGGGTGCCGGAACCTACTAGAATAGCGATCAGCTCTGCGTCACTTAATGCCGCAGCGCCTTTTTGGATCAGCTTTTCCCGAGGACGATCGCCTTCGGCAAGGTCTTGTATCTTCAGGGAATGCCGCTCCTCTTGCATGTGTTTTGAAGTGCTTTCTGTAGACATGGTTGTAGTGGGATTAGTGTTTGATATGACAAACTTAAAGATTTATGCCTAATAGTAAAGCATTGCGGGCTTTCAATACGACATAAGTTAGCGCACAACATCTTTTTCTAAAGCTCCAGCCTCTCTGCCAACGCATGCCCAATACCTATAGCTTCCCTTATAAACACGATCTAAATTCCCTGAATAGCTACAAAATCCACCATTTTCTCTCTAAACCTGTGCTTTTTTAGCCCATTTATGGTGTATATACGGAAAACTATTTTAAGTTTGTCAAAGCCTAGTGGGTATTAAGCCCCTAAGGCTACCAATAATAATTGCTATTTTTCAACAATTTACGAATTAAAAATATGAAACAGTTTGATGAATTATTCAATCACGTTCAAGGTTTAAAGGATGACTTTGAAAAATATTATGATAAAAATAACGGCGCCGCTGGTACACGTATCAGAAAAGGCATGCAAACGTTAAAAGAAATGGCGCAGAAAATCAGACTTGAGGTGCAAGCTCAAAAAAATGCAGAAGCTGCAAAGAAACCTGCAAAACCTGCTGCTAAAAAGAAGTAAGCGTAGTTATAGTGTAATAAAAAAGGGGCTTTAGCCCCTTTTTTATTACTTGCCTTGTATAATAGCGTGTTCATAGATGCTATTTGATTGCTGCGTGCCACCGCATTTCCCTTTCACCTCCCCCTCAACAACTTAAGACCTCTTCAGTAGCGAAAAGAATGGTAAATTTGTGGTAACAAGGAGATATAAAAGGAGATAGTATGCTAATAACACAGGGCCATAAAAATATCTCAAGCCTCATATAGTCAGGTATATAGTTTAGTGTGTTATTAAAGAACACTATGAATTAGAAAAAGTATTAGGAGCTGTTTACAATTCACATAGGTAACCAAATAAATGCACATGCTAATGTCACCATAGATGCGTAATTTCGTTT
>JALRAY010000056.1 GCA_023257955.1 Amoebophilaceae bacterium | reverse complement strand
CAAGTCTTGGATGACATATCCGGTCAATCAATTCGCGGCCTGGAAAAAGCCACAGACACAATTATCTTAACGGTCCCACATAAAGATGCACGTAGTGCAATTGTATCAAATAATACATTGAAGGTCGGACTGAATGTATACTTGCTGTAATGATCGAAAATTTCACGATTCCTCATATACATATACACTGGGACCAATAGAGTAGAAATAGCAAAACAGCCATTTAAGGGATGTAATAGATTGCTATTATATCTCAGTTTTACTTCCTCTATTACCCCTCCGCGCTGTCTGTCTGCATTAGATGCTCTAAAGGAAAACACTTTCAGAAAATGTAATACGGCAGCAAATGCATGTTGCCTAGCGGTTACATGCCATGCTCAGGAAAGACTAGATACTTGGTTGATAGTATTCTGTTTCATTTTATCTAACAATCCTTCGTCTCTGAACTGTTCTGTCGCTTTTACATGCTCACCCATCTTGTGTGCTTGTAAGCGTACGCCTTCTCCTAGGTTACTTTGGGTATTTTTATTCAGCTCAGTAACTATGGTACGCCCTGTTGCATCTAACTCCTCTGTATCTAATTTTTCAACATTGGCACGAGATTGTGCTCCCATGTACTGCCATAATCCTTCTGTGGTGTTGATACTTTTTTCACCTTTCTCTTGTATACATGCTAGGTACGCTAGTAGCTTCTCTTCATGCTCTTGGGTTGTATCCTGCAAATGAGTGGAATTATCGTCGTTTAACAATACTAAGGCACAAGGTTGTTGTTGATACCACACGCTGACTAGTTGTTTTACTTTCTCACGATGCCATGCAGTAAAGGCAGCTAAGTTATTCATAGAAACTTGAAACCTCTCAGGTTGCACAGCACGCCATTTAAAACTTTCTGTTGCTATCAGACAATCTATTGGGTTGACACAACCAGTATCGTCAATCCAAAAACCTCTCCAATGTGGCATAGCCGTCATCCCTAAAGCGGCTGTCGCGCCACCCAATGCGAGGATCTTAGTGCGTTTGCAATTTTGTTTATGGGAAAATCTTCTGAAGGCCTTATGGCATTCGTGCATAACATCTTTAACCCTATGCGCCATCACAACAAACCGGTTAGGGCCCTGAGGAATAGCTGCTACATCCGTACCTTCACCCGCTTGTTCTATATCACCTCCTGTATCCCCTTCTTCAGTCGTATTCGCTGCATCAAGGATGCCACCTTGCTGTGCAGCATCAGGGGTAGTAGTTTCAGCATCAGGTGCTGTAGTAGGTTCTTCATCGCTGTCTACAAAAGGTGCCGGCTCATCATGTATGTGCTCTAAATTATATTTCAGCATGAATAATGCGTTGCCTACACAGTACCTGGCACCAAGTATACGCTCGCCACAAGAAGTGGTAGCGGCACGGCTTGCCATACTTGCTACACTCGCCCTTGCAGCAGCTCCTGCAACGCTTAAACGCTGACTTGCTCTGCCTAATACCGGTCTTGCCGCTTCTCCCGCAAGTCTTAAACGAGTTCCCGCATTGCTTACTATGGGTCTTATAGCCTCTCCTGCAAGGCTCATACGTCTTCCTGCATCGTTTACGATAGGCGTTGCAGTGGTTCTACAACGTCGAAGACAAGTACCTGTACGTTCTGCTATGGTTTCTGCAGATTCTCTGCACCGTCCTAGACAAGCACCTTCTCGCCCTATGGCTGTTGGCGCAGGTTCCTCATGTACTACTACTTCGGCATCATCCTCCTCAACATTATCTTCTGTTGCTGGTCCTTGGACATCATCTATTTGACCTTGCGTAACTCCTGCACCTTGCGGATCTATTACAGTAGGAGAACCACAGCTCGTTAATAATTGACTGATTAACAATACATAGGCAATACATCTATGTACGAATGAGATATAGTTTTTAGCGTTCTTCATAATATTATTTTTTTAATAGTGATCATATTTTATATGTAACCTCAATGTTGTTTACACACTGTTAAGCTCCCGCTTCCTGATTACCCGCTTCTTGATTTTCTGACTCCTGCAGTGCAGTGGTAGTACTCTGTACATTCATAGACATTACTAACGCTGCTAACAGCACTTCTAGTGCACCTGGTTGCGGCATGTCTAGGTTGTAATTTATGACTTGCATATCCCAGGTGGATTGCCATGCTAAAAAACATCTCGCCAAAAACAGTCCAAAATTCACATGAGTGAGCTCCTTATATGAATGCCCCTTGTAAGCGGTAACCACATGCGAAAGCAAGTTAATACCGGAATACACCTGCAGAAAGGTATGAATTATATCTTTAAATTGTTGTTCCGCATTCGCCTGATCTGTTGGATTACAGTGGGTAAAAATTTCGGAACTTGGTGCGCTATAAGCAGAACCTGCAAGATGCGGCATGCTATTTAACATAAACGCATTTGCCCGCGGAAGCATATTGGCAGCTAAAAATGCATTGACCTGCTCGTTATTGTCTGCTAGTCGTACATGTGGCAGATTAGCGGCACATGTAGGCACTTCAGAGGTTACCGTAAATTCAGGCAGGTTGAAGAAATGATACGCTGTCAAGCCAGCACCCAACACAGCTACTAACCGCTCTATGGTAGGGTGTACATGTAATCTAAAAGTATTCACAGCTAAGGCAGATGTTGTCAAGCAAGCTGCTTCTGCCATCAATAAGAAATTTCTATTGACCTGCTGCGTGCCAACAGCATATTCGTTGCTAGGAGCTGCTAAACTATATGCCATAAAGGCTATTGTGGGGAGTATAGCCATTTTGCTCCCATAAGCCAACATATCTGATGCTTTTACTGGCTTTGCTGGATCTGAATTAGATTTGTACGCCAAGGCTTTTATGATATATAAGCAGATGGTGGCACTTAACACACGTGGAATAGCGTTTAAAAACATATTTATAGTATCCTGTTTTGCTTGCATAAATTCCCTCACCTCAGCATCCATCTTCTGTGTACTCACCTTGACTTGATCTACCAGCTGTGTACGTACAGGTTCCCCGTAAATGGTGCGTGCTAGATTAGCGATATTAACCATATAAGCTTGTGCTGCCCTGGTTTGCTCCTTGTAAACTCTTTGGTGATCCTTTATCTGCATATCATAGGTACGATTGACGGCATCGAATGGATTTTTGCTGTTAGGATTAGGCCTAAAGTCAAAATACAGCCAGCGTACACTCGCAGGTATTTGCATGTAGTTATTATCTAGCGTACCTAGATAGTTAGCAAATCCAACGTTGATATTACACGCTAGTTCGGCTGTATTGTTTAAAATAGGATTATTGAGGTAAGAACACATTTTCTCTTCAAAACCTGCAGATCTGTCTAAGAACCACTGCATTGTTTTATACAGCTTGTCCCTGTTAAAATCCTCCATCATGCCAGTAAAATTATTGTTCCATTGCCACAGCTCTTCATCTAGGGCATTGGCATTATCTAAACCTGTTTTTACATTATTGGCTGTTCTTCTTGCTAAATCTGTGAGCCTAGTTATTTCATCTAACAGTCGCTTCCGTTCACGTTCTAAAGCCTCTTGGGTTTTAAAAGCATCTTTACCCTTCTCTTCCTCATCCAGCTTTTTTAATTCTTCACGCAAACGAGCGGCTTCCTGCAGCTCATCTGTTAAAGTTTGATTGGAAAGTGCTTCATTTTCTTTTTGCATCGCTATAGCTTCATTAAAACAAACGGTAACAGCGTTCCCTTTCTGATTAAGTACTTGCTCTTTAGCTTTTATAGCATTTTGCCTACTTGTTATTTCTTTATTCACCTGCTCCAATTTTTGATTGATAGCTACCAACTGCTGTTTTAGTTTAGTATTTTCTTCTTCAATTTCATTTAGCGTAGCTTGTGTTTTTGTCTTTAATGATCCAATATCTTCCCTCCTTCTCTCACTTCTTACATTAATTTCATTTACACTATCATATATTTCCTGGTCAGTGGCTTGTAAAACAGATAACTTTTTATTCCGCTCTTCACTAGGCATACTTGTATTTAATAAAATGGCTAATGTCTCTTCCTGTCCATTGACATACTGCTGCTTTAACATTTTCTGAAGTGTTGAATCCTCGTATCTCTCTGAATCCATTTTTGTAATCGGAGAATCCCAATCAGGTACTTTCTTCTGATTAGAATAATCCCAAGTCGGCACCTTCTGCTGATTTTGTATAGCTTGTGATATTTGGGTATTTTCTTCCATAATACGCTGTAAATCCGCTTTTATAGCCTCAAAAGCCTCGTTTACTTCTTTGGAATACGTTTGTTGCAGCTGTTGCATATCCAGATTCAGTGCTTGACAGCTCTCTAGTTTCGCTGTTAGTACCTTATTTGCTGCTAGCCGTTTTCGCTCACGTTCGGCGCGCTCTTCTGCAGCCTTCAGCTGTGCTTCTATAGCTTCTTTTTTTTCCTTTAGTCCTTTATCAAATGAAGACACACGCTCTTTTATATCAGCCAACTCTTCTAAAATATCTGCGATACTTTTGGCTCCATTAGCATATGCTTTCACCAATTCCTGCTGTTTCCGCTCCAATTCTTGATACTGCTGCTGATACGCTTTCAACCCTTGCCTCACCGCTTCACGTTCCTTCTCTAAAGCATCCTTAGCCCTCGCCATATCTGCTTCTAATTGTTTTAGCCTCTTTCTGTAGTCTTCACAATCTTGGTTTGATTCGGGATTTAATTCGAGTACCATATTGCGAGAGAATGTGTTAGCATCACACCCAATATAATGCTTATAGCTCTTAACTGGTCCCGCCAAACCGTTACCTGTTTTCCAAAACTCCTCTTGTATTAACTTCATTTTACATATAGGTTCCATCTTTCCAACCTTAGGGCCTACCCCAACGATAAAACTTGATAAATAGCGTAAGGTATCACCCAGAAACCACCATATTTTTCTATTAGTCGCATAAAATCGAACACAGTCTGATACTGGATATCTTAATGTACCCTTTACAAGCCTTGCCTTGCTATTACGTTGCTTTTCTAGAGACATATCTGCAAATGCACCGGCTAGACATTTTGTAATTCTAGTCTTTATTTTGCTTTTCCTTGCTTCCCTCTCCGCTATTTTACCGGGACCTATTGGGTCTTCTATATTCTTTTCTTGACGTAAACAATCCAAATTTCTGATCCTGTAATCTGAAGCTAGATATGTTAAAAAAGAATCCATATTATCAAAGTAGTCTCCGGGTTCTTTAGTATCAGATGGTTTAACAAAATAACCGTCTGTATCATAGTCACATGGTTCTTTTGCATTCCCTTTTCCTGGAAATAGATAACAATAAATATGGGCGCCATATGGGTTATCTCTCAAATGACTCCCAAAATCATCTTGATCAAATGGTTTTTCATACCGGTTATCTTCTGACGAAGTATAAGTATAGGCAAGTCTTCTACCCATTATCCGATGAATCGGATGATAATTGCTCTCATAGTAGAATAAATTTTTAATTACGGCATCCATATCTTGATTACCGGCATCATAAAGTAATTGATTTTCAAGTCTTACTTTATGAAAACTAGGCGCCAAAGCAATGGGGGGGGCAGCATCATTTCTATCATCTTTCCCATCCATCAGATCTTTAAAGTTTGTAGTAATTAAACTGGAATAGTTAACAATTTGTCGCTGAATCATAGCAAACTCAGGAGCTAGGTTTGTTTTACCACTTTGTGCACATGTTTGGGTATGGTTAGCAAAGATTTCATTCAATTGTACGTCTCCTTCATACGTATCAACAGGCATCCAAGATCTGTAAGCACTGCATGCCCCCATACTGTCTACGACTTCGACTAATTCTCCTAACTCCCTGAATGTTTCGATGTATTTATCTGCCTGGTTTTTTAGATCATGATAGCTCTGCGGATAGGTGTATGTCATCCAAGCATTGGAGACGGTATTTCCTGTTACAACCAGTGGGTTCAGGGAAGATTGGGCTCTTATACACATCAGATTATGAAACACGAAAAATCAAGCTACGTTAACGATGTGAAACTTAGTTGTCATAAGCGATTTT
>JALRAY010000055.1 GCA_023257955.1 Amoebophilaceae bacterium | reverse complement strand
GTACCCAAGCGATTATCTTGGAATACAAGTATGCCGAAAGTAAGCAAACATTACAAAAAGAAGCAGCAGAGGGCTTAACACAAATAGCGTCAAAGAATTATACAGCCATTATCAAAAAATCAAAACACGTCAAAAGCGTATTACGCCTTGGTATAGCTTTTTATGGAAAAGATGTTGCCGTCGTTCATTAAGATAGAGCCGATTAATTCCAAATCATAAACGATGCATACAAGCAATTCCAAACCTACTCACCTGTTTTATCATACGGTCCTATTTAGGGGGTAAAGTTATCTTCAGGTGGTACCACTGCTTATGTAGTGGATTACCTCAATGGCGGCTTACAAAATCATAGATATGCGTAATCCTAGTAGTCCTTACTTTTTAGGCAGGGATAATACGCCTGCAAAGCCCTATAATTAACTTGATCCTCAGACGATTAGCTGATTATGATGGCGCAGGCTTGCATATTCTAGATGTGATTTTGTAGGCTATTAGCGCGTTTCGGCGTAGCGTTTTTTTCCATCATCATTGAAGCTTTATTTATGGACATGGACCTTTTGTATGCTGGCCTTTGCTTGCTAATTGCAGTTGCCGCGGGGGCGATCTTTTTTACGGCTAACGTTTTGTATGCTGCACTATGTCTGCTGTGTGTCATCTTAGGGCTATCGGTACTCTATGCCCTACAAGGGGCGGCTTTAATAGCTGTTATGCAGGTTATTCTACATGCGGGAGGAATTTTGGTGTTGTTCGTATGTATCTTATTCTTAAAGCCTGAAGCCATTGTTCCCCAAAAGAAAAAGCTTCCGTACCGCAAAATAACGTGCTTAGGCATACTTCTCCTCGTCCTTAGTATCATCGGTTGGCAGCTAGCTGCTACCTTTCCCAAATTGCCATCATCACAACTATCTCTTGCCACACCTTCAACAACTGAACTCAGCTATCAATTAGTGGGGCCCTATGGACTGGTATTGGAATTGGCAGGTATGCTTTTATTAGTCACATTAATAGCGGTGTTGTATATCCTCACTAGATATCGGCACTAAGGTGAAACATTTTAACTCCTCAATTTAGCAGCAGTTCAATAACAACTATGGGCTATGACAACAATACAACTCGATGAGATGAATGTGCAACGATATGCGCGCAAGGATATCAACACCTTTCCTAATCAACCAGGGGTGTATTTTTTCTACAATGCGGCGCAAAAAATTATTTACGTTGGCAAAGCGAAGAACCTCAAAAAGCGGGTAGCGAGCTATTTCACGAAGCAGCAGCTGAGTGTCAAAACCAAGAAGTTAGTCACAGAAATACAGCATATCAGCTTTGTGATAGTCAATACAGAGTATGAAGCCTTGTTGCTGGAGAACAATCTGATAAAAAGTAATCAACCTCGCTATAACATCTTGTTGAAGGATGATAAAACGTACCCCTACCTATGTATCACAGCTGAGCGCTTTCCTAGGATTATCATTACCCGCCATCTGGAGACCGTGCAAGGGCAATTCTTTGGACCTTTCGCTGATTCCAAAACCATGTACCGCATGTTAGCCTTAGCGCATAGCTTATACGCCATTCGCACCTGCAGCTATCAACTATCGGAAAGCAAGATCAAGCAACAAAAGTTTCAAGTATGTCTGGAATATCATATAGGAAGGTGCAAAGGCCCTTGTGCGGCCTTACAAACGGAGGAAGCCTATAATGCGGATATCGCACAGGTCGCCCATCTGCTCAAAGGAAATATAGGCACTGTCAAAAAATATATCCTTGACCAAATGGAGCAAGCGGCCAAGGCTTTAGACTACAAATCCGCACAACGGTATAAGGAAAAATTAGACGCTATCAACAACTATCAAGCTAAATCATTGGTTGCTAATCCGCAAGTGGGTGATATGGATGTATGTGCCATTCTATCAGATGAAAAAACAGCGTACCTCAATTATCTCCTCATCAAAGAGGGAACGATTCGGTTTACGGAAACAGCCGTCATAAAGAAGCCATTGCATGAAACAGATGCAGAGATACTGGCCCTGATGCTTATCAACTTTAGAACAAAATATAACAGTACGGCTACAGAAGTACTGGTAAATGTGCCTCTAGCTGAAGAATTTGAGAAGGTGAAGGTGGTACTTCCTAAAAGAGGTGATAAGAAGAAGCTAGTAGACTTAGCGATCAAAAATGTATTCTTTCTGAAGCAGGAAACCCTCAGGAAGCTACACGCTCAACAACCGAAAAGCAATGCAACCTTAGTACTGCTGCAAGAAACGTTACAACTGAAGGAGATGCCTGTGCATATTGAATGCTTTGATAACTCTAATATCCAAGGCACGAACCCTGTCGCAGCGATGGTCGTCTTTAAGGACGGAAGACCTGCAAAGCAAGATTACCGCCATTTTAATGTTAAAACAGTTGTAGGTCCGGATGATTTTGCTTCCATGCGAGAAATCGTGAAGCGGCGGTATGCTAGGTTACTAACAGAAAAACAGTCATTACCACAGTTGATTGTGATAGATGGAGGCAAAGGTCAATTGAGTGCAGCGGTAGGGGTATTAAAAGAATTGGGTGTGTATGGTCAAGTAAGTATCATCGGTATCGCCAAGCGCTTGGAAGAGGTATACTATCCAGAAGATAATGATCCGTTATGCATCAGCAAGAAATCCCCGGCGCTAAAGCTGCTGCAACAAATTAGGGATGAAGCTCATCGCTTTGCGATTACTTTTCACCGCAAGAAGCGCAGCCTATCTAGTATCCAAAGTCAATTAGATACCATTCCTGGGATAGGCCCGAAGACTATTGAAGTACTCTTGCGGCAGTTTAAGTCGGTGAAGAAAATGAAAGAAGCTCCTTATGAAGCATTAGCAAAGCACGTAGGAACAAAAAAGGCCACACAACTAAGCGAGTTTTTTAATTCTAAAGATGTATAGTAGTATTATACACATCAGACTTACCACAGACAGAGTCTTTATAGGGCCACAAAACAGGTATTGAAATCAAATGAAGCGAGGCATTCAATAGTAATCGAAGTCCTTTTTAAAGAATGAAATTAACGAACGGCACTTTTTTTTGAGTATGATTGGTTTTATCTGTTTGTGGTTGCATTCCTGTTTATAATGCCCAATATGATGCTAATGCCAAAATAAGAATGAGCATCTCTATCCTAGCTGCATGCTTTAAATGCGTCTTTGTAATAGAGAATCCTCTGGCTTTAAAATCAGAAAACATACATTCAATGCCCCATCGCATAGAATAATGCAATGTTCTGTATTTTGAAGCGGATATTCCGCATCTAAAAGTATGGGTTTGCGTCGGCATGAAAAAACAGGTCTCTTTACAATAAAGAGACCTGTTCAAAGATTACAGCTCCAAACATTGGTACCGTATTATTTATTCTGACTTTGGTTTTGCTTTTTGGAAGCATCGATGGACACAGCATTTTTAGAGAAAGTGATTTTGGTTCCTTTCTGGTCTACTTCTAGGACTACAAGCTGATCTTGTACTTCATGAACCCTTCCATGAATACCCCCAATGGTGATTACTTCTACTCCTTTTTGTAGTTGGTCTAGAAAATCACGTTGTTCTTTCTGGCGCCTTTGTTGCGGTCTTACCATAAAAAGGTAAAATACTACAATGAAGCTGACTAATAGGAATACATTTTTGAGTTCTAGCCCTTCTAAAAAATTGGCAGCTAAAAGAAAATTATTGTTAAATGTCATATAAAACTACATGAATGATATGGTTACTATTTAAAATTAAACATCGCTAAGCTTTGTATAGACAGATTACAAGTACCTGCAAACTATACAAATATTTCTTCCTATGGAGATCATACGTAAATTACTTGTTATCGTAGCTACTATTACGCCCTGTCGAAAAACTAACGTGACCAAAATTACTGAATTTTACAGTTAGTACAACCCCTTTCGTCAACATTAAGCGACATAACCCTGCATAACTACTAGGCCAAACTGCTTGAAGATTGGGTCTCTAAATTCTCAGATAGCTCTTCCACTTCTTCTAACAATTGTTTGGCTTTGCTAATAGTCTGATTAATGATTTCTTGGCTAGCTACTTTACCATCATTTTGTATCTTGCTTTGGTATGGGAGCTCCAGCATGTGAAGCAATAATGACTTCATTTTTTTTAGGAACCCTTCAAGTTTATACAAAAGAACACTTCGAATATTATTGCCACTAGTTGGGGAAAATAACATCCCTACTAAGGTCCCAAGGGTGATCATAATGAGGATACTCAAAATACTAGATATAGGATTTTTCTTCATATTGTGTAAAATTTAAATGTGTGACAGTGTGGAAGACTTATGTTACAAAGTTATGCTCTTTGGCAACAGCATCTAAGATACCATTCACAAAGGCAAGACTTTTAGCAGTACTATATTTTTTAGCTAGATATACATATTCGCTTATCACTACCTTACCAGGCGTGTCAGCTAAGTACTGCATCTCACATAACCCTATCTTGAGAATAATCCTATCTACTAATACCAATCGTTCTAGCGCCCATGATTTAGCGTACTGCTGAATAAGCGTCTCTAGAGCCGCATCTTGGGTCAATGTATTTTCAATCAGTTGCGTATAAAAAGCTATAGAAGGTTCTGTAAAAGTTTCTTGCTGCTGAAAAAAAGCTAGTATGCTGTTGATATCAACTTGGGGCCATAGACTTTTAACGATACATTTAATTTCTTCCCAATGTAAATATAAGTTCTCAAAATACTGTTGTATATCATCTTGCCCCCCAATGATCTGGTGCAAGATAATGCTTACTATTTCTTCATCGCTTCTCTTTCCGTTGTTAGTATGCGCATGCTGTAACTTTGCAGCATGCTTGATAAACTGATTGTACCACCTAACAACAACATGTATATCTTTATTCCACGCCACATTACGCTCAGCTAAAAGATCTTGAAACCCCGGATGATTGCGCCACGTTGCTAATATCCGGTTATGCGCTAATGCTGTAGGGGCTGTTATCGGGATTGCTAGCTGCTCACTTTCTTGGACCTGTTTTTCTGCAATCATAAACCACTCTACCATCAGCTGCAAGGTCAGCAGATACGCATTGCAAGCATCGCGCAACGTTGCTTGCATGCCATTTTTCAGTACATTCACCTCTTGAGAAAGCATATTTTGATAGCTTTCCCATAGCTTATTGGCAACGGCATTATTTTCTGGAGATTTTGGAAAAGCTTGGACTCCAACCAACCTATGCTCAGCTACACCATCCTTAAAAACTTGCAATGCGGCCATCTTCTCACCAGCTAGCTGTTGCGCATTAAGTGGGCTTGGAGAAAAAACATCGGGCTGAAACGCACTTTCTATCTCGGAAAGCGCATTGTGATAAGTAGCTTGTTGACGAATATGAAAAGCATACAAATGATGCATCGCCATAGTCCGTACAAACCGACGGGGAATAAGAGAGGGAGTATATGTCAAAGCCAAAATTATACGCTGTAAATAAGAATTAAAAAACAACTAACATCACGATACCGGTCTTCATCTCCTCACCCGTAACCTCACGCATCAGGGAGTATACGATAGCGTATCAACAGCCACTTATAGCCGAAATTATCACTTTAGTAGAGATATTCCTAAAGACTGCTAGCATATTCTGTGCAACCGAATGCCTTAGTCAAGACCTAATCCTCTTTCAAATGCCACCACTTCGCTAGGCGAAGTCAATCGCGGGAATAAGGCGCTTCATGGTTCATTTTATTTTATTCAGGACTTTCGCAAGTTGCGTTTTTAGGAATCTTACAATCACGTTAAAGCGACGTTATTTGATGGAATAGGCACCTCAACGTGGTATAAATTTATGCTCCTGCGCAAGTCCTACTATTGATGAAAAATAGTACCCCCTTCAGCTTCGGCTGATGGGTAATTGGGTTTAGAAGAAAAAATATTATACTGATCGTGAAAGAAAAAGCGAAATTCTTTGTGTAACTCCCCTCCCACGTGATAATTTCAAGTCAGGCTATTAAAAATCAACCATGTCAAAACTTAATATATCAGAAAAA
>JALRAY010000054.1 GCA_023257955.1 Amoebophilaceae bacterium | reverse complement strand
TCTGGGTTGCTTCGTCGCCTGCGGCTCCTCGCAATGACAGTTTGGGGGACAACACTGCGTCTGGGTTGCTTCGTCGCCTGCGGCTCCTCGCAATGACAGTTTGGGGGACAACACTGCGTCTGGGTTGCTTCGTCGCCTGCGGCTCCTCGCAATGACAGTTTGGGGGACAACACTGCGTCTGGGTTGCTTCGTCGCTTTCGGCTCCTCGCAATGATGGTTTTGTGGACAGCACTGCGGGCTGGGTTGCTTCGTCGTCTGCGGCTCCTGGCAATGACTTTTTGGGGAATAGCACCGCATCTGGGTTGCTTCGTCGCCTGAGGCTCCTGGCAATGACTTTTGGGGAATAGCACTACGTCTGGTTTGCTTCGTCGCCTGCGACTCCTGGTAATGACTTTTTTGAGAGCGGAACACATAAGCAATACTTTAGAGATTTCAAATCACTTATGCAGCAGCAGTTATACGTTTACAATACCCTTACGCGCCAACAAGGACTATTCCAACCCATTGCGCCGCCGCATGTAGGCCTGTACGTATGCGGACCTACCGTCTATGGACCTGCGCATCTAGGGCATGCCCGCTGCTACCTTACTTTTGACACCATCAAACGGTACCTGCAGCACATTGGGTATAAAGTACGGTATGTCCGTAACATTACAGACGTAGGTCATTTAGAGCGGGATGCGGATGAAGGAGAAGATAAGATTCTACAACAAGCACGGCTTGAAAAAATAGAGCCTATGGAGGTGGTGCAACGGTATACGAATAGCTTCCATAGCGATATCGCGGCATTGAATATAGAAGCGCCTGATATAGAGCCAACAGCAAGTGGTCATATCCCGGAACAAATCGCCCTCATCGAAAAGATGCTGCAGCAAGGCTGCGCCTATGAGGTGGAGGGATCTGTTTACTTCGATATCAAGGCTTACGAACAACACCATCGCTATGGGGAACTTTCGGGTAGGAAGCTGGAGGATGTGCTCTCTGGAACGCGGACCCTGAAAAGTCAAGCAGAGAAAAAGTCGCCTGTTGATTTTGCCTTATGGAAAAAAGCGGATGCCACGCATATCATGCGTTGGCCTTCTCCTTGGGGCGAAGGCTTCCCGGGTTGGCATACGGAATGTGCGGCATTAGGCTACAAATATCTAGGCTCCTACTTTGATATTCACGGAGGAGGGATGGATTTACTATTCCCGCATCATGAATGTGAGGTAGTACAGGCGAGGGCGATGCATAATACCACGTCCGCCAAGTATTGGATCCATAATAACATGGTTACGCTGCATGATCAAAAAATGAGTAAGTCTTTAGGGAACTATATCACCTTGGCGCAGCTCTTCCAAGGCACCCATCCGTTATTAACCAGGCCCTATCATCCGATGATTCTGCGGTTCTTTTACCTACAAGCGCATTACAGAAGTACCGTTAATTTCTCTAATGAAGCGTTGCAAGGAGCGGAGAAAGGGTATCTAAAACTTATGAATGGGTTGAAAGCCATACAAAATATGCGGTATCCCGCTGATGTGATAGAAAGCGGTAGAGCGGAAGTGCATATGACAACTATAGAACAGCATATAGCGCTTGGTTATGAGGCGATGAATGATGACTTTAATACAGCTAAGTTGATTGCAGCGCTCTTCCAAATGTTAAAGCTGATCCATGCTTTAGAGACTAGGTCATTGGCCATAGAAGAGGCAGCTTTTGAAAAATTGAAGCAGGCATATACCTTGTTTGTGGTAGATATATTAGGTCTGCAACCCTTTTTTCAAACGGAGCCTACCAATTTGATAGCAACGATTATGCAGGTATATGCGGATGCGAAGCAGCAAAAAAACTACGCGCAAGTGGATATGTTGCGTGCTGAGTTGAAATCCAAAGGCATTACTATCAAAGACACACGGTATGGAGCTGTGTGGGAGTATGGTGAGTATCCGGAAGTATAGTGACTTGTGGGACAGCGGCTATATAATGTAAGGAGCATGTTTTTGGCTATTGAAGTACACACAGTGTGCTATCAAAGGACAGATATCGCACTTAGGCTTGCGTGCGAGACAGGTGTAACGCCCATGGATCACTAACCAAGTATTCAGGCTGCCTATATGTTGCTGCGGGAAGATATTCACAAGTTGTTTTTCTATCGCCAAGGGATTTTTAGCATCGCTATCCACAAGGCCTAATCTTTTAGCCACCCGCATGACGTGTGTATCTACGGCCAAGGTAGGCGCATCATAGAGCACTGCCGCAATCACAT
Source organism: Amoebophilaceae bacterium (assembly GCA_023257955.1). GTDB lineage: Bacteria > Bacteroidota > Bacteroidia > Cytophagales > Amoebophilaceae > Amoebophilus. The sequence continues at coordinate 4,056 of JALRAY010000054.1, read as the reverse complement.
GAGCGGATTTTCTACCCACACCGGGTAATTGATACAAGTCATGCACGTCTTTGGGAACTTCGCCTGCAAAATTTGCTACCAGGTGCTGCGAAGCTTGCAGTAGGTACTTAGTCTTATTATTAGGGTAGGAGATAGATTTGATGTAGGGAAAGACTTCTTCAAAAGAACTCAGTGCGAATGTATGAGGCGTAGGGAAGGCCTTAAACAAGGCAGGCGTGATGCTATTGACGCGCTTATCCGTACACTGCGCACTTAACACCACCGCTACGAGCAACTGAAAAGGCGTATCATAATGCAGCTCTGTTTTTATCTCCGGTTGCTGAGAGAAATACTGTATCAGGGAATGAACTTTTTGTGCTTGCGTCATGGTAATGAGAGTATATTGTGTGGATGATAAAGCCGCTAGATACGTGATAACTAGCGCTACGCATTGAAGACAGTAACTGATACATGCCTCATAGCTTATGATGTGGGTATCCCTAGTAAAGCTGTAAAAGTTCTTTGGTACACAAATATAGGCATTCACCTGATGCTTACCTGCAATAGGGTTTGCATCGTGCTGAAGCAAACCCTCAAGCTGCAACAACAAAATTTACTGACCTCAAACAAGCTGGAGCATATAACCCCATTAGCTTTTTTGCTAATTATACTGTTTCTTTGTGCTCCATTAGAACAAGATGATACTTGTCACCTGATAATTGATATGGCTTTTAGATGCGATAGCTATCACTACTCCTCCTCTCACCCATCATCACCCATTACCTAAATATGCGTATAGCTTTTGTAGCTCATAGAAAGGATTAAGCAGGTAATCATCATTTAATATTTTACTTTACTCACATATACATTTACTTATGAATACTTTCCAAGAGATGGGGATGAACCCATTTTTGACTTGTGCGTTAGATAAATTAGGTTTCACGCAGCCTACCGATATACAAGCTCATACGATCCCCCTCGCTTTGCAACAAAAAGATGTCCTAGGCTCCGCGCAGACAGGTACGGGTAAAACATTAGCTTTTGCTTTGCCGCTCCTCAATCATTTGCTAACAGAATCAGAAGGTGTAGGCTTAATCATCACTCCCACGCGAGAACTAGCGCAACAAGTGACTTCTCATATTCATCAACTCTTGGGGAAAAGTAACCACATTCGCACGGCACTCATTATAGGCGGAGAACCCTATGCCAAACAGATGAAGCAACTACGTGAACACCCTCGTATCATTATTGGCACCCCTGGCCGATTGATAGATTATTTTGAGCGAGGTACCTTAAAGGCGCATACCATTAACTTCCTCGTCTTAGATGAGACAGACCGTATGTTTGATATGGGATTCTCCATGCAGCTAGAGCAAATCATTACCCCGCTTCCTAAAGAACGCCAAACGTTGATGTTCTCCGCTACCTTCCCGCCTGATATAGAGAAACTAGCCGTTAAGTACCTCAAGTCCCCAGAACGTGTCTTTGTGCAAGAAATCAAAGAAGCCAGCATCGTTGCCAATAACCTGCAACAAGAGACCATTCGCGTGAAAAATGCGGAGAAGTATTCCATACTATTAGATCAATTAATCAAGAGTGAAGGTACAGTATTGGTATTTGTGAAGACAAAGTATGATGCAGACCGATTAGCCTCCGAATTAAAGAAAGACGGGCATAGCGCATGTGCTATCCATGGCAACCTAAGGCAAAGCAAGCGGGAACGGGTCATAAAAGCTTTTAGGCAAGGCAAACATCGCATTATGGTAGGGACGGATATCGTTGCGCGTGGTTTAGATGTCCCTCATGTAATGCACGTTATCAATTACGACATCCCACAAGCACCGGAAGATTATGTCCACCGCATAGGCAGGACTGCTAGAGCTGGAGCCCACGGATTCGCTATAAACCTTGTGTCACCACAGGATCAAAAGCAATGGCAAGCCATACAAGACCTGCTCACCTCTTCGCCGAAGAAGCCTGTATATACAAGGGCTGCACATTCCTATAACAATAATAAATGTTATAAAGGGCATAGAAAATCCACCTCCTTCAATGCATCTGCGGAAGCAAGGCGGAATCCTAACAAGGATAAAAAAAAGACCTTCTGGGGATCTAAAAGAAGATCTTTCAGAAAGTCTGATTAACCTAACATTGTGAAAAAGCTCCTATGAATACGTAACGTAGCTCAGTATCCTCTGTCATGTCTACATCGCAATCAAGCTGACTTACGGAGATATGCATAGGCAACACCTCCGGCAATAACTGTCACGGTAATATTACTCACAATGGTATGAAGGAGCTGTGGATAGTGTAATTGTCGTATGATCATAATTAACATACCCGTTATACCTATTATCAGCAATCCATTTCCTGCTTTATAGGGGACAGGATAGTGCTTTTGACCTTGATAAAAGCAGATAACCGCCATGCTGATATAGCTACACAATGTTGCGCATACACTCCCCATATACCCCAAATATGGAACAAGACATACATTCAACAAAATAGTAACACCCGCACCGATAGTAGTGATAATGGTGCCGTAGTAGTTCTTATTCACCACCTTGAACCATATAGAAAGATTATAATAGATCCCAAGCCATAAGTAACTCAAGGTTAGATAAGGAACAATATGGATCCCCGCACGATAAGCAGGATTACGCAGAAAGATCAAGGCTAGCAGCTCCACATTGACGCTGATAGCGAACCATACCCAACAACCGATAAGTATATACGCTTGCATCACTTTACTAAACAAGGGCAACGACTCCTTCTCAACCGCATGTTTGAAAAAGAAAGGCTCTACCGCATACCGAAAGGCCTGCATCGCCAAAGCCATCAACATAGTCAGTTTATAACAAGCGCCGAAAATCCCTAATACCGCTTCCTTACTTTGCCCTGGATACAGCTGGATAGGCAAGATATGCTTCAACAAAACCCTGGAAAGCATTTCATTAATCATCCATGCGAGCCCCATTATCAGTAATGGCAAGGCATATACAAGTATTTTTTTCACTTGCTCCCTTTCCAATCGGTACGTAAAATCCTTACACGCAATACCTACCCACGGCAGAATGCTGATATTCGCTAACACATTAGCTAACAAAATATAGGTTACATGATCGCATACAACCCAGTGACTATGACTAATACTACACAAGCCGCTGGTAGTGATAGATGATACGCGAGGCAATACATACATAAAGAGGATATTCAATAGCACGTTCATCCCTATTTGGCAGCACTTTAGTTTCGCAAACTGCATGGACTTATTCAATAACCGCAATCTGGCAAAGGGAAGTACTAAAAACGTATCGCCCCATAAGATCACAGCCATCAGATAGATATATATTGCTTTGCCAGGGTAACCGAGGGAATGCACAATCAGCGGAGCACAAGCAATCAAGAGGCTAGAAAAAACAACACTCGTGCATAGCAGCATGCTATTGGTGAGGCTAAAAGTTATGCTAGCGTTTTCCTTAGTAGCAAATTTCAAGTAGGTGGTTTCCATACCATAGCTATAGAGAATGTTCAGGAAAGCTAGATAAGCATACAGCTCTGTGATAACACCATATTCCGCAGGCAATAAAACGCTCGTGTAAAACGGCACTAGTAAATAATTCAGCAGCCTACCAACCATACTACTCAATCCGTAGGTGATAGTATCTTGCGCTAACTTTTTAAGTTGATTCATATTTGTGTAAATTCACGGTGTACAGCAACCGCACGCATACGGCTGATGATAGCGCTTATACTTTTGCGACGGCAAAACAAGCATAATACATTTTATTAGAAAATACCCCTTAGCGTTAAGCAGTCGAGTGTAGCGAGTGCGCTTTTACCCAAAGGTATTTTATTTGCATGAATATAGGCTTACAAACCCGTACTAACAAGTTCAAAAGTAGTCAATAACCATAACCTAACCATTCTACTTATATCCTATGGCAACCCAAACCAGTAAACACAAGCAACCGAAAGCAACCACTATTGAAGATCCTTTAAACGAAGACAAGCTACTAAGCTTCGACTTTGCTCTCAAGTTTTTGCTAAAAAGTAAATCAGACTATGAAATAATAG
>JALRAY010000053.1 GCA_023257955.1 Amoebophilaceae bacterium | reverse complement strand
CAAAACACGTCAAAAGCGTATTACGCCTTGGCATAGCCTTTTATGGAAAAGACGTTGCCGTCGTTCATAAGATAGAGCTAATCAATGCCAAATCATAAACGATGCATACAAGCAATTCCAAGCAGACGAACTGTGTTACAAATAGATGATTAAATTCGATGGTTTGTTGTATGTTATATCACACATTAAGGAAGACTTAAATTCATAAACGCCTATGACATTACTTATATATATCGTCATCGCCTGTCTGGTAGGTATTCTTGGGAGTTGGTATATCACCAGCAATAAATGGCAGCTAGCTCATAATACCCTTCAGATACAGCTGGAAGAAGCACAGCAAAAGGTAAAAGAGCTCCAGGCTGCTACTATCACATACCAGGAACAGGAACTCAACCTGCATACGCAGTTAGCTACAGCCAAGGCTATGAATGATAACCTGCTAGAGCAGCTGGAAAAGGAGAAAGAAGCTGTCGTGAAAGTAGAGGAGAAGCTGACAAGTCAGTTTAAGAATCTCGCGAATGACATTTTAGAAGAGAAGAGTAAGCGGTTTACAGAACAGAATCAACAGAACCTAGAAACCATTTTAAAACCGCTAGGGGAAAAGATACAGACCTTTGAGAAGCAGGTAGATCAAACCAACAAAGAAGGATTAGCACGAACCGTGGAATTGCGGACAGAAATCAACAAGCTCTATACACTCAACGTACAGATTACGAAAGAAGCGGATAACCTTACGAAGGCTATTAAGGGAGATACGAAAACGCAAGGGAATTGGGGCGAGTTTATCTTAGAAAGCCTCTTGGAGCACTCTGGCTTAGTAAAAGATAGAGAATACCAAACTCAGGTTTCTTTTATCACGGAAGAAGGTAAGCGATACCAACCGGATGTAATCATTAACCTCCCTGGCCAAAGGCATGTTATTATAGATTCCAAAGTATCCCTTGTGAACTTTGAGCAGTTTTTTAATACAGATAACGAAGCAGAAAAGGGCATGCACTTGAAACAACATATCCTTTCTATACGCAGACACATCAGCTTGCTGAGTGAAAAGAACTACCAAACCCTGTATAACCTTCCAGGACTAGATTTTGTGTTTATGTTTATCCCAATAGAACCTGCTTATCACCTCATCGTGCAACATGATCATACTATACATAGTGAAGCATATGAGAAAAACATCATCCTCGTTTCTCCCACCACACTCATTGCGACTTTACGTACCATTGCTTGCATATGGCGTCAAGAATATCAAAATCAAAATGCGCTAGAAATAGCGCGACAAAGCGGAGCACTATATGATAAGTTTGTGGGGTTAATGGATGAGCTAACACAGGTAGGTAAAAGGTTGGATGCTGCCAAAGATTCCTATACCGAATCCATGAAAAAGCTATGTGATGGCCGAGGAAGTCTCGTCAGTCGTGTAGAGAAAATAAAGCTATTAGGTGCGCGCACCAGTAAATCGATGAATCAGCGGTTGCTGGATAAAACACAACATGAATAGTGGTCGGAACTCAGGCGGTGCTTTTATATGCATTATGCTTTCTTGACTGTAATTACAATAAGCCTAAAAACCAAGAGCAGCAGAACTTATCGGGGAGAGCATTGCGTTGTTATCAACATACTATTCATTCTATTATGTAACGTCATCATATATACTTAGCCTCTTCTCTACTTCCTAGTTTCTATATCCGTTTTATATTTTCTGATCCCTTCAAAAATGGCAGTAACGATTTCATTTTGCCCATGCTTTTTGCATAAATATTGCTCCTCTTCCGGGTGAGTAATAAACCCTACTTCTACCAATACACTGGGGGCTGTAGTTTGCCACAGTATTAAGAAGCCATCTTGTTTAATTCCTCTTCGTTTACGTTTTGTATGCATAGCAAAACCTTCTTCTATATATTGTGCTAGCTTTAAGCTGTTTTCGGAATACACATTTTGGTAGAGGGAAAACAATATATGTGATTCTGGCGATTTAGGATCAAAACCTTGGTAAGTATACTCAAAGTCATCTTCAATTAAGATAACTCCATTTTCTCTTTTAGCGACCGTCAAGTTTTGGTTGCTTTTTTCTAGTCCCATGGTAAAAATCTCAACCCCATGGCTATTTTTATTCTTTTCTGCGGCATTACAATGAATGGAAATAAAGAGATCTGTATTATTTTTATTCGCCATTGAGGAACGCTGATACAGTGGAATGAATTCATCTTGCTGACGGGTATAAATAACTTGCACATCCTTCATATGTTTTTTGATAAGGTTACCCAGTGCCAGTGTTACCTGCAGGGCTATATCCTTTTCTTTGGAAAACTTACCCACAGCTCCCGAATCTTTTCCTCCATGGCCAGCATCTAAGATGATTTTTTTTACCCTATACTTCCGGCTTTCACCTGGTTGATGGAAGCCCATTGATAACAATGCTATCAATAGACATAAAAATTTGCAAAAGAAAGTCGGTTTGTAATTGCCTCTTATTGTTATCATAACCCATTCATATTATTAACACTTTGTTCCATACACTATAGTGTCTAGTCATAAAAAAATACTTTTAACCTCCCTCCTCCTCATATCACTACTCAGTATCCCCACATATGCCAGTAGCGATGATGATGCTTCTTTTCTTCCTCTCCCTATCTTGACTACAAATAAACAATATTTCCAAAAGATTCTACAGCCCCCGTATCTACAATCCAACTTACTCCATCACCCACTTCTGATGGATGAATGGAATGAAAGCGAGTTTCAAATGGCTGCGTTTATAGAAGAAAAAAAAGAAAAGGCAAAGGCTAAAGCGAAAACTGATAATCCTGATAACGAAGAAGTAACATCAGACGATGTACTGCAAGATATTATAGGTTACGGCGCCAAAGATTCCATAGAGTTTGATATGATCAATAAGATAGCATTGATGCGTGGCGAAGGAACTACTATTGGCATGGGGAAGGCTCGTTTAACCGCACACAACATTTCTTTTAACTGGGATAACTATACCGTTATAGCTACAGGTCATAAGAATGAGAAAGGAAAAATAGATCCCAAAGCTATTTTTCTGAATGATCAAACCATATACCTCGCTGAGGAGCTACGTTATAACTTCAAATCCCATCGCGGGAAAGCCAAACAGCTATTTACACCACAAGGAGAAGCCCTGCTTCGTGCTAAAGCAGCCAAAAAGGACACACCTGATACCTACTATATAGATGATATGCACTTTACCACCTGCAATTGTGTCAAACCTCACTATGCCGTAAAAGCGAAAACAATCAAATATGTGGATGGCAAACGGATTGCCTCCGGTCCATTTCGATTTGAATTTTATGGAGTGCCTACCCCATTAGGCTTCTTCTATGGCCTCTTCTATCTACCTACACCCCAAGCTTCTGGCATTATTTTCCCACAACTAGGGGAAGATCCTGATAAAGGATTCTATCTCCGAGATGGCGGATATTACTTCTACTTCAATGATTATATTGACTTAGCTTGTAGAGGCTCCATTTATACCAAAGGTACTCGGGAAATAAAAGTTAATTCCAACTACATCAGTCGGTATTCTTTCAAAGGAGATATGTTGTATAGAAGGACTACTACCCCACATTCTGATGAACTATCCATTGCCGAGGATAACGAAACAGAATGGCAGTATACCTGGCATCATGAAACTTTACATAACAAAGTGAGAAGCTTGATGGCTGATGTAGACATCCGCAATAGTTTTAGAGCCATGGCCTATAACCCGAATAAGTTAAATGGGAAAACACAGTCAAAAATCAGGTATACCGAAAATTTTAGATTATTCTGGTTCGATTGGCTCCCCTATACCATGAGCACAAGTATAGCCCACAATGAGGACTTTAGTAAGGATATTACCAATATGACCTTGCCGCATATTGCTATCACCGGTTCACCCCTCTACCCAGCGCGGTTATGGAGTAAAAGAAGTAATAGCGACAGTATATGGTATAAAGACCTCTATCTCAACCTTTCTATAAAACATACCTCTGAATTTCAGAATGAGCTAACCAACAAAATAGGCACGCAAGAAGATGAAACCATCAAGTTTTGGAGCAACAAGAGACGCGTATGGAAAGAAAAAAGGTATGGCTTTAAACATACCTTACCTGTAGAGACCAACATCAAAATATTCAGCTACTTCAACCTCAATCCTTTTTTTAAATATACCGAACGTTGGTACTTCAAGCGACGTAATTATACTTCTCCTTCTCCCGGAGATTTTAAAACTGAAGAAAGTTGGTATAGGGTATGGGATTGGAATACAGGAGCTAAACTGAGCACCAGTATCTATGGTACTTATCTCTGGGGAGAAGAAGCGCGAATACAAGGTATCCGTCACCGTATAGAACCCATCCTCGGGTTTACTTATACCCCGGATTTTTCTAAAGAGAATTATCAATACTATCAAAAATTCCCGACGGCGAATGGAGAAAAGAAATGTAATAGATTTGAGAATGCCATCTTTGGCACCGCACCAGAAAAGGACAGTGCCATACTCACCGGGAAGATAGATAACATACTAGAATTAAAAATCAAAGACACGTCAAAAAAAGGGAACGCATCCAAAAAAATCCCCATATTTGAATCCCTGTACATGGAGACAGGCTATGATTTTCTAGAGAAAGAATTTCCCTTACAAGACATTAAACTAGGTGGGCGCACACGTTTGTTTGACGAGCTCTTAAGCATTGAATATGATAGCACCTTAGATCCCTACTCTTATCAGCGCAGAACTCGCATAAAGGAATATGCATGGCAACATGGCAATGGCTTAGGTACCCTGAAACAGTATAACTTGAAAATAGGCACCAGCTTCAAGTCTAAACAAAGCCCCTCCGAACAGGCCACAAACAATAACAATCCGCTAACGGACGAGGCGCCAGATGAAGCACCTTCACCAAGCGAAGAAACCGTTATAGAATATCCGTCGCAATATGTAGATGCGGATTTGCCTTGGGAAGTAAAGATCGCCTATCACAGAACCTATACCTATCAAATTGCCCAAGATCAAAAGAAAACAACAAATCATATCCCCATGTCTGGCATGTGTAGTATTTCTAAAAACTGGAAAATAGGTTTTGAGACGGACTATGATATCGATAACAAGGAGCTAGTAGGAGATGCCACCAAAATCAATATTGCGCGAGATTTACACTGCTGGCAAATCCTCTTCGCCTGGGCGCCAATAGCGAAGCGACAAAGCTATGACTTTTCTATAGGCATCAAAGCAAACATGCTACAAGATGTGAAATTCCCACACACTGTAGCCTATGACAAACTATAATAAGACCGCTTTAGAAAAAATAGCTAACTAATTGCATTACATGTGTTATCCATAAAGCGCTACAGGATAGGAAGAACTAACACTTCCTAATTCATGATGATATTTGCTTCTCCCCTAGCATCATATCCAAGACATTGGGCAATAAATCTTTAGCTATAATTCTTTTATGTAGTCGTGAGAAGGATTAAAGTGATGAATCAAAGAGAGAACTCGTAAATTTGTTGAAAGAAAATACTTACTTCCTTCCTTCTACGAAACAGATACTAGAGCAACCACTGCAGTATCTATTCAACTTCTTATATCAGGCGCTCAAAAATAAAGATCTTGTATGAATGCTATTTATTATATCTAGGAGCCTCTTTAAATGATTATACCCATGCAAAAACCACTCATAAGCTTTGATTACGCAATCAAGTATCTACTAAAAGATAAAGGCGACTATGAAATCGTTGAAGGATTTATATCAGCCCTTTTTGCCTCAGAAGGATATAGCCCCGTTAAGATCACAGCCTTGCTTGACAGCGAAAGCAATAAAGAAAGTAAAGATTTAAAAAGCAGTATAGCAGACCTTGTCGTTGCAGACGAAGAAGGCAACAACTATATCGTTGAAATAGATAGGGCGCATACAGATATGTTTCTCAACAAAGCTGTATTAAATATCTCTAGACTCATCGTGGATAATATTGGGGCAGGTCAAAATTACTTTCAGATTAAGAAGGTCTTCCATATCAATCTGCTATACTTCCCTTTTCACAACAGTCAATCCCCCCTACACCATGGCAAGGTCATCTTCCATGAAATAGATCATACCAATCCCATAGACGTTCATTTAGTAGATAGAAGGATGCATATATACGATGCACACAATGTATTCCCAGAATACTTTATTGTCTCTATTCCATTATTTGACGATGTCATCAAAGAGGAAATTCACGAGTGGTTATATCTCATGAAACACTCTGAGGTAAAGAAAGGGTTTAAGTCTCCTTACATGGAGAAAGTATCCAAGCGGCTGGATATCTTAGAA
>JALRAY010000052.1 GCA_023257955.1 Amoebophilaceae bacterium | reverse complement strand
ACCGCATATTGATACACATCTGTATGTTGCAACATGTCTGCGCCTTGGCTGGCCATGCTGGCGGCTAGGAAGTTCAAGTAGGTAGGGGCATTATCGAGCATGGAGGAGAGCATGCCGGTTCCCCAGTAGAGGGTTGAGGGGGTGAGTAGGTAGCTAGGCAATTTCTGTGCATAGTTGCTAATGATAAAGAGGGCTGGCATCATGGTGGAGAAGATGCCAAAGAAGAGGATGACGACTTCTTTTAACGGTTCCCAGCTGAAGGTGTTGTCACGCAAAGCGTGCTTGTCGGCGTAGCGATAGGCTACATAGCTGATGGTCAGGAAGAGGAGTTCTCGTACAAAGGATATTGCGTGTCCATAAAATTTGATGGCGGGGATGGCGGGACATAGGTTGGGATCTACAAAGACGGCGGCTACGATGCCGATCAGCCACAGGAAGTTGCGCTTGCCGGTAATGGTGATGAAGGCGTGTGAGGAGGCAGTAGCTTCGTGGGAATAGGTCTTCTCATGGCGGACATCCAGGCAATAGAAGATGCTGCACAGTGCGAGGATGGCTATCAGCCATGGTGCGAAATTATGCTGTAAGGTCCAATGAAAGGGGATGCCTTTTAAAAAGCCTAAGAATAGGGGGGGATCTCCTATGGGGGTTAAGGCGCCGCCTACGTTGCTGATCAGGAAGATGAAGAAGATGATGTGGTAGGGACGGATGTGTCCTTTGTTAAACCGGATGTAGGGGCGTATCAAGAGCATGGATGCGCCTGTGGTGCCGATGATGTTGGATAGTATGGCGCCTGTAATCAAAAAGAGAATGTTGGTTTTGGTGGTAGCGTGTCCTTTCAGGTGGATGTGTATCCCGCCTGCGGCTATATATAAGGCGCTGATGAGGGTGATAAATTGAATGTATTCTACGATAGTGTCTACGGGGATAACGTATTCCTGCAGCATGATGGTGTAATAACCTATGACTAGGGTGGCTAAGAGTATGGCTATGGTGCTATAGTGTTTGTGCCAAAAGTTTTCGTATAACAGGGGGCCGCTTGCAATCATGCCTAGCAGGGTAATAAATGGAATTACCAGCCAAGTGGGTGGGGCGATGTGTAGTAAAATGGGTGAAAGGTAATGGTTCAGCATAGTATCAAAAAGGTTATAAGGTTATGTAAAAAGGTCTGCTATTGCGTATTCCGCAGCGCTGTGACGGACACGGGAGCAAGAGATCTGTTGCGGGCTTTTATGCCAGTTATGCAGGCTTCAGCGCTATTTAGTGACAAAATACGGCATTTATTTACGGTCTTTACTGCTTTTAGTGCAGAATTATATGCAAAACTGGGTAGCTTTTTATAGCTTTGTACAGATTTTTGTGTTGGCTATCAACACAGCCCGCCTTTTCATTCCTCCTTAGCTCAGTTGGTTAGAGCATTTGACTGTTAATCAAAGGGTCGCTGGTTCGAGTCCAGCAGGGGGAGCTTTTTTCTGCGCTACCTTCAATTTGTTGCCTTGGGGTGGTAAAACGAAGTTATTACCACTCTCATAGAGCATATCGAAAGGAGTCCAATGTCAACATGCCTCCTCCGCTTCTTATCCAATCACTATCTAACGATTCATCATCTACATGATACCCCATGCTACCAAAGCTGCTATAGCTCCTAACATCACATTTCGGTGGTTAGCACCGGGTGATGAACCAAAGTTGGAAGTTTTTCTCTCTGCTTATCTTGACTCTAGCATGATTATGCTCAGTAACTTAGGTGAACCGGGGCTGCAATACACGGACCTCCCCTATCAAGGAGTATATATGGCTGCTATAGATGAAGCAACGGATTCCGTGGTTGGCGTGTTAGTGCACTATTGGAATGGTATGATTACAATGCAAGCCCCAGATCTACACATCTTACGCCATTTAGCGCTTCTAATGCAACAAGACTTCTCGCGGTGCGTTGCGGGAGTTATAGGGTTATAGGCGACAACGATCAAGTAGCAACTGTCATACAAGCTTGGGAGATACAAGATGTGCAGTATGATTGTGATAAACTCGCTGAACTTTATTCCTTGCAGCTGCAGGATTTAAAATTTCCGATGATGAATCAAGCTCTTGTCTATGAAATGGTAGCCGTAAATGACTTAGGCCTATAATACGCTAGCAACATGGCTGAAAGCATATGAAATAGAAGCCTTGGACGCAGAAGACAATGAAGCCTTCCATGCACACATCAAAAATCGCGTGCAAGAAATGCAGCAGAGCAACGTTTACTGGGCATTAGTAGTCGACGGTATCCCTGTTGCTTTAAGCGGTTTTAATGCAAGCATCCCACAAGCTGTACAAGTGGGACCTGTTTGGACGCCTCCTCCATATCGCAACAAAGGCTATGCAAGACTCTTACTAGCACTCACTTTGCAGCAAGCTAAGCAACGCGGTGTAGAAAAAGCGATATTATTTACCCATACTCCTGCAGCTATACGCGCTTATATAGCACTCGGTTTTGAAAACATAGGTTCCTACCGCTTGGCTATTTTAAAAACGCCACTTTTTATCTCCTAACCTTACCGCGCTTCAGCTTAGTTACTAGCGGATGCCTTTTGCAGCTGCTTTAGAAAGATATGCTGCTCCACAAATTGCTTTCTCTCCACAGCCGGCATCCCCATGAGCGTGGTATTACCTTCTTTATACGATTTAGTAACGCCTGCTTGCCCTGCTACCATGGTGCGATCCCCCACTTCTATATGACCTGCTATACCTACTTGCCCACCTAGCATGCAGTTGTTGCCGATGCTAGCAGAACCTGCAATACCTGTTAAAGCCGCGACAACAGTATCACTGCCAACGGTTACATTATGCGCTATCTGCACCAGGTTATCAACCTTAGTGCCTGCATCAATGATGGTGCTTCCTATCGTAGCCCTGTCTATCGTAGTATTAGCGCCAATCTCCACATTATCCTTCAAGACCACATCCCCTACATGTGGCGTCTTTTGATAGCCGCCTGTCTGCTGTTGTATAAAGCCGAAACCATCACTGCCAATGACAGCTCCCGCATGGATGATGCAGTGCTGCCCTATATTGCACCTAGGATAGATTTTAGCCCCACTATAGATAATCGTATTGTCTCCAATGACTACCTCCGCTCCTACATATACATGCGGATAAATTTGCACACCATGGCCTATATGCACGCCATCTCCTAGGTAGGAAAAAGCACCTCTATACACATTTTCTCCAATCAATACATCCTTGCCGATATAACTCGGCTCTTCCACACCACATGTAGGCAGAGACTGCAACGCAGCATATTTTTCTAGCAGCTTATTAAAAGCGAGATAGGGATCTTCTACGGCAATCAGACTAGCGGATACTGGCTGTTGGGGTTCAAAATGCTTAGGTACAATCACAGCACTTGCTTGGGTAGTATATACATACTGTTCATACATGGGCTTCGCCACAAATGTCACACTGCCAGGCATCGCTTCCCTGATGCTAGCTAGTTGCGCTATCTGTACATCACCATTGCCTGCCACTACCTTCCCTTCTATCAGTTGCGCGATTGCCGCTACGGTCAAAAAATAAGTTTTCATCATTATTGCGATTGTTGATTTTTAGTAAAAGATAAGCGCCCTTGATGGATATCAGTCCGTATAAGGAGGGGGCATGATTTATGACATCAGTTCGTTGACGATAGTCTCATCCTGTAGTGGATATTTAACGCCTTTTATCTCTTGATAACCTTCATGTCCTTTTCCAGCTATGAGTACAATATCATCCGGTTTCGCGGTTTGATAGGCTATTTTGATGGCTTCTTTGCGGTCTATGATAGACCATACTTGGGCTTGTTGCGTAGCACTCAATCCGCATTTCATCTCTTCGATAATGGCGTTGGGATCTTCATAACGAGGGTTATCGGATGTTAGTATCACTTGATCACTGTGTTGATAAGCGATCTGGGCCATGAGGGGCCTTTTCGCGGTGTCTCGGTTGCCACCACAGCCTATGATGGTGATGATGCGTGCCCTTGTATGCATTTGGGTGCGCAATTGATTGAGGGTAAGGAGTACTTTCTTTAATGCTTCCGGTTTATGGGCGTAGTCTATCAGGATGTTGATTTTTTTATCGGTATGCAGCTGTTGCATTCTGCCTTTGATAGGGCCTATGGTGGAGAGGGCTACTAAGGTATCGAGCTGTGGCTGGTGCAATAAGGAAGCGGTAGCATAGGCAGCTAGCAGGTTGTAAGCGTTGATGTTTCCAAGCAATTGACTCCATACTTGTTGTTGATCTATTTGCAGTTCTATGCCTTGCCAGGTGTTGCTGATGATCTTTGCTTTGAAGTCGGCAGGGGCTTGGATAGAATAGCTATAGGGGGTTGACTTTGTATTTTGGATCATGACCTTGCCGCATTTGTCATCTATATTGTAGAGGGTGAAGGCGCTTTTGGGTAGCTTGTCGAAGAGTTTTTTCTTGGCTTTGATGTAGGCATCAAACGTATGGTGATAGTCTAGATGATCATGGCTGATGTTTAGGAAGATGGCGCCTGCTAGGTGTAGACCAGCTAATCTATCTTGACATAGGGCATGGGAACTTGCTTCCATAAAGCAATATTGACACTTGGCATCTACCATTTGGTGTAGTAGCTGATGTATATACAGCGCGTCAGGGGTGGTAAGGGTGCTAGGTAGTATTTGATCATTTACTTGGTTGTGGATGGTAGAGAGCATGCCTACGTTATACCCCAGTTGTCTGAAAAGGTTATATAGAATGTGTACGGTGCTGGTTTTGCCACTCGTTCCCGTTACGGCTACTACTTTTAATTTCTGCGATGGATGCTCATAGAACTGGCTGGCTAGTAATCCTAGGGTATGCGCAGCATCGGCAACTTGTATATAGGTAATGTTTGGGTTTCTAGCTTCAGGGATTTGCTCGCTGACGATGACGGTACTGCCTGCAGCAATGGCATCATCAATATAGGCAGCGCCGTCGTGTTCTGTCCCTGGAATGGCTACAAAGAGACTGTTTGGCGCGGCTTTGCGGGAGTCCAAGCAGATGTCTTGGATGGGTACATGCGCTGCCCCATACAGGTATTGATAGGGGATATTATCGAATAATGATGCTAGCGTTTTCATTTATTAGACCTCTTCTATAACTCGAAATTATTACTCCATTATCACCATGCGCGTGTATATCAAATGGAATACGGAAAAAAGTTATTGTCGCAAGGGTTTTATTTGCTCTACTGATAGGCCTGTTATTTTTGCGATCACTTCTATATCGAAGTTATCTGCTAACATGTTTTGGGCTGTATTAATTTTCCCTTTCTCAATTCCTTTCTCTAGCCCTATTGCAATGCCTTTCTGTTCGGCTTTTTTTAGTGCATTTGCTTCTCCTCGCAGAAATTTAAGATGTCCTTCATAAGCTTCTCTTTCTTCGGGGGTAAAGTTCATTACGTTGAGTACGTTGATGGCTTTTTTAAGATTTGGATCGTTTAATGCTTTGGGTAGGTTGTCGGTAAGTAGTAAATCGTTTCTGGTTAGAAAAGCTAGAACTGGAAGAAATCCAAGAACTGGTGAAAGTATCCAAATCGCAGCTTCTCAAAAAGTTAAGTTTTTGCCAGCAAAAGCTTTAAAGGAGATGTTCAATAAGTAATTCTGTTTTTAATAACTCAGCCTTTATCGGCTGAGTTATTAAATTAAATTCTTACTATATTTTTCAATTTATTAGGTCTTTTTTTTAAATTTTTTTTCAACCTTAACTTGTTTGTATATAAATTTAATTAATTTATAACTTAAATAAACAATTTGGAGAAAAACATGTTTTCTAAAGAACTAAATGCAAAATTAGATGAATTTCATCTTCTAAAACATCCATTCTATCAAGCATGGAATGAAGGTAAATTATCAAGAGAAATTATTAAAGATTACGCTGAGCAATATTATCATCACGTAAAAGCATTTCCTCGCTACATTAGTGCAACTCACTCAATTTGTGAAAATATTGCTGATAGAAAAATTCTATTAGAAAATTTAAATGATGAGGAAGATAAAAATAACTCTCCGCATAAACGTTTGAAAAGGGAGAATGAAGCCGGAAATTTAATGGTGAAAAAATGCTATCCTTGAAACGATAGCGTGTGAAAAATACCCGCACCATCCCAGCACAGTTCAAGTATTGCATTTCCAAAATATTGGCATGAAATACAAATGCCAAATCCAGCACATGGAAGACAGTAATTTGGGAGACGGTAGAAAAGTCTTCAATGACTTCTTTTATTTGGCATTTTATTAAATTTGTGAATGCATCACTGGACACTGGAGACGGGAAGCGCCCCGTTGGTGTTCGGGCCGTAGATCGTCCACAGGTTGGGAAAGCCCGGCAGCATGCAGCCCAGATAGGCGCGCGCGCCGTCCTT
>JALRAY010000051.1 GCA_023257955.1 Amoebophilaceae bacterium | reverse complement strand
AGCCTGACTTGAAATTATCACGTGGGAGGGGAGTTACCCAAAGAATTTCGCTTTTTCTTTCACGATCAGTATAGCAACCTTGAGCGGTGCCAGTTGTACCGTACCAAAGTTGTCTACAAATTCTCCTCCCGTAAAGTAGACTGGATTTTCTTTTTTTTGCTACAGGCACGGGATTCCCTGCTTTATCTACCTCTAGCTCTAGAAAGGTTTGAAGCAAACTCATGTTGGAAGACTTGCCCCAACGCCGGGGGCGGGTGATAAGGACTGCTTTATGCTTATCGTGTAGAATGTCATGGACGAAGAGGCTCTTATCTACGTAGTCACCACTTTGGATCAAGTCTTTGAAATCATCGGAGCCTATGGCGCCTCTATAAAACGTGTTTTTGGGTGTTTCCATACTTGTTTGTAATGTTTGTCTGCAGGAGTAAGTACCTGTATTCAAATCTGGCAATGAGTTCTCTACGTCTTTTGTATGATCTTAGGATGCTTTTAATCCTTATACAGTGCGAGTAGATAAAGCAATATTGCAGTAGCTGCAGATTAGCTCTATAGGAGTGTGATAATTCTATGTAGGTCTTCTAGGTTTTTAAATGCGATGCGTATCTCCCCATGTCCTTTTGCATCTGTATGTACTTTTATAGCAGTATTTAATCTACCTTGTAGTGGTTGAATAACTTCTTTTACGGACGTACTGAGGGTAGAGGAGGGGAGATGCTCTTCTTTTTTATGAGCTATTTTTTCACGTAACGCCGCATCTCTCGCCAAGGCTTCTATCTTTCGGACAGGCAGGTTTTGCTGAATGATGTCATCCATCATCTGGAGTTGGGCTTCCGTAGAGGCTACATTAATCAAAGCGCGTGCATGCCCCATACTGATTTTTTGATCGCGGAGCGCAATCTGAATCGAGGGAGGTAGTTTGAGGAGGCGCAAGTAATTATTCACCGTCGTTCTGTCTTTTCCAACCCTATTACCTAGCTCTTCTTGTTTGATTTGACATTCTGAAAGTAACCGCTGGTAAGTCAAAGCTATCTCAATGGGGTTTAAATTTTCTCTTTGAATATTTTCAATCAAAGCCATTTCTAATACTTGCACATCATCTGCCACGCGTATGTATGCAGGCACAACCGTTAACCCTGCTGCCGTGGCCGCTTTTAATCTTCGTTCTCCTGCAATCAGTTGATACCGTGTGGGAGTTAGCTGCCGAACGGTAAGAGGCTGAATAATACCATGCAAGGCGATAGATGCTTGTAGTTCTTCCAATGCTTGAGGATTAAAGTCTTGACGGGGTTGTTCGGGATTGATTTCAATCTGTTGGAGGGGAATCTCGCGTAAGGGGTTAATGCTGCCTTTTTCTGTGAAGTAACTGCTATCCTTCAAGATAGCTTGTAAGCCTCTGCCTAAGGCATTTTTCTTGTGTGAGGGGGGGGTGGGGTTATTGTTTATCATAGAATCAACGAAGATATGAGTGGTTTGCCAACATAGGTGTGTATGGGGGCCAAAAGGCTTGACTTACTTTAGGTATGCTTGGGGACAGCGTTCCTGATTGGCTTGCATACATGTACATTATAGAAGTAAAATAAATAAAATTATACCAAGATATCAGTAAGATAGCTTTTAGATAAACCGCATGTTACGTGTAGCACCGCTGTAACAATACACATCTTACACAGGATTCCACAGGAAAAGATGCCAAACCACGCCAAGTCCGTGTAGTCAAAAGCTGTGTTTAGAGCGCTTATGGGTATTGTTACCCAACTTTGAGCTTGATTTACTACCCATTTTCTTGCTGAGGTCAATTTATTTTTAGTAGCTTTGTATACTTATATGAAAATCGTCCTTCATGCGTGACTTTTGAGAAGGTCAATAAAAAATCAGTACATAAAAATTTGAAAGCTTTATGCCAACCATACAACAATTAGTTAGAAAAGGAAGGAAGTCCAAAACGAAAAAAAGACAATCCCCTGCGTTAGATAAATGTCCACAACGCAAAGCCATCTGCAAATCCGTTTATACCACGAAACCACGAAAACCGAACTCCTCCATGAAGAAGATCGCCAAAGTGCGCCTATCCAATGGAAAAGAAGTGGTGGTATACATCCCCGGAGAAGGCCATAATCTCCAAGAACACTCCGTGGTATTAATACAAGGAGGAGGTGTACGTGATTTATCCGGTGTCAACTACCGTATCATCCGTGGTACATTAGATACCGCAGGCGTAAGTGACCGTAAGCAAGGGCGATCTCTATACGGCGCTAAAAAAGCCAGTGTGCAGCAAGGTGATGCCAAAAAAGCGGGAGCTAAGAAAAAATAATCATTCCCATTCTTACAACTATAATCAAATATATGAGAAAAGGTAGTCCTAAAAAACGTGAACTGTTGCCAGATCCCAAGTATAAAGACGTAATGGTAACGCAGTTTGTTAACAACTTGATGAAAGAAGGCAAAAAAAGCTTAGCCTTTAAAATTTTTTACAACGCCATCGATAAAGTAGGCGAAAAGACAGGGGAGGTAGGCCTAGAAGTATGGAAAAAAGCACTGGAGAATGTGTCTCCCGTTGTGGAAGTAAAGCGAAGAAGAGTAGGAGGTGCAACCGTACAAGTGCCTATAGAAATACGACCTACAAGAAAAGTATCCCTAGGCATCAAATGGATGATTACACAAGCGCGGCTGCGCAGTGAAAATACCATGGAAGACAAATTAGCCTACGAGATCATAGCCGCTTCACAAGGCGAAGGAAAAGCCGTTAAAAAAAGAACAGATGTACATAAGATGGCAGAATCCAACAAAGCCTTTTCTCACTTTAAGTTCTAGCGTCGGTAATAAGAAGCTTTCGCTGTATTGCCTTATATGGCTCTGATTGGATGCTAGCAAGTACGCTCACAGATCCATCACCTTAGATAATAACACTAACAATCGATAAACACTTATACATTACATATGGGTAAAGACCTACACTTTTTACGTAACATCGGCATAATGGCACACATTGATGCCGGCAAAACAACTACCACCGAGCGTATTTTATACTACACAGGGCTCACACACAAAATAGGAGAAGTCCATGATGGCGGCGCTACCATGGACTGGATGGCGCAAGAGCAAGAGAGAGGCATCACCATCACCGCTGCAGCCATTACTACCTTTTGGAAATACCCCACTTTACAAGGCAAGCCCGATAAAAACACCAAAGATTATACCATTAACATCATTGATACCCCCGGTCACGTAGACTTTACGGTAGAAGTAGAGCGGTCGCTGCGGGTATTGGACGGCGCTGTAGCACTTTTTGATGCGGTATCCGGTGTAGAACCTCAGTCCGAAACCGTGTGGAGACAGGCAGATAAATACAAAGTGCCTCGTCTGTGCTTTGTCAACAAGATGGATAGAGCCGGTGCTGACTTCTTTAATGCAGTTACGGAAATCAAAGATAAATTAGGGGCAAACCCCATTCCATTACAAATCCCGATAGGCGCTGAGGATAGCTTCAAAGGCGTAGTAGACCTGATTTCTAACGAAGCCATCGTATGGAATGAAGCTGATTTAGGCATGACCTATGAAACCATAGCTATTCCAGAAGATTTGATAGAGGTTGTGCAAGAGTGGCGCCAGAAGCTGATTGAAAACCTAGCCGAGCAAGACGATACCTTGCTAGAAAAATTCTTCAATGACCCCAGCAGCATTACCGCAGAAGAACTGATGACAGCCATCCGTAAGGCCACCATTAACTTCGCCATCACCCCCGTATTATGCGGATCCGCATTCAAAAACAAAGGCGTGCAAGCCCTGCTTAATGCCGTTTGCGCATACTTACCCTCGCCCTTGGATTTGCCGCCAGTCACTGGTACCAATCCAGCCACAGAACAAGAAATCACCAGAAAGCCTGATACCGCAGAACCTTTTACAGCCCTCGCTTTTAAAATTGCTACCGATCCATTTGTAGGTCGATTAGCCTTTATGCGCGTTTATTCCGGAAAGTTAGATGGTGGATCCTATGTTTATAATAACCGTACCGGCAAAAAAGAACGTATCTCAAGGTTGATGCAGATGCAAGCCAACAAGCAGACCCAGATAGAAAATATCGAAGCAGGCGATATATGTGCCGCGGTAGGATTTAAAGATATTAGAACAGGTGATACCCTTACCCTGGAAGGCGATAAACTGACCTTGGAGTCCATCACCTTCCCCGAACCTGTCATTGGCTATTCTATAGAACCTAAAAAACAAGCAGATATAGATAAACTATCCGTAGCGATAGCGAAGCTTGTGGAAGAAGACCCCACCCTGCAAGTAGAAACCAACGCAGAGACAGGTCAAACCATTCTGCGAGGCATGGGCGAGCTACACCTGGAAATTATTATAGATCGTCTCAAGCGAGAGTTTAAACTAGAAATCAACCAAGGCGCACCTCAGGTAGCTTATAAAGAGCAGCTGACGAGCACCGTAGAGCATAAAGAAGTCTACAAAAAACAAACAGGAGGTAGAGGTAAGTTCGCCGATATCGTGTTTGCCATCGGCCCGCGCACGGATGGGGCACTAGGGCTAGAGTTTGTAAGTGAAGTAGCAGGCGGTGCCATCCCAAGAGAATTTATACCTGCCGTTCAAAAAGGCTTTGCGGGTGCTATGGTGAATGGTCCATTAGCGGATTATCCCGTAGAGTCCATGAAAGTAAAGCTTATTCACGGCTCCTACCATGATGTAGATTCCGATTCGCTTTCCTTTGAATTAGCAGCCCGTTTAGGCTTTAAAGAAGCCGCGAAAAAAGCCAGCCCCGTGTTGATGGAGCCTATCATGGCCGTAGAAGTAACCACCCCAGATGAGTTTACCGGTTCTGTAACAGGGGATTTAAACAAACGTAGAGGTATGATGAAGGGTATAGATGCGAAGGGAAATACACAAATCATCAAAGCAGATGTACCCTTGGTAGAACTCTTTGGTTACGTCACAGATTTAAGAACCATCACCTCCGGCCGTGCCTCGGCATCATTAACCTTTGCGAGGTATGAAAACGTGCCCAAGCAATTAGCCGAAAACATCATAGAAACCGTACACGGAAACGCTAACAAAAAATAATTATGACACAAAAATTTCGCATCAAGCTTAAGTCCTATGACCATAAGTTGATTGATAAATCCGCTGAAAAGATCGTACAAGCTATCAAAGCCACCAAAGCCGTCATCAGTGGCCCCATTCCACTACCGATGAAAAAAGAGGTATACACCGTCTTGCGTGCCCCGCATGTGTATAAAGAGTCCAGAGAGCAATACAAGCTATGTACCTACAAACGATTGATAGATATCTATGCCAATGACTCCAAGCCTATTGATGCGTTGATGAAGCTGGAGTTGCCCAATGGCGTAGAGGTGGCGATTAAGGCGTAAGCTATTAATCTTCCCAAAAGGCTACTTAGCCCATAGCTTGGCAATGTGCTGCATGCGCATGATGGCATTATGGTCATGCAGTCAACCATTAAAACATCACATGCCATGCTATGAAAAATACAGCTAAATCACAAGCATTCTCCACAGAAGCATAGCCACCCTATTACTCCTATCCCAACTCCTCACCAGCTGCGGCATTGACGCAAGCATCCTTCCCAGCTCACAACCCCAAGCTCCCATACATTCGACAGCTGAGGAACCACTAGCCACACCGCATACATCTCAAAGCCATGCAAGCACAAAAAGCGATAACAACTTCGAGATACACACCAGCACTATAGAAGGCACCCATCTTATTTTCACATATGACGGAAGTGAAAAGCAATCATTTTCAGAAGTCGCTCTCACCCCGTCATTGCGAGGAGCCCTACCCCTCCCGTCATTGCGAGGAGCCGTAGGCGACGAAGCAACCCATGGCGAGTGCTACGTCTGAGTGCTACGTCTGGATTATCTCCGCATACTCAAATCCTTACGCCTCGATGAGCCCTTCGGGGTTGCTTCGCTCCGCTCGCAATGACGGCGCCTTTAACGTCATTGCGAGGAGCCGCAGGCGTCGAAGCCCCCCCTACGAAACCCAATTGCACAACGAATGGGTTATTTCAGAGCAATAAACCTCTAAACCGTGTTTATGGTACCTGAGTAGTTACTAAAATGCAAATGAACACTTAGGTGGCTTCGATAATCCTATGACTTCGAAGGCCGAACTAGCAGCACGCAAATAGTGGTAATTTCTTCCTGAGGGCATTAGCGCAGGAAGGTACGGTTATGAGCCCCCGCAAACCGCTGAAACCGGACCTTTCTGGTCACGTGTACCAACTAACCAAATTGCTTCCTGACTCCTGGCAAGAAGATTGTCTTCAACCAGCTCACTAAAATCACTTATCTTCGTAAGTATGAGAAGATGCAGTTCTCACATGTTTTTACCCAATACCCCCTCATAAATTATGAATCCAACCAATAATATCTATCAAAAAAGCGCCATAGGTTCCGATGATTTTAAAGACTTGATAGAAAGTGGTCAATAAATAGATAAAAGTCTATTCATCAAAGACGTCATGACAGATGCTTTTAAAGTACCTTTAATTACAAGAC
>JALRAY010000050.1 GCA_023257955.1 Amoebophilaceae bacterium | reverse complement strand
GTGAATTGTAAACAGCTCCTATTAAACACGCATTATTATGAACATGAAAAGACACAGCATATTATTCTTTATAATAGCTATTTGCATCACTATTATCTGCAACGCATGCGGAAAATCAGTCAAGCCTCCTAAGCCTGATAATGAACCTGCTTTTACCTTGAAACTGGAACCTCTTTCGGATCAAAAAATTAAGAGGGAGAGCTTTAGCTGTAAATTTCAAAGTGTTGATTGTACACATACAGGAGGGAAAATGCGGTGTAGATTAGTAAAAGATGAAAATGAGGCCTACAAATATGATCCGGATAAGCAATTTAAGGAAAAAAAAACTTGCTTTACGGGTTTCTATTGAAGGAAATGAAACCAGTGATAGTAATAAGGTGTTTTTTACGAAAAGTGATTATGGTAGCATCTATGACTTCGATAGTAATGCAGACGATTTAAGTACAGGAAAAACCTTTTATACTGAGAGGTATATATCTGATACAACAACACTTTATTTCGGGTTATATGACAATAGAAGCATCAAAGATAAGAGAGTCACAATGACTATAGAAATTCTGTATGATGGAAAGCCTTTAGACAATCCCGAAAGCAAACTTTCTTTCTATTGGGAAAATTTAACTCCATGATCTCCTTTGAAAAATTTGCACTCGATAATGGCCTACAAGTAGTAGTGCATGAAGATCCGAGTAGCCTTATTGCGGCAGTGAATGTGATGTACTACGTAGGTTCTCGGGATGATAATCCACAGAAGACGGGCTTTGCGCATCTCTTTGAGCACTTCATGTTTGAAGGTTCGAAACACATCCCTTCCTACGACAAATCCCTGCAACAAGTAGGGGGCAATAACAATGCTTACACCAGCAATGACGTAACCAACTATCACTGTACATTGCCCGCAGCCAACGTAGAGACAGCTTTTTGGTTGGAGTCCGACCGCATGCTAGACCTCGCTTTTGATGCACATGCACTGGAGGTGCAAAAGAAGGTAGTCATAGAAGAGTTTAAAGAAGTCTATCTCAACAAGCCTTATGGCGATGCCTGGTTACACCTTACTCAAGCTGCGTATACAAAGCACCCCTATCAATCTCCCGTCATTGGCAAAGCTATCAGCCACATTGAAGCCATGACGATGGCAGAAGTGAAAGCTTTCTTTGAGCAGTTCTATGTCCCCAACAATGCCGTGCTCGTCGTAGCTGGGGGCGTGGAAGTAGCACACATCAAAGCACTTAGCAAAAAATGGTTTGGCCCCATTCCGCAAGGGAATGTAAAGCGTAAGCATTTTACGCCAGAACCACCACAAACTGCTCCACGTCACGTAACGATTACACGCCCGGTCCCGCTAGATGCCATCTATCAAGCCTACCATGTCTCAGGTAGATTAGATGCTGACTTTTATGCTACAGAACTGCTATGCGCTGCTTTAGGTGCGGGTAAATCATCCCGACTCTATAAAGGATTGGTAGTCGAAAGGCCACACTTGAGCGAAGTCAGTACCTATACCACCACCACCATAGATCCCGGTTTGCTGGCCATTGCAGGGCAAGTCCATGACAACGTTACCTTAGCCGCCACAGAGCAAGCGCTGCAAGACATCATCCAAAAAACTTGTGACACAGGATTTACAGAACGAGAACTCACCAAAGCCAAGAACCACATAGCTGGAGAGCACATCTACGACCGTGTAGGGCTAGCAGATAAGGCGGAAGAACTCGCCGAAGCAACCCTCTTAGGCGACACCAACATCATCAATACCTACATTGATAGCATCAACCAGGTGACCTTAGACGAATTGAATGCCGTCGCCCGCCAAGTGCTGAAACCCCACAACTGCACCACCTTGCACTATCAAAGGGAAGCCTAAGCGATTGTGCTTGGCGCCAAACTATCAAACATAGCCACGCTTTTTAGGTTAAACCGTCAAGCGCACTTTTAACAGCTTCGGCCCTTTTTACCAAAGCATCAGCAGACGTGCCAAAGTAAAAGAGCTTTAAAGTTTTACCATTTAATCCACCTGGGTGTGCTTTTACGTACTCCGCAATAGCCAGCGCCAAAGCCACCTCTGTCATAGAAGGATCAATATGATCTTTCCCATCAAAATTTGATGTAAAAGGGCCTCCCAAAATAGCTGCAGAAACCGCACAAAGATTAAGAGTATTTTTACCTGCCGCATCACTCACTTTGTTTTTATCGCTCATAAAAACCTTGATAGCATTCAAATAACTATCTTTGGTAGTGGTCTAAATCCTGTAACTTGCCGGTCACTACAGCAACGGTGACGCTACAAGCACCTTAACTTATTCACAACAAGCACACATTGCCTATGAAAATGTACCATCCCCAAGAAATAGAATGCAAGTGGCAAAAGTATTGGGAAGACCAAAAAAGCTATCACACCAGCATCGCCAGCGACAAACCCAAGTACTACATCTTAGACATGTTTCCCTACCCCTCCGGAGAAGGCCTGCATGTAGGACACCTAGTAGGCTACATAGCCACCGACATCATCGCACGGTATAAGCGTAGCAAGGGCTACGCAGTGCTTCATCCCATGGGCTTTGATGCCTTTGGGTTACCTGCAGAACAATATGCTATTCAAACAGGTCAGCATCCCGCTATTACGACTGCTAACAACATCCAGCGCTATCAACAACAGCTCCACAAGCTAGGCCTATCCTATGACTGGGATAGAGCCATTACCACCACAGATCCGCAATATTACAAATGGACCCAATGGATCTTTCGCCAACTCTTCAATAGCTGGTATGATATACGGTTACAAAAAGCACGCCCCATAGCAGCGCTGATAACCATCTTTCAACAACAGGGCAATCACCAGGTAGATGCTTATTGTGATAAATCCCCCAAACTATTTACTGCCCAAGAATGGCAGCAGATGAACGAGGAAGCGCAACAAACCTGCCTGCTAGCTTACCGCCTAGCCTTTCTCGAAGATACCCTCGTCAACTGGTGTCCGGAACTAGGAACCGTATTGGCCAATGAAGAAGTGAAAGATGGCTTTTCTGAACGCGGGGGACATCCCGTTGTGCGCAAGCAGATGAAACAATGGAGCCTACGCATCACCGCCTATGCAGATCGGTTATTAGCAGGATTGCAGAAAATCAATTGGCCTACATCCACCAAAGAGATGCAAAGGAACTGGATTGGCAAGTCCACAGGCGCAGAGATACAGTTTACTACCACTGGGGAAAATACGCAGCACACCATTACCGCCTTCACCACGCGCCCAGATACCCTCTTTGGCGTCACCTTTTTGGTGCTAGCCCCCGAACATCCACTAGCTACTACCCTCTGCACACCCGCCTATGCCACAGCAGCAACGCAATACATCACCACCGTCATCAATCGATCCGAAAGAGAAAGACTGACCACTGCCCACAAAGCTACAGGCGTTTTTACGGGCGTATATGCTGTACATCCTTTTACCCAACAACCGATCCCAATTTGGATAAGTGATTACGTACTAGCCAACTATGGCACAGGAGCCATTATGGGAGTCCCTGCCCACGATAGCAGAGACTATACTTTTGCCACACAGTTTCAACTACCCATTACACAGGTGATCGCAGACCCTAGCGACAGCGAACTGCCCTATGAAACCAAAGAAGGCGTCTTAATGCATTCAGACTTTTTGAATGGCCTCTCTGTACAAGCAGCTACCCAAACTATGCTGGAGAAACTCGCAGCACTAAAGCTCGGCACGCCCAAAACAACTTACAGGTTACGTAACGCCATTTTCAGTCGCCAAAGATATTGGGGAGAACCTTTTCCTATCTATTACAAAAACACCTTGCCTCATTCTTTACCAACTGAGGAACTGCCTATGGCCTTACCATCCTTAGATAGCTATAAGCCTACCGAGACGGGCGAGCCTCCCTTAGGTCGCGCCTTGGACTGGAAAACCAAAGATGGCTATCCACTTGAGTTGAATACCATGCCAGGATGGGCAGGATCTAGCTGGTACTTTTTCAGATACATGGATCCCCATAATAGGTCCCAATTTGTAAGCCCGGAGGCCGAGTCATACTGGCAAGCCGTAGATCTATATGTAGGCGGTGCAGAGCATACTACAGGTCATCTGCTGTATGCAAGGTTTTGGACAAAGTTCCTACACGACCTGGGCTATGTAACGGTAGATGAACCTTTCCAACAAATGATTCACCAAGGGATGATGCAGAGCAAATCCAACTTTGTATACCGCATCAAAGGCACCAAACAATTCGTGAGTTATCACCTGCGGGAGCAGTACGAAACGACAGCTATGCATGTAGCTACTGCTTTGGTAGATAAGGACAATGTATTGCAGCTGGAAGCTTTCCAAAATTGGCGGCCGGACTTGAAAGACGCAACCTTTATCCTGGAAGAAGATGGCCAATACATCTGCGGCAGCGAGACAGAGAAAATGTCCAAATCCAAGTTTAATGCCATTACCCCAGACGACGTGATAAATCAATATGGCGCAGACACCTTGCGGCTCTATACCATGTTCTTAGGCCCTCTAGAGCAAGCGAAGCTATGGGATATGCACGGCATAGAAGGTGTACATCGTTTTTTAATCAAAACCTGGCGACTCTTTTATCCCACCTCGGGAGTACCTTTCAGCACGGACAGCCCGGATGAAGCCGCACAAAAGATCATCCATCAGACAATCAAAAAAATAGGAGAAGACATCCAACGATATTCCTTCAATACCGCTGTCAGCAACCTGATGATTTGTGTAAACGACTTGACAGCTTTGGGTTGCAGGCATAGACACGTGTTGGGAAAATTCTTAGTCCTGCTAGCACCCTTTGCGCCACATCTGGCCGAAGAGCTATGGCAATACGCCCTAGGCAATGAAGCTAGCATACTAGCAGCGCCCTTCCCTGAGTATGATGAAGCCTATTTGCAGGAATCTTCTTGTGAGTACCCCATTGCGATAAACGGGAAAGTCCGTACTAAAATTGTTTTCCCCCTCACCATGACGCAAGAGCAGATAGAAACTGCTGCGATAGCGCATCCAGATATTACAAAGTGGCTAGAAGGGAAAACTATCCAAAAGATCGTGGTTGTTCCTCAGAAGATGGTTAATATCGTCGTTTGAAGCCTCCTTCATACCCCTTCTCCCCATAACTGAATGATTCCATAACTATGACAACATTAGATAGAACGATACCCCCTGCATACAAGCCGATGGATAAGGTGACTTTTGCATGGCCTAACGCCGTAGCAGCGGATATGCCTTTGTTTGTTTTGCAGAAAAACGATTTAGAGCTAATACATGTAACGGTACTAACAGGCGCTTCTCGCCATAATGAACCGCACCATGGGGTAGCGCAGATGACAGGGAAGATGCTGCTGGAGGGTACTACGCATAAGGATACGAAGCAGATTGCAGATTATATAGACTATTACGGCGCGCACATACATATCACGCACCGCCCGGACTACAATAGCATAGAATTGACTACGCTTCCCAGGTACCTAGGACCTATGGTGGAACTATTGGCAGAACTA
The DNA here is from genome assembly GCA_023257955.1 of Amoebophilaceae bacterium. Classification (GTDB taxonomy): domain Bacteria; phylum Bacteroidota; class Bacteroidia; order Cytophagales; family Amoebophilaceae; genus Amoebophilus. The sequence goes on along the minus strand of JALRAY010000050.1, from coordinate 1,015 downwards.
CTAAGTGCTTCTACCTTTCCGGAGGAACAAATAGCGCACTTGCAAAAAATAAAAATACAGGAGCTGAAGGTTGAGAATGAACAAAATCACTTGCTAGCGTATACGCACTTTAAGCAAATGGTATTAGGCCCGCAGCATGCTTATAGCTATCGGTTATCAGAGGATGAAGTCATGGAGATCACACGCACGCATCTCTGGGACCATTATCAACAATACTGGTTACCATCGTGTGAAATCATCGTGAGTGGTAACATCACAGCGCAAGTGCTTGCCTTGGTGCAAGGTAGCTTCGCATTTGTAAAGCCTGCACAAGCTACTCCCCCAGTTCCTACATTGCCTATACAACCTCCCAAGAAAGTGCATATCCCCAAACCAGACAGCTTGCAAAGTGCTATTTGCATAGGGAAGGTGCTATTTCCGCAGACGCATCCGGATTATGCGGCGATGTATGTGGTGACGGTATTATTAGGAGGGTATTTTGGCTCCAGGTTGATGGCTAATATCCGGGAGGAGAAGGGGTATACGTATCACATAGAAGCAACGCTAGTTCCGTTGCAAGCGGCTACTTATTTTATCATTACTACGGAAGTGATGCAACAGTTTAGCGCACAAGCTTGCCAAGAGATTTATCATGAAATAGCGCTGTTACAAAACGAAGAGGTGTCGCAAGCGGAATTAGATAAGCTCAAGAACTATATGATTGGGGACTTGTTAACGAACCTATACGATCCTTTCTATGTGATCGACCGATTTAAAGAAGCGCACTTGCATCAGCTAGACCAAACAATCTATCACCAATTATTTGATACCATCCGGAATATCACTCCTGCAGACATTCAACGCCTGGCACAACAGCACTTGGCCTTGGATAGTTTCACGGAAGTTTGTGTAGGGTAGCATGCATAGATCTACGCCACTGCCTATGTCTATGTACTTAATATATACACATCAGATTATGAAACACGAAAAATCAAGCTACGTTAACGATGTGAAACTTAGTTGTCATAAGCGATTT
>JALRAY010000004.1 GCA_023257955.1 Amoebophilaceae bacterium | reverse complement strand
TACAATTCACATAAAGGAATCCAATTCGGCTTGATTGATGCATTATAGCCTTTGTTTTATCCACTTTTTATCTCTTTTACTTAGTCTTATTATTGAAAATCCAAATCAATTGACTTTACAATCAATGAGTTGCTCCAAATGTAAACAGCTCCTAGCAATCAAGAGAAATATGAGTCACGATTTCTTAAACAAACAACCTAAAAAACTAACATAATATGAAAGACAGTATCTTAGAACTATTACATGAGCAAGTGACCATGGAAGCTAGCGCTTCTGCAGAATATATCAATATGGCTTCCTGGTGTGAAACCAAAGGTTATAAAAACGCAGCAGAATTTCTGTATACACACGCCAAAGAAGAAAGAGAGCATATGTTAAAAATCATGCGCTATATAAATGATATGGGCGATCATGCTGTGCATCCTGATATACAAAACATAGGAGAAGAATATAAATCTCTTAGAGAGGTTTTTGAAAACGTCCTTGAAAATGAAGAGAATGTTACCGAGTCTATTCATGAAGTTGTATCAATGTGTCTAGAAGAAGCGGATTACGCCACATTCAACTTTATGCAATGGTATGTGAAGGAGCAACGAGAAGAAGAGCTCCTAGCGAAGCGCGCTCTGGAGTTGTTTGACCTGATTGGAGAAGACGGTGTCGGTCTTTACATGATAGATAAAGAAATCGGCAAACTTGATAAGTGGGTCGAAGGAAAAGTGGAATAACGTGCATATACACTCACACCTCCAAAACCTCACGTAGTAGTTAATGGGTAGTGGATGAAGTATACATGTTAAGCGCCGAGAGAGCTTCCTTGGCATACATAATAGATCGGATCTATTTTACTCAACACGTATATTCAGACCCACTGCCCCTTTGCTTTATGCTTTACCCTACTCGTTAATCTTCTTCAACATCAGCATGAATTTTTGCAGGCTCTTCTAGTATGGATAATATTGCTGTGGCGTAATACACTTTATCACGCTTGTTATCATTCACTTGAGTGATAATATTTTTCCTATCTTTTGCCACTCACATCCTCTCAAACGGCATCCTTAATAAAGGCATGCTAGTACTTTCTTCCTGAGGGCATTCACGCAGCACGGTACGGTATTTAGCCCCACAACCCGCTGAAACCGGACCTTTCAGCTTCAGTGTACCAACTAAACAAATCGCTTCCTGACTCCTGGCAAGAAGATTGTCGTCAACCAGATCTCTAAAATAACTTATCTTCGTAAGCGTGAGAAGATATAGTTCTCTCATGTTTTTATAAAGCCATTCTATTGGCTTTATAAGCCTTTTCAAGTACTGGAGTAGTTACGCTATTTTACCAGAAGAAACGCATACTTCTGTTGCTAAAGAAAAGGGCCTAACAAATCACATGGCATGGAATAATAATTTAAAACAAAGTGTGGGACGTTTCGTTCGAAAAACACTTTACTTTTCCAAAGTTTGGTGGTAGCACGAGAAGGTAATCTATTGGTTTATCATCATCTATAATACTTTTATCACTTTCATATGAGCCACGACCTAAAACCGATATGAAGCACCGGGGTATTGCTGCGGTTACACTAACTGCTACAGTCCTTTGGGATCGGGCATACATACCGCTTGCTCGTGACGCTATTGTTTCCCTTGTTCATGTTTGAGCCAATACTCATAGGTGGTATAATCTCCTGGATATTCTCTAATCTGTTGTCCCTCTATGTACCAGATTTTGTTCGCAACCTGTGAGACAAAATGACGGTCGTGGGATACTACAATAAAAGTCCCTTGATATTGCTGTAGTGTCTGCCCCAGTATATCAATAGATACCATATCCAGGTGATTGGTAGGCTCATCCAGTAACAGAAAGTTGACTTGGGATAACAACACCTTCGCCAACGCTACACGCGACTTCTCACCCCCGGAAAGGACACGGATTTTTTTATAGACATCATCCTTGCGAAAGAGAAACATGCCCGCCACTTTACGGATTTCTGTTTCGGAGCGTTGTTGATCCATGTTCTGCAACTCTTCAAAAATGTTGTGCTCTAAATTCAAAGACTCCAGCTGATGCTGTGCATAGAAAGCGATCGTTGCTTGATAGCCAAGCTCGATATTAGCCTCATCCGCTGGTTCGTGACCGGCGATAATGCGTAATAGTGTACTCTTTCCCTTCCCATTCGCGCCAATCAAAGCAATTTTATCCCCTCGCTCTATCGTTGCTTTCGCGTTATGGAATAGCTTCAAATCATCATACCTTTTAGTGACTCCGGAAAGTTTAGCGACTACCTTGCCCGATGGTTGTTGGGTGTTGAACCTAAATCTTACCGTAGGTGCTTTGGTATCCACAGGGGCTACCCGATCCATTTTATCCAACATCTTCACCCGTGATTGTACTTGCTTGGCTTTGGAGGATTTGGATCTAAACCGTTCTATGAAAGCGGAGGTCTGTTCTATTTGCTTCTGTTGGTTCTTGTAAGCATTTTCCTGTAGTGCTGTTTGTGTTGCCTTTTCTGTTTGATAAAAGCTGTAATTACCTGCATAAGAGAAGAGTTGCTTGTTGTACACTTCTACTGTCCTATTGGTGACGTTATCCAGAAAGTACCTGTCGTGGGAGATGACAATAAAGGCATTATCATAGCTCTGCAGATACTCTTCCAGCCATTTTATAGACACCAAATCCAAGTGGTTAGTAGGTTCATCTAGCATCAAGAGGCTCGGTTTTTGTAGCAGCAGCTTCGCCAAAATGACCCGCATACGCCAACCGCCAGAGAATTCTTCCAAAGGTCTATCCAGGTCGCTGTTACTAAAACCCATGCCCGCAAGCACTGCTTCCGTCTTAGCCTCTATATCATACCCATCCAAGTGCTCTATTCTTTCCTGCAACTTCGCCAGCTGATCTACCAAAGCATCTTCATACTGCTCCTCCATTTTCTCCAATACCTCTGCTATCTTTTGCTCCAAAGTCAATACTTCCGCAAAGGCCTGCATGGTTACTTGCTTAATACTGTCCTGCGACCGAAAAGAGAGGAGATCTTGGTCTAGAAAGCCAATCGTAAAGTCTTGAGGATAATTGACAGCTCCAGCATCTGGTTTTAGATCGCCAATGATGAGCTTGAAGAGGGTCGACTTGCCCGTGCCATTTAAGCCGATTAAGCCGATTTTTTCTTTAGGTTTGATAGCTAGCGAGCACTTTTCATACAGTGACCGCGCGCCTACATAGTAGGTCAGTTCGTCGATAGTTAACATAGGTGGAATAATAATTTGCTAACAAAAGTACAGTGAAAGCACGGAAAAACTATAACATGCGATGCGAGCGTACAGCGAGGCGATACCATCATTACCCTCTAACAATCCTTATAAGCCACATCAGCAACGATTGTAGGGGATAGAAAGGTCAATATCAAAGCAAGAGCAGCAAGATTACTAGCAAAGGTGCCAAATAAAACCTAATTTTGTGCCTACAACATTCAGCGCTACCGTATGATAGATAAATTAGAAGCACTAAAACAAAAATTTGAGGAAGTCACCCAACAGCTTTCCGATCCTGCTATGCTAGCAGATATGAAGCAGTATGCAGCTTTAAACAAAAGCTACAAAGAATTAGAGAAAGTCGTTACCCTCTACAATCATTATCAAAAAAACCTAGCAGATATTGCAAGCGCCAAAACACTCCTAGCAACGGAAAAAGATCCCTCCTTCACAGACCTGGCGAAAGAAGAGCTACAGCACCTGGAAGCCGCCCAAAAAGAACTGGAGACGGCCTTAAAAATCGTGCTCCTACCCAAAGACCCCAATGACAGTAAAAACGCAATACTTGAAATCCGTGCAGGTACGGGAGGAGATGAAGCAGGCCTATTCGTCGGAGACCTCTTTCGCATGTACACCCGCTTTGCAGAGAAAATGAAGTGGACTCTCACGCTAATAGACGCTACCGAAGGCGCTGCTGGGGGATATAAAGAGATTATATGTACTGTCTCCGGAGAAAATGTATACAGCATGCTGCAATATGAATCTGGCGTGCATAGGGTACAACGTGTGCCGGATACAGAGACGCAAGGCAGAATTCACACCTCCGCAGCAAGCGTAGCAGTGCTGCCAGAGATGGATGAAGTGGAGGTAGATTTAGATATGAATGATATTCGAAAAGACACCTTCTGCTCCTCAGGACCTGGGGGACAGTCCGTCAATACCACCTACTCTGCCATACGGCTTACCCATATCCCTACCGGCATCGTAGTCTCTTGTCAGGATGAGAAATCACAAATCAAAAACCTGGATAAAGCATTAAAAGTCTTGCGCGCTAGGTTGTATGAACAAAAGCACAAACAACAACAAGAACAGATTGGTGCAGAACGCAGGTCTATGGTCAAAAGCGGAGATAGGTCAGATAAGATACGTACCTATAACTTCCCGCAAGGCAGAGTTACTGATCACAGAATTGGATATAGCATCCACAACCTACCAGCCTTCTTAGACGGGGCTTTAGAGGATATGATGGAAGCATTACGCATAGCCGATAATGCCGAGAAATTACAACAAGAAAGCGTATTATAAACTTATGAACGGCTTTAGCCTGGAGTAAGTTGCTTTTCAAAACGTTTCAAGCTGCTTTATGGAGACAGCCTAGCGTAGTTTTCACCAAATGAAGTGCGAAAGTCCTAATGATTTTATGATATACAGGCAATACGTATATCCAAAGAGATACAAAAGAACGCTAATGAACAAACGCATGAAAGTAGGCATCTTCTTTGGAGGCAAATCGCGAGAGCGCGAAATCTCCTTTGCCGGTGGCCGTACGGTATATGACAACTTAGATAAGCGGCTTTTTGAACCTATACCCATCTTTGTAGACGCATGCAATAACCTCATCCAACTCCATTGGCGCTACCTCTATAAAGGCACGATACGGGATTTTTATATCGCTGATCTTTCCCCCTTAACCACTCCTACAGCTGCAGCAGACGTTGCCTCCCTCCCACATACAGACATAGGCCCCCGCCTTACCCTGGAAGCCCTCAAAGAAACCATCGACGTTGCTTTCTTGGCCCTGCATGGTCCTTATGGCGAAGACGGAAGCATACAAGGGATGTTAGACTGGTTACAAATCCCCTATTCCGGATCAGGTATCCTAGGCGCAGCCATAGGTCTAGATAAGGTAGTGCAAAAGCAACTGATGCAAGCGGCAGGTTATTGTATCACCCCCTATCAGGTGATCGCAAGAAAGCAATGGGAAGATGCGTCATTAGATAAAGAAAAGTTACTGGATAGTTTGATAGATACCATCGGCTTGCCATTAGTCATCAAAAGCCCGCGACAAGGCTCTTCTATTGGCGTGCATATCCTTACCCAACGCGACGTGACGGCATTTGCAACCGCTGTCGACCATAGCTTTTTTAGAGCAACGCTTACCGCCAAGGATTGGAAAAATTTTACGGAGAAAGAACAAGCCCTATGGCTAACACAATTAGCGGACTGTAAAACAGGGATAGGCCTTCCCTTGATCGTGAATAGTCAGCGCTTGCATACGTCAGAACAATTGCTGACCTATATCAATGCCTACTTTGCCGAGCATGATGATACCCTTAGCTTTGATAGCCTAGCAGGCGAAGCATGTGTATTGGTAGAAGCTTTTGTTGCGGGCAGGGAGTTCTCGTGCATTGTTTTACAAGAGATAGGCGAAGAACCGATCGTCTTGCCGCCGACGGAGATCGTAAAGGGGGAGTTGCACTTTGACTATCATGCCAAATACTTACCTGGCTTGGTACGTAAGGAAACGCCCATGCAATTACCTGCAGCGCAACTGGCAGCCTTGCAAGCCACCTGCGTATCGCTTTTCAAAGATCTACATTTTCAAGTCTATGCCCGAATAGATGGTATCTTATGTACCGATGGGCAGATCTACCTCAATGATCCTAACACTACAGCGGGGATGAATCCATCTTCGTTTCTCTTCCATCAAGCAGCAGAGGTGGGGATGAATACTAGTCAACTACTAACCTTTGTTATCCGTAATTCGTTGGCGAAGCATGTAGCGACCTATCACGCGCCTCCGCAGGTACGGGAACTATTGCAGATGGTCGATGATTATCTAGCGCAGCCATCATAGCATTGGGAGAGATTGCTTGCTTGTTGTAAGGCAGTGTCGTAAGCTCCGGATGGTAGCGGATGACAGCAACAAAGGATATGTACGCGTTTTGTTATTTTTGTAGCCATTGAATCCTTATTATCCACATATAAAACCTATACGCACCGCACATTCATGTCACAAGCAAAAAAAAAATCCCCTACCCGCGAATGGTTGCATGCATTCCTTTTTGCCCTCATCGCAGCTTCCGGCATCCATTGGTTGATCGCTACCCCCTCACAAGTGCCTACGTCTTCTATGGAGCGCACCATTCTGGTGGATGACTTTATGTTGGTAAGCAAGCTGCACTATGGCGCACGTACGCCTAAAACGCTTTTGCAAATGCCGCTCATGCATCAGACTATCCGCGGGACTAATATTCCCGCATATCTACCATGGATTCAAATGCCTATGTTCCGCTTACCAGGTTTTTCGCATGTAAAGCGGGGCGATAAGGTCGTCTTCAATTGTACCACGGAACTGGATAAGCCCATCGACGTCAGGACATATTATATCAAACGATGCATCGGCCTCCCTGGAGATACCATCCACATAGAGCGAGGTTGTGTATATATCAATGGTGAAAAAGAAACACCCTATCCCGGTCTGCAGTATCGGTACTATCTACAAACCGCTATAGACTTAACGGATGATTTCTTTCAAGTCCATCACATTCGCGAGTGGATGCCCATGCATGGCGGATATATCATCCATGCCACGCCCGCCATAGCAGAACGTTTAGAAGCCTTGCCATATGTAGAAAGGGTACAAATGCTGGTGTCTCCTGCAAGTGCTTGGAATCCTGATATCTATCCGCATAGCGAAGCCTTAGGCTGGAATGAGGATAACTTTGGGCCCATAACGATCCCTAAGAAAGGGATGGAAATAGCGATCAATGAGGATACGTTGAATGTGTATCAACACCTCATCATGCTACAAGAAACGAATGGAAAGGCATATGTAGAAGATGGGAAATTGTGGTTGGATGGCAAAGCGGTGACTACGTACACCTTCCAACAAGATTATTACTTTATGATGGGGGATAATAGGCACAATTCTATAGATGCACGCTTTACAGGTTTTGTGCCTGCGGATCACATTATTGGTAAAGCCATAATGATCCTCTTCTCCACAGATGCTACCCGCACAGGGTTCCAAAAAATACGCTGGAGCCGTTGTTTGCGCCCTTTACATGATTGATACAACAAGCAAGTTGGCTTATCGCTCTGCAAATTATTGCAGAGAGGAAAGTCCGAACAACATAGAGCACTCTGCTTCCTAACAGGAAGGTTCCTAGTACGAATACTAACGAACAGCCAGTGCCACAGAAAACAAACCGCCTGCCATATATAGGTAAGGTAAGGGTGAAACGGTGAGGTAAGAGCTCACCCCTTGGGTGGTGACACACAAGGGAAGGTAAACCTTAGGGGTTGCAAGGCCAAGTAGATGTTGCTTCCTGCATGCAGGATACCGGTTGCTCGCTGGTATTTCTTGGAAAGGCAACATGGGTAGGCCGCTAGAAAATACAAGTGATTGTATTTCCAGATAAATGATAAGCACCTCTGCGCTATTGCTAGCGGAGAGGTACAGAACTCGGCTTATAGACTTGCTTGTTTATCTTTTTTTGGGTTAGCAAACGTACATAGCAATCCATACGTCATGCCGACGTAATCCAAACGCAGCACGCGCCATAGGTTGCTTCGTCGCCTACGGCTTCTAGCAATAATTGGGGAACACAGCATGGGATTGTCTTCAACCAATAATACCTATCAAAAAGCGCCATCGGTTCCGATGATTTTAAAGACTTGATAGAAAGCGGTTAATATTAACTCACCGCCACTACACATCACCACCTTTTACCTCCCCTTCAACAACCTCAACACCTCTCCAGTAGCGACTGGAATGGTAAATAGGAGATAAAAGGGGGATGAGAGGGTGGTACAGTATGTGGGTAGCAAGGCTACAAAGTCAAAAGGCCTCTATTGTTGCGTTGAGACTACATTACATGCGTTGGCAGATCTTTTTATAAGTACATGTACTACAGGTTGATAGTTGATCAGTTTGTACAAAAGGAACTGCTGGGTTGAATAACGTTGTCAACACCTCATCTAAGCAACCTTCCCATGCTGGCACATACGGCGCAATATCATTCACATACAGCCCATCATCCTTGTGATCTTTCTTTAGGCCTTGGGTATGCTTGGTGAACTTCAGTCGCGGGTCGAAGTCCGATTGAAAAATATCCCGGATAGTGATCAATAAGGGCATCACAGCTTGCGCTTGATACTTCGGTTGCCGTTGCAGCAGCCATGCGTAGAACATTACTTGCAAAAAGGCTTTGTTTCTAGTGGTGCTTTGCGCAAACAAGCTATCCATACATGTAGCAACCGTACTATCATTCCCCGTTTTATAATCTATAGCCCGGATGATTCCTTGCCGATAATCTACCCGATCTATAATACCACCTAGCAACATCTTTTTCCCATCCTTGAGCATAAAAGGCGTAACCAAGGACCCTTTATGTCCTACCTCTATCCCCCATAATTCAAAAGGAACGTAAGCAGCATCTAGTTCCAGTATCTTATGAACCACCTTTGCTATGATCGCTTGCTCTATCACCCATCCTTCTTGGGAGCAGCCGCTGTAGATAACCATATCTAACGTCCGCGTAAGCACTTGCTTCACCTGCGATTGTAAAGCTATGATATCAGCTTGCTGGACAGTTACTTGCGCCTGGTTCCCGAGTAATGTGCGATATAACTCCTCTAATACCTTGTGCACTATGGTTCCGAATTGTATCGCTTCTGTGGCCTGATCTGGTAAAGAAGCCTTGAGTTGCAAGATGTATTTGAAGTAAAACCTCAACCTGCAGTCGATATATGTGTTGAGTGCTGCAGGCGTGAAGACGCGTGCGGCAGGCGCTGTCGGTGTGGCTAGGTAACTATCTAATGTTGCCATAATGGATGCATCCTTGTGGACGATAATAGGAGGTGTCTTTGCGCTCACGATCGTTGCAGCACGCTTCTCTTGCGCTATCGGCAACTTGCTTTCATATAACAATTGCCATACATACCGACTCATCTCACTTTTATTACCCCTTCTGGTAGCATTGGTATACGTGATGTGTATCTGTTCCGCACGTTGGAAGAGGCGATAGAAATAATACGCCTCCACCGATGCTTGTGACGTCGCCTGAGTAGGCAGGCCATAGCCTCTGCGCAGGTTGTAGGGAATGACAGAGCCTATGTTATTTTTCGTAGGCCAGCACCCTTCATTCATACCTAGGATATAAACCTGTTGAAAATCCAGATTCATCGTTGAAGAGATGTCTAGCATAAATACAGGTGCTGTATGCCATGCTGTTCCAAAGGGAATCGCTACCTTTTGCGTAAAGGTGTGGAAGAGGCGTTTTATTTCCTCCATAGACAATCCCTTTAGCACTTCAGGGTGATTGTGTAACTCCGCTAACTTATCCTTCAGCAGCAACAGGGCTTGCTGTTCCAACCTATCGTTATCAGACACCTGCTCCGAGGGGCGCTCCAGGAGCAAGGCTACAACGGTATGTAAATAATGCAGTAACTGTATGCCTGATGTGATGGGGTGAAAGAGGGAGTGATAGACCCTGTTTGCAGAAGTCAATACATGCTGCGGCACACTATTCGGGTAATCTTGTTGCAAGCGCGCAACCATGTGCATAGCATCTTCCTTATCACAACGTTGTATCCAAGGATGCGCTAATAGGGACATAACCGCAGCAGTAGGCAACGTATTCACAGCTAATGTGGATTGTTGTAGCGCAAGTTGAAAAGCACAAAGTTGCGTCACCAGCTGATACGCCATCGTATGGATGAGCGGATAGCCTATGGTAGAGTATATAGATGCATGCGGCACAGGCAATGCGGCTAGTAGCGGCACTAACAAGGTTTCATCAGCGAGTATAATCCCGATTTGTTGCCGTTGTAAAGCAGCAGGATCATGCCATGCAGGTTGCAGCACTTCCAAAATGCGTTGCACTTGGCTGATGGAGCTATGGCATTCATATAGCGTAATCTTTTTAGGGAGATCATGGATGCGCTTAGGAAAAGGCTGCCGCAAGCTAGCTTGCAAGTAGGGCTTATTTTGATGACTTCGGAGATGATAGCCTGCTTCTTGTCTCTCATCGTGCATATAGGCAGCGTCCACATCCCAATAAAAATATATGGGTAGTTGTGTATGCAACCAGGCAAAAATCTTGTCTGTCGTTGGAGGCAAGTCATTAAAGCCAATCACTATTACCTGCCGCACTCCCGAAATGAGTGTAGTCGTCAGATGCGCACATACCCACCTGTAGCATAACCCTGGATATCCCTTATGTTGCTGTAAGAGTGTTTCCGTGAACGTAGTATAAAGCTGAGATAATAATTTCCAATAGGTTAAAAAATCCTGTTGATGCGCAGAAAGCTTTTGCTTGAAGGTATGCCAGAAAGAAGCTATCGCCTGTTGCTCTGCAGGCGACAATTGCTCGAAAGTAGGTTTGAACTTCTTCTGTTCATATACGTTTTGAAACAATGCCTCTGCATTCACCAAATACCGATCTACCATATCAAAATCCTGCAGCAACATACTTCCCCAACCGTAAAAATGCTCAAATGACTCCGTTATATCATGCTCCAGCTGCTGCCAACAGGTATATAAGATTGTTAATAGCTCTAGATGACTCGGCACCTGCAAACCACTCTGCTGTATCACCCAAGCATCCAGATACTGTACTTGCCATACGTTATGCGCCCTACCTCCTGTGTTCCCTACTAAGTGATTATGTACAATATCCGCCCCTAGACTAGAAGGTAGCAGCATTAAACAATGCGCAAGGTCACCGCCTAAGTGATGACATACATCATTAACCGTGTCTGAAAGAAAGGAGGCTGATTTTGAAACCATAGTTGGTAGTGATATAGTGTATGAACACCTAGAGAACGTAAAGGATAACCCTGTAGAGCGCTAGTTGGATTTAATTTGTTGCAAAAAGTGTTATTGTTATAAAATTACCTAAACAGCGGATAATCCCAGCTACCATCATTGCGCGGAGCCACTCACTTTTATGTCATTGCCAGGAACCCTCCGTTGATGTTATTGCTGTATGTGTTGCGTATTTCATTAACAGCACTTTTTTGACATCGTACTGAAATGGTTTTAGCGGCTACTTAAGTTAAGCTACGATTTCTTTTACGGTACTTTGTGTTGCGTACCTATAAAAGCGCATATTCTGCATCCGGGAGCTGATACTTCGTAATTCTAAGCATAATGCTGATGCTTATAAGCAATAAGGAAAGAAAATATACCAAGACAAGCCTTGGTACTTATAGTGAGCGTTAAAGCTATTGTTGAGTCAAATGCATGACAAGTATACTAATCGTGATAAAAAACGAAAATGTCTTTGTAGAATCCCCCTCAAGGTAATAACTTCGATTCGCGTTATTAAAAACTCATTTATGTCAAAATTTAGTCTCTCATGAAGAAGAACGTGTAACTCTTAGTTCAAGCTTTGAAGCAAAGTTCAGGCAAAGACATTGACCGTATTCGCGTAATCTTAGCTTTAGGCGAAGGGTTTAGTTTTGAAACCATTTCCCAAAAAATTTATTTAGATGATTCTACAGCTCGACGTTACTTAGCCTTATACCAAGAAAAAGGCTTGTCAGTCTTGCTTGACAAGCACTATAAGGGTCGTTTTGTCAACTTAATGCAAGCTAACAAGAAGTTTTAGTAGCCCATCTCAAAACCAACGTATACCAATATTCTAAAGCTATAGTATCTTAAAGGGATACAGAAGAACTCTATTATTTATATTATCACACTAATTTTTCTCAACTTCCATGGAACTTCAATATGGTATCGTAGGGTTGCCTAATGTGGGTAAGTCTACGCTTTTTAATGCGCTGGCTAATGGTAAGGCAGTGGCTTCTAACTTTCCTTTTTGTACCATAGAGCCTAATAGGGGAATGGTTACGGTCCCGGATGAACGACTGGATATCTTAGCGGAATTGGTGACGCCTCAAAAAATTGTGCCGGCATTGTTAAAGTTTGTGGATATAGCTGGCTTGGTAAAAGGAGCTAGTGAAGGGGAAGGGTTGGGTAATAAATTTTTAGGACATATTCGGGAAGTGGATGCTATTGTGCATGTCATTCGTTGCTTTGCCAATGAGCATATTACGCATGTAGCCGGTCAGGTGGATCCTGTGTTTGACAAGGAGATCATAGATCATGAGTTGCAAAGCAAGGATATGGAATCGGTAGCGAAGAAGATGGAGAAGGTAGGAAAACTCGCTAAGTCTGGTAATAAAGGAGGGCAAGAAGAATTAACGCTCTTATCGCAGGTGCAAGCTCATTTGCAAAAGGGGGGTAATGTGCGTGATATGACGCTTTCGGATACGCAAAAGGACGAGGTAAAGAGCTGGCAATTGCTGACTATGAAGCCGGTGGTGTATGTAGCGAATGTAGATGAAGCAACGTTAAAGAAGCAGACGAATGAATATGTGGAAAGGTTAAAGCAGGCGTTAGCCGCGGAGCATACAAGCCCGCTATTGATTTGTGCGAATCTAGAGGCGGAGTTAGCGGATCTGCCTCGGGCGGAGCGGAGTATGTTGCTGGAGGATTATGGGTTAACTTCTTCGGGGTTAGAACAGTTCATTCAAACGTCTTATCAGCATCTGGGGTTGGCAACGTATTTTACGGCAGGGGTAAAAGAAGTACGTGCCTGGACGATCCAACAAGGGATGCGTGCACCACAAGCAGCGAGCTTAATTCACAGTGATTTTGAGAAAGGGTTTATTAAAGCAGAGGTCATTAAACTACAGGATTATCAGCAATTCAAAACGGAAGCGGCTTGTAGAGACGCGGGCAAGGTACGCATAGAGGGGAAGGAGTACATAGTCCAAGATGGGGATGTTATTCACTTTAAGATCAACAAGTAGTGCTGCTACGTATGGTCTTTGTAACGGGGCATATATAGATAGCTAGTGCAAGGATATTCAAGGTTATGATAAATCACATTCAAGGCAATATTACCGAAAAAACGCCGACGCAAGTCATTGTAGAAGTAGGAGGTGTGGGGTGTCAAGTCCAAATTACGTTGCCTACCTATGAAGCGCTCAAGGATGTAATTTCTTGTAAGCTTTTTACCTATTTACATGTTACCAAGGATGCTTATGCCTTGTATGGTTTTGTGGATATGGTTGAAAAGAACTGGTTTCTGCAATTATTGGGTGTCAATAGTATTGGTCCGCGCACGGCTATAACGATACTGTCTTACTTTCAACCGAATCAGTTACAACAGATTATAGTAGGTCACCAGGTGGATAGGTTGAAAAGTATTAAAGGCTTGGGACAAAAAGGTGCGCAACGCATTATTCTGGAGCTAGCAGGTAAGGCGGCGAATGTAGAAGGGGTATTGTCTAGCAACACTTCTCAAACTGCGGTTTATGAAGAGGCGCTAGCGGCTTTAGTGACGTTGGGCATTCCCAAGTCTCATGCGGAGAAAGCGCTTACACAAGCTTTGAAAAATCACCAAGGAGAAGAAGGTATGCAGGTAGAGGAGTTAATCAAGGTTGTTTTGCGGGGATAATATGGGAAGGTGCTACAGTTGGTTACTCCGTCTTTCTTAATTACGCGTATGGAATGCATGGAGCTAAAGAATTCTTGAATATATTTTTAAGAAATAAAAACAATACATAACTTTGATGTGCTTTTTACATGCCTGTAGCGTTTGTGGGTGCACGTGGCTTTGCCAGTGCTACTAAGTAAAAAGATTATATCATTACCACGGGGGGGATACCAGAGTGGTCAAATGGGGCGGACTGTAAATCCGTTGGCTTACGCCTTCGTAGGTTCGAATCCTACTCTCCCCACATGTTTGTTTATACAGGTCCTGCGTGTAAGCAATGGTAAAACAATAAGCGCCTGTAGGTATACATGGCATGATAAGCGCAATAAGCATTGCTTGAAATTGCGGGAGTAGCTCAATTGGTAGAGCGACAGCCTTCCAAGCTGTAGGTTGCGGGTTCGAGACCCGTCTCCCGCTCTGTACGATGCCAGAGATAAGCCGATGTAGCTCAGTGGTAGAGTACTTCCTTGGTAAGGAAGGGGTCACGGGTTCAAGTCCCGTCATTGGCTCATTCAATTACCAAGTAGGTTAACAGGGTAGCGTCCGCTCTAGGATCTAGAAAAAAGGAAGCGTTGATAGATGAAAATCTAAAATTAGTTTTATATATTTGTCCCTAAATAATTTTTAAATCACTTTAAAATCACCTTGAAATATGTCAAACACAGCAAAAGAAATTTACGATCGTTCAAAACCACACGTTAATATAGGTACCATAGGCCACGTAGACCATGGTAAAACAACTTTAACCGCTGCTATTACCAGTGTACTAGCAAAAGACGGATTTGCGAAAGTACGCGACTTCTCATCCATTGATGCAGCCCCCGAAGAAAAGGAAAGAGGGATTACTATCAATACTGCACACGTAGAATATCAAACCCTAAATAGACATTACGCGCACGTGGACTGTCCTGGTCACCAAGATTATGTAAAGAACATGATTACCGGTGCCGCGCAAATGGATGGTGCGATACTTGTTGTTTCTGCTGAAGATGGTTATAAGCCTCAAACACGTGAGCACGTTTTATTAGCTTCTCAAGTAGGCGTGCCTAAGTTGGTAGTGTTCTTAAGTAAAGTAGATAAAGTAGATGATGAAGAGTTAGTTGATTTGGTAGAGCTTGAAATTAGAGAGCTTTTAACGTCTTATAAGTTTGATGGAGAAAATACGCCTATTATCCGCGGGTCAGCGCTTGGAGCTTTAAATGGGGATCCTAAGTGGGAGGCGAAGATCAAAGAGTTGATGGAAGCTGTGGATAATTATATTCCGCTGCCTGTGCGTTCTGTAGATAAAGACTTTTTAATGCCTATAGAAGATGTGATGACGATTACTGGTCGTGGCACCGTTGCTACGGGTAGAATAGAAAGGGGCGTTATTAAAGTAGGTGAATCAGTTGATATTATAGGAATGGGGGCGAAAAACATAACTTCTACTGTAACAGGTGTGGAGATGTTTAAAAAACAGCTTACACAAGGCGAGGCTGGTGATAATGCAGGTATTTTGTTGCGCGGTATAGAGAGAAAGGGGATATGTAGAGGTATGGTTATTGCAAAACCGGGTTCTGTAACGCCGCATTCTAAATTCAAGGCAGAAGTATATATTCTTTCCAAAGAGGAGGGTGGTAGACATACGCCTTTCTTCAATAAATACAGACCTCAATTTTACTTTAGAACAACAGACGTAACAGGTGAAGTAAAACTTCCTGCTAATGTGGAGATGGTAATGCCTGGTGATAATATTTCCTTGGAAGTTGAGCTCATAAATGACATCGCTATGGAAAAAGGATTAAGATTCGCTATACGAGAAGGAGGTAAAACGGTTGGAGCTGGTCAAATTGTAGAGATCTTGGCGTAAATCAGCATTATGTTTCTCGGTAGCAGTTAGTTGGTATGTAGCATTTACTTACTCTCTTTTTGTCATCACTCATAATGTAACCATTATACGGGTGTAGCTCAATTGGTAGAGTAGTGGTCTCCAAAACCATTGGCTGGGAGTTCGAGTCTCTCCACCCGTGCATCAGTAATACTATGGCAAATAAAATCCAATCATTTATTATAGACTGTATTTTAGAAATACGTCACAAGGTCACTTGGCCGCCTTATAAGTCGTTGCAGGATAACTCTGTTTTAGTGCTTGTTGCATTGATTATCTTTTCTCTGATAATAGGTGTTATAGACTTTTCGTTCCGGAAAGTGTTTGGGTGGGTGTATAGTATTTTTTAGACAATAAATATGGAAAATGAGCTAAAGTGGTATGTTCTCAAAGTTGTCAGCGGTCAAGAAAAAGCAGTTAAGGCCAGTATTGATATAGAAGTTGAACGAAGAAACTTGAGTAGGTATCTGGATCAAGTTGTGATGCCTGTAGAACAAGTGTATGAAGTTAAAGGAGGTAAGCGAACAACAAGAGAGCGGAACTTTTTCCCTGGCTATGTTATCGTGCATGCTGACTTATCAGATGGTTCTGTTGCTAACCTTATTAAAGACGTTCCGTATGCCGCAGGATTATTAGGCGCTAGGGGGTGTGGGGTAAATGTCAATCCTCTTCCGATGAGAGACAAAGAAGTAGATAAAATCTTAGGCAAGACCATTGAAATCAGTGAGGGAGGAGATGAGCATAGTAGCTCATTCATGGTTGGTGAAACTATAAGAATTGTAGATGGTCCTTTTTCTGGTTTTTCCGGAACCATTCAAGAAGTTTTTGAAGAGCGGAAGAAACTTAGTGTGATTGTAAAAATATTTGAGAGAAACACGCCTTTAGAGCTTGCTTACTGGCAAACAGAGAAAATATCGTAGTTTGTAGTTCAACTGCTTACATACTTCAACTCAAGGTTGCATAATACGAACACATTCATCCTGCAAGCTTTCAATAATGCTATTAACACAACATGAGTAAACCCATTTCACGTTATCTTAAATTAAGAATTAAAGGCGGTGACGCTAAGCCAGGTCCTCCTATTGCGCCTGCACTAGGAAGTAAAGGCTTGAGTCAGCATATGATGGAGTTTTGTAAAGAGTTTAATGCGCGCACGCAAGACAGGGCGGGGCAACTATTGCGTGTGATTATAACTATCTACGAAGACAAGAGCTACGACTTTGTTGTGAAGAGTATGCCCACATCTGTTGCTATCTTAGATAAGCTAAAGCTCTCTAAAGGCTCTGCAGAATCCAACAAAACAAAAGTAGGGGAATTGACCGCAGAAGATGTAAAAGAGATAGCCGCCGCCAAGATGGCGGATTTAAATGCCCTAAAATTAGAAGCTGCTATAAAAATGGTAGCAGGTACCGCCCGTAGTATGGGAGTCAGAATAAAAGAATAGATCACTAACCTAGCACAAATGCCAATATGGCTCAAGTAACTAAGAATCAAAAATCGTTAACAAGCAAGTATGATCTTGCAAAGAGCTATGGCCTCAAAGAAGGTATAGACATTGTAAAAAAAATTACCTTTACAAAATTTGATGCTTCTTGTGATCTTGCTGTTCATTTAGGGATAGATCCTAAAAAAGCTGATCAAGTAGTTCGCGGCACAGTAGTATTGCCTCATGGAACCGGAAAATCAACAAAAATACTAGTGCTTTGTACCCCCGATAAAGAAAGCGAAGCCAAAGAAGCCGGCGCCGACTATGTGGGGTTAGATGATTATATCAAAAAAATAGAAAGCGGTTGGACAGATATAGACGTTATCATTACCATGCCGGAAGTGATGGTAAAAGTAGGAAAACTAGGCAAAGTATTAGGCCCTAGGGGATTGATGCCTAATCCTAAAGTAGGGACAGTGACAAGAGAAATAGCCAAAGCCGTAGCCGATATCAAGTCCGGTAAAATTGAATACAAGGCTGATAAGTATGGCGTCATCCATAATAGTATCGGCAAAATTTCCTTCAGTGAAGAAGCCTTGTTAGATAATGCCAAAGAATTGTTAAGCGCTCTGCTCAAAGCCAAGCCCGCTGCGGCAAAAGGCACCTATTTTAAAAGCATTAGTCTATCCAGTACCATGAGTAAAGGCGTGAACATAGACTACAAAATTTAACTTCTACTTATACACACCCCATGAATCGTCAAGCCAAATCAGCCAACATCCATTACCTAGTAGAGCAATTTAAAAACCATGATTGTTTCTATGTGATAGATGCTTCCCATCTTACTGTTGCTGCTATTGAGCAATTCAGAAGGTCCTGCAATGAAGCACAAGCCATTTACAAAGTAGTAAAGAATACACTCGTGCTAAAAGCATTAGCCGAGCTATCTTCTATGGATACTGTATTTGCCCCCCTGAAAAACGACGTGCTCAAAAATGTTACCGGTATTGTCTTCATCAAAGACAACGCCCAAAAGCCCGCTAAAATCATTTTAGACTTTAGGAAGCAAACTGGGGATGAAAAACCTGTCTTAAAGGGTGCCTATGTAGATGGAGAACTATTTTTGGGAGATGATAAGCTGGAGGTGTTGAAGAAGCTAAAGTCCAAACAAGAATTACTTGGAGAGCTTATCGGTATGCTACAAAGCCCTATACACAATGTGTTATCTAGCTTACAAGGCAGTCATAATCAACTGATGGCGGTTTTAAAAACCTTAGGAGATAGACAAGAAGCGTAAACTATATTTTAATTATTGAACAACTAACAAAAAACTTAATATGCCAAATCTAGAAGAAATTGCAGCACAACTCGTAGAACTATCAGTTAAAGATGTAAATGAGTTGTCTATTATAATGAAAGACAAATATGGTATTGAACCTGCAGCCGCAGCACCTGTTATGGTTGCTGGTGGCGGTGGTGATAATGCAGCAGGAGAAAGTGCTGCTGCTGCTGAAAAAACAAGCTTTGATGTCTTTTTAAAATCAGCAGGTTCTTCCAAGCTAAGCGTCGTCAAACTAGTGAAAGACCTAACAGGGCTTGGACTTAAAGAAGCCAAAGATCTAGTAGATGCGGCTCCCAAAACACTAAAAGAAGGCTTACCCAAAGCAGACGCAGACGCCATGAAAGCGAAACTGGAAGAAGCAGGCGCAGAAGTAGAACTTAAATAGGGTCTGTAATTGTACAGTATTATACAGCTTGTAGGTTCAAGGTACCTATCAGCAGATGTTAATAGGTACTGCATAGGTATAGATGGTAAGTGTCAGAGACTAGATGCTTGATAGATAGCATGCGTATAAACCTATTGTATACATACTGGCAGACATGCACTTTTGCGTATCATAATACGTATTTCGAGTGCTTGAATTAAAAATTTTTGCTATATCTATAGCGTTCTATAGCAAATACTTGTGCCTGTTATAGCTGACGTGATGATTAACTTTTAATATAACCCTATTGAGATCATAAACGTAACTACCCAGGTACTGGCAAAGGCCTGGAAAGTCAACAGAGTCGAAACAACCCCGCAGGACTCATCGAAGATAATCCATGGCGAGTGCTACGTCTGGATTGCTTCGCTCCGCTCGCAATGACGGCGTCTTTAACGTCATTGCGAGGAGCCGCAGGCGCATACGGAACCCAATTGCACAACGAATGGGTTATATCAGAGCAATAAGCTTCTAAACCGTGTTTCTGCTACCTGAGTAGTTCCTCATAAACAGTTTCTAAGATGCAGGATACTGATAATTGTTTTGTTGCAATGTAATAAATTTTGATACCGTTTTGACCCGTAACTGTGTGGTACTGATGTTAACATGATAATTTCTATGCCTGCTTCCGTGTAGGTGATCATAAAAATATAACTTCTTATAGCCTTGTCAGAAAAAAATAACAACTTGTCAAAAAAAAATAAAATAGCGTGTAGTAGAGTCCAACTGGCTTCTGCACCAGCTTCCATAGATTATCCTGATTTAATTGAAATACAGGTAAAGTCATTCAATAGTTTTTTTCAGCTCGGTACCTCCCCAGAGAAAAGAATTAATGAAGGCCTGCATAAGGTGTTTCGTGAAGCTTTTCCCATAGAAGATGTTAGAGGTAAGTACATCCTGCAGTTTATCGACTACTCGTTAGATGCTCCTAAGTATTGTGATCCCGAAGAATGTGTAGAAAAAGGGGTTACTTTCTCCGTTCCCTTAAAAGCCAAATTGCGGCTATTGCGTAATGTGGGTGAAGATGATGCAATTGAAACCATTGAGCAAGAAGTCTTTTTAGGCAATATCCCATACATGACGACAATGGGCTCCTTTGTTATCAACGGAGCAGAACGCGTTATCGTTTCCCAATTACATAAATCCCCCGGTGTATTATTTGCACAAAGTAAACATGTGAGTGGTGTAAAGCTCTACTCTGCCCGTATTATTCCCTTTAAAGGCGCTTGGATAGAGTTTGTTACAGATGTGCATAACGTGATGTATGCCTATATAGACCGCAAGAAAAAACTTCCTATCACCACCCTTCTTAGAGCTATTGGATATAGCACCGATAAAGCCATCCTAGATATATTCCATCTAGTAGAAGAAGTTCCTGCGAACAAAAAAGAACTGAAGGCACACCTTGGTAGAGAACTAGCCGCTCGTATTCTCAAATCCTGGCAAGAAGAATTTGTGGATGAAGATACCGGCGAAGTAATCACGCTGGATCGCAATGAAGTAGTATTAGAGCGTAATACCATCTTAGATGATGCGGCGATAGAACAAATACTAGAAGCAGGGGTGAAGTCTGTAGTATTGTGCAGAGAAGATATTAATAGTTTGGATTATGAAATTATCTATAACACGTTGCAGCGTGATAGTGCCAACTCGGAAAAAGAAGCTGTAGAACACATCTATAGGCAATTGCGCAATACAGAACCACCTGATGAAGCCACCGCTCGGGAAGCTTTGCAAGGCCTCTTTTTTAGTAACAAACGCTATAGCCTCGGAGAAGTAGGTAGGTATAGAATCAATCACAAATTAGGCCTGAATGTGCCTATGGACGTGAGTGTATTAACCAATGAAGACATTGTAGAAATCGTTAAATACCTACTCGGGTTAATTAACTCCAAGGCAACGGTAGATGATATAGATCACTTGAGTAACCGGCGACTACGTAGCGTAGGAGAACAGTTGTATGCGCAGTTTGAGCTTGGCTTATCCAGAATGGTGCGTACCATCCGGGAACGTATGAATATCCGGGATAACGAAGACTTTAAACCTAGTGACCTTATCAATGCACGGATTTTAACTTCCGTCATCAATACCTACTTCGGAACCAATCCACTCTCCCAGTATATGGATCAATTGAATCCTTTAGCAGAGATTACGCATAAGCGTAGGATTTCAGCTTTAGGGCCAGGAGGACTTTCCAGAGAGCGAGCAGGGTTTGAAATACGTGATATTCATTACACACACTATGGTCGTCTTTGCACCGTTGAAACGCCCGAAGGTCCTAACATTGGTTTGATCGCCTCATTAGCGGTACATGCCAAAATGAACGATATGGGATTTATTGTAACTCCCTACAAAAAAGTGCATAAGGGTAAAGTGGATCAAAGAGTAGAGAACATTCAATACCTCTCTGCCGAAGACGAAGATAAAATCAAAATAGCCCAAGCCAACTCTAAGCTGGATGACAAAGGCTGCTTCTTATCTAAGACTGTAAAAACCCGCTATGCAGGTGATTTTCCGGTAGTTAGCCCCAATGATATATCCTACATAGATGTAGCTCCCAATCAAATTTTCTCCGTATCCGCTTCCTCAATCCCTTTCCTAGAGCACAATGATGCCAGCCGTGCCCTCATGGGATCTAATATGCAAAGGCAAGCCGTGCCCTTGCTGCAACCAGAATCCCCTATTGTGGGTACAGGCATAGAAACCCGCATTGCACAAGACTTTAGAGGTTTGATACAAGCCGAAAAGAGTGGTGAAGTGGAATATGTAGATGCCAATAAAATCGTTGTAAAATACGATCTTACCGACGATGATCAACTCGTGTCCTTTGGAACTGCTTCAAAAGTATATCCCTTAATCAAGATGAAAGGTACCAACCAAGGTACTTGCATGAACTATAAACCGATTGTAAAAAAAGGCGATCGCGTGCAACCTAATCAGATTTTGTGTGAAGGCTATGCCACGCAAAATGGTGAATTGGCTTTAGGTAGAAACCTCAAAGTAGCCTACATGTCCTGGTTAGGTAATAACTACGAAGATGCCATTGTGATCTCGGAACGTGTTGTGCGGGAAGATCTCTTTACCTCTATCCACATAGAAGAATTTAAACTAGAAACACGAGAAACCAAGCTAGGGCCTGAGGAACTAACGAACGAAATTCCTAATCTGAGTGAAGAAGTGTTAAGCAATCTAGATAGCAATGGGGTAGTAGCAGAAGGAACCGTTGTGCGAGATGGAGATGTGCTCATCGGTAAAATCACCCCTAAGGGGGAAGTAGATCCCACGCCAGAAGATAAATTACTGCGCGCTATTTTTGGTGATAGAGCCGGGGATGTGAAAGATGTATCCCTGCGCGTACCTGCTTACATGCAAGGAGTGGTACTGAAAACACGTTTATTCTCCAA
Source organism: Amoebophilaceae bacterium (assembly GCA_023257955.1). GTDB lineage: Bacteria > Bacteroidota > Bacteroidia > Cytophagales > Amoebophilaceae > Amoebophilus. The sequence continues at coordinate 7,405 of JALRAY010000004.1, read as the reverse complement.
ACCCAAGATAGACAAGAACTACCGCATAAAAATGAAGCGCGAACTAGAAGCGCTGAAAGAACAGCACGCTAAACAATTAGTAGCGTTACGCGGGGTAATGATAGGAAAGCTGGCAAAACTATTGAAGGGGGAAAAATCACAAGGTGTTTACCACCAATTTGGGGATGAACTCATTGCCCCTGGTCAAGTATTTACCGAGCAACTGATTGAGCGGTACTTATTCCCTGTCAAAAACTTATATCGTGATGAGAGCTACTACAATATTCCCGAAGAAACCAACCTCATCTCCGAAGTAAACCTCGATAAGTGGGTAGCCAATGAACATAAAAATGAGCTGCTTAATACTTTAGTTAATAACTATAACGTCGCACGTAATAGCCTTATTGGCAACTTTAGGAAAGAAAAATTCACCTTAGAGATAGGCGATGAGTTACCCCCTAACACCCTCAAACTAGCGAAAGTATACCTAGCGAATAAGCGGAAACTGCAATCCGGCGATAAAATGGCCGGCCGACATGGTAATAAAGGTATCGTTGCCAAAGTAGTCCGCGAAGAAGACATGCCTTTCCTATCCGATGGTACCCCCGTAGATATTGTACTAAGCCCCCTTGGTCTTCCTTCTCGTATGAATTTGGGGCAGATCTACGAAGCACTGTTAGGGTGGGCAGGACATAGCCTTGGCGAAAAATATGCCACCCCTGTATTTGATAGCGTCTCTTTGGAAGATATCAATAACCGGTTAACAGGTGCAGGGTTACCTGCCTTTGGACAAGCTGAATTATATGATGGACGAACAGGAACAAAATTTGATCAACTAATTACCGTAGGCGTGCTGTACATGATAAAACTAGATCACCTCGTTGCCGATAAAATCCACGCACGTTCTATAGGCCCTTATTCAATGATTACGCAACAGCCATTAGGAGGTAGATCTCAGTTTGGTGGCCAACGTTTTGGAGAAATGGAAGTATGGGCATTAGAAGCCTTTGGCGCTTCTAATATCCTGCAAGAGATGCTAACCGTCAAATCAGATGACGTGTGGGGACGTGCGAAAGCCTATGAAGCTATTGTCAAAGGTGCTAGTTTCCCTAGACCAGGTATACCTGAATCTTTTAACGTGCTCATTCATGAACTAAGAGGTTTAGGCTTAGAGATTACCCTCAAATAAAATCATACAGACAAAGGGCTAATGGTATTTTACACGCAGTTTGCATACTGGTAAGTTTCTAAGACTCCGCAAGCACATTTTTCAAGGAACGCTTTGCATATAGTATTTAATCACTATTATGTTACGCAGCAACAACACTTCACACAAACGTTACATATACACACCTTCTGCTATTACAAACTTAGATGCACCCTTGATACGGTTGCCGCAACACAACGCATGTATTCGCAACTATTGTTAACTGACTGATATAGCAGCAAGCGCATACCCAAGAAATGATTATTACAACGGTATGAGAGGATAGGGGACTTAGTAAGGCAACTTGGCGAAGAACACAAGCACCATTATATAAAATCCATACAAACATATGAGCGTAAAAAAAGACACAAGAATAAAATCAGATTTTTCAGAAATCATTATTAGTCTAGCTTCTCCAGAATCCATCTTAGAAAGATCGAGAGGAGAAGTAACGCAGCCAGAAACGGTCAACTATCGCACCTACAAGCCAGAAATGAAAGGTTTGTTTTGTGAGCGCATCTTTGGGCCTACCAAAGATTGGGAGTGTCATTGCGGTAAGTATACAAGAATTCGCTATAGAGGTATTGTTTGTGATCGTTGTGGGGTAGAAGTAACCGAGAAAAAAGTTAGAAGAGAGCGAACAGGGCATATAGAACTGATAGTGCCCATAGCGCATACATGGTACTTTAGATCTCTTCCCAGCAAAATCGGTAACCTATTAGGGATCCCTAATAAAAAGCTAGATCAAATCATCTACTATGAGCGGTACCTCGTTGTACAAGCAGGCGTAAAGGCAGAAGATGGTATTAACTACTTGGATTTTATAACCGAAGAAGAATACTTAGATATTCTGGATTCCTTACCCCGTGAAAATCAACTACTTGATGACAATGATCCGCAAAAGTTTATTGCAAAAATGGGTGCAGAAGCGCTAGAATTTATCCTATGCCGGCTAGATTTAGATAACCTCTCCCTGCAATTACGTGAGCAAGCGAACATTGATACTTCTCAGCAACGTAGACTAGAAGCCTTAAAACGCCTGAAAGTCATAGAAGCCTTTAGAGATTCCAAGAAACGCATTGTCAACCGCCCGGAGTGGATGATTATGCGCATTATCCCCGTTATCCCCCCTGAGTTACGCCCCCTTGTACCCTTAGATGGCGGTAAATTCGCTACTGCCGACCTTAATGATTTATACCGCAGAGTAATCATTCGTAACAACAGGCTCAAGCGTCTGATGGATATTAAAGCCCCAGAGGTGATATTACGCAATGAGAAACGCATGCTACAGGAAGCCGTTGATTCTTTGTTTGATAACTCCAGAAAAGTAAACACCGTAGCTTCCGAAGGGCTTAGACCTCTCAAATCTTTCAGTGATATCTTAAAAGGTAAGCAAGGCCGCTTCCGTCAAAATTTGCTTGGTAAACGGGTAGATTACTCAGGAAGATCTGTCATCGTAGTAGGGCCTGATTTAAAACTACACGAGTGTGGCTTACCTAAAGATATGGCCGTAGAGTTATTCAAGCCCTTCATTATTAGAAGACTGATTGAAAGAGGAGTGGTAAAAACCGTGAAAGCCGCTAAAAAACTCGTCGATAAAAAGACAGCAGTGGTGCTTGATGTACTGGAACATGTTATGCATGGCCATCCCGTACTCCTCAACCGAGCTCCCTCCTTACACAAACTCAGCATCCAAGCCTTTCAACCGAAACTTATCGAAGGCAAAGCGATACAGCTACACCCGATGGTTTGTCCTGCCTTTAATGCCGATTTTGATGGAGATCAAATGGCGGTACACGTGCCTTTGAGCCATGAAGCCATTGCAGAAGCCTCTCTATTAATGCTATCCTCCCACAATATCTTGAACTCCGCCAATGGTATTCCTCTAGCGGTACCAACAAAGGACATGATTTTGGGACTCTATTATCTTACAAAAGATAAAAAAAGCACCCCAGAGCAACCTGTATTAGGCGAAGGCATGATCTTCTATTCCCCACAAGAAGTCATTTTAGGGCTCAAAACAGGGAAAGTGGATGTCCATGCTGCAATCAAAGTACGATTGAAGGAAACCAACCCGCAAGCAAATGAAAAGTATCAACTCATGGAAACGACAGCAGGAAGGGTATTATTTAATCAGTACTTACCTGAAGAATACGGATACATCAATGATTTATTGACCAGCAAAAAGCTACAGACAATTGTCACAAATTTATATACCTTAGTCGGTACGGATAGGGTTGCCAAATTTCTAGATGATGTAAAAACGTTAGGCTTCCGATATGCCTATAAATCCGGCGTGAGTTTCGCCTTAAATAACATTAAAGTCCCTGCCATCAAACACCAATTGATAGAGAAAGCCCAGCAAGAAGTAGATACCGTACAAGAAAATTACTTAATGGGGTTAATCACTGAAAACGAGCGCTACAATCAAATTATTGATATTTGGACGCAGGTAAACACCAAAGTAACGATGTACTTGATGCAAGAGTTGGAGGAAGATAAGCAAGGCTTTAACGCCGTTTTTATGATGATGCACTCCGGTGCCCGCGGATCCAGAGAACAAGTGCGACAGTTAGGGGGTATGCGCGGATTAATGACAAAGCCGCAGAAAAATTTACAAGGCTCTAGTTATGACGTTATCGAAAACCCTATTTGTTCCAATTTCCTTGAAGGCTTAGATGCCCTGGAATACTTCATATCCGCTCACGGAGCACGAAAAGGATTAACGGATACAGCCTTAAAAACTGCCGATGCCGGATATTTGACTAGAAGATTAGTAGACGTGGCGCAAGATCTGATTATTACCGAAGAAGACTGTAATACCTTCCGAGGCCTCACCCTTTCTACTTCTGTTAACTCAGAAGAAGTAGCAGAATCTATTTCAGATCAAATATTAGGTCGTGTAAATCTATATGATGTGTATGACCCTAATACCCATGAATTACTTGTACCTGCAGGACGAGAATTCGACGAAAAACTAGCAGCGCTTGTAGAAGCTAGAGGCATACAAACTGTCACCGTTAGATCCGTATTGACTTGCGAAACCAAACGAGGCGTATGCGCCAAATGCTATGGCAGAAACTTATCCACCAATAAAATGGTACAAATGGGAGAAGCTATAGGCGTGATAGCAGCGCAGTCCATAGGTGAGCCTGGCACACAGTTAACCCTTAAAACATTCCACGTAGGAGGCGCCGTATCAAATACTTCCGTTGATGCTACCATAAAAGCGAAAGAAACAGGTGTTGTGAAGTTTGAAGACTTGAACACTGTCCCCACAACTACGCCCAATGAAGAGACACTGCAGGTAGTCCTCAATCGATCCTGTGAAATGCAATTGGTAGATAAGAAGGATGCTAAAAAAGTATTAATGCGCAAACACATTCCATATGGTGCTTTTTTACGTGTAGAAGAAGGTCAGCTGGTAGAGAGAGGACAAGAAATCTGTTATTGGGATCCCTATAATGCGGTGATACTAACAGGATTAGATGGAACTATTTCATTCCAAGCTATTGAAGAAGGCGTCACTTACAAAGAAGAATATGATGAGCAAACAGGGTATAAAGAAAAAGTCATCATTGAATCCAAGGATAAAACTAAAAATCCTAGCATCACCGTCACCAACGCTGCAGGAGAAGCCATCAGTTACAATATCCCTTTAAAAGCACGCTTGGTTGTGCAAGATGGCGCCACTATTAAAAAAGGTTCTCCCCTCGTAAAAATCCCGCGCATCGTTAACCTCTCTAAAGACATTACAGGAGGCCTACCTAGGGTGACATCGCTCTTTGAAGCTAGAGAGCCTTCCAATGCATGTATTATCAGTGAAATTGATGGCTTTGTAAGTTATGGCGCTGTAAAAAGAGGCAACCGCGAAATCTTTGTGGAATCTAAAGACGGCCTTCAAAGGAAATATATGGTGCCCTTATCTAAACACATCTTGGTGCAATCCAATGATTATATCAAAGCAGGATACCCTATCTCAGATGGCAATGTATCTCCTAGCAGCATCTTGCACGTCAAAGGCTTTGTCGCCGTACAAGAATATCTGATAAAAGAGCTACAAGCTGTGTATCGTTTGCAAGGGGTTAAAATTAACAATAAGCACCTAGAGGTAATTATTAAACAAATGCTCAGCAAGCTAGAAGTATTGAGTTCTGGAGATACAACCTTCTTGCCCGGGCAAACAGTTGATAAATTTACCTTCCGCGAAGAAAACGATAAGCTGTTGCATAGATACATTGTGACTGCACTAGGTGGTTCCAAAGTATTTCGACTAGGGCAGTTTGTGACAGAAAAAACACTGCAGGAAGAAAATAAGTCGCTGAAAAAACAAAATCTCCCTATAGTAGAAGCACGCGCTGCCACCCCAGCTATTGCACGCTTGAAGCTACAAGGTATCACCCGCGCTTCTTTAGATACGCATAGCTTTATTTCTGCTGCTTCCTTCCAAGATACCACCAGGGTGCTGAGTGAAGCCGCCATTCAAGGCAAAAGAGATCCGCTACAAGGCTTGAAAGAGAACGTGATAGTAGGGCATTTAATTCCTACAGGTACAGGCTTACCAGCCTATCGCAGCCTCATCGTTGGCTCACAAGCAGAATATGATAAGCTGATGGCTTTAGAAGAAAGTACTAGCAATACTATAAAGGCATTGGGTTAACTAAGCAAGGATTTACCCAACCTGTTTACGTATTTTCTTACCCATTCATCATGACACAACATGCGTATCTATTCCCCGGTCAAGGCTCTCAATTCGTGGGCATGGGGAAGGATCTGTATTGTACCAACCAGCATGCCCAATCGCTATTTCAGCGAGCCAATCAAATACTAGGTTTTGATATCACCGAATGGATGTTTGCAGGCAGTGAAGAAGGGCTGCAACAGACCCATATCGCTCAGCCGGCTATTTTTATACATAGCACGGTGTTGGCAGCTACTACGCCAGATTTTAATCCCACCATGGTAGCAGGTCATTCCTTAGGCGAATTATCAGCCTTGGTTGCTAGTCGTATATTAACGTTTGAAGCAGGGCTGCAATTGGTGATAACACGTTCTCAAGCGATGCAGCAGGCTTGTGAAACGCAGCCAGGTACAATGGCAGCGGTTTTAGGCCTTTCGGATGAAATCGTACAAACTACGTGTGCGCATATTCCTTCCCTTGTTATCCCTGCTAACTATAATTGCCCTGGTCAAATTGTTATCTCCGGCACGTCGGAAGGGGTGGCTACGGCATGTAAACAACTACAGCAAGCAGGTGCAAAAAAGGTGATTCCGTTAAAAGTTGCTGGAGGATTTCATTCGCCTCTGATGAAAACTGCACAAGCACAATTGAAGCAAGCTATTGACAAAACAACCTTTCAGCAAGGCATTTGCCCCATCTATCAAAATGCCACGGGCTTACCTACTGATGATCCGCAACAAATACAAGCGCAATTGTTACAGCAATTAATTTCCCCCGTCTTGTGGACGCAAACTATCCAACACATGATCGATGATGGCGCTACTAGCTTTGTAGAATGTGGGCCAGGGAAGGTTTTACAAGGGTTAGTCAAGAAGATCAATAATCAAGTGTCCGTAGCAGGTATGGCGTAGCCCTTGAGTGTGTTTAGGGACCGTTAAGATAATTGTGTCTGTGGCTTTTTCCAGGCCGCGAATTGATTGACCGGATATGTCATCCAAGACTTGGTCTCGAATTCTTTAATAATGACAAATAGATAATCAAGCAACCTATCTGTTTTTTCAAAAGATTGTTTGTTTTTGGTAGCCTTTCTGAGCTTTTTATTCAAGCTTTCAATACAATTAGTTGTATAAATCATTCTTCTTATGTCATGAGGAAAAAGGATGTAGGTAAAATAATAATCTATAGTATCATGTTGTAGCATAGGCTTGATAAGCGGATATTTTTTACCCCATTTATCCAAAAAAACAGTGATTTTCTGCTTAGCTTTTTCTATGGTGCTATCCTTATCAAAATTATCAAAAACTTGCCTGAGATCCGTAGATACCTCGTCTTTTTCTGTAGGCCTTACTTTTGTTAATATATCACGCGTTTTATGTACTACACATTTTTGAAAGTGCGCTTGCGGAAAAATGCGATGTATAGCATTTTCTAATCCTAGTAACCCATCTGCTACTACCAAATCTAGGAGCTGTTTACAATTCACATAGGTAACCAAATAAATGCACATGCTAATGCCACCATAGATGCGTAATTTCGTT
>JALRAY010000049.1 GCA_023257955.1 Amoebophilaceae bacterium | reverse complement strand
AATCGCTTATGACAACTAAGTTTCACATCGTTAACGTAGCTTGATTTTTCGTGTTTCATAATCTGATGTGTATATCTAAATAAAAAGTTGTAAGTTGCGGTTGGAAGAGCGTTAGAACGTATGTAATACATTCGTCAGCTAGCTACTTCTGTATGTTTAATAAAAAAAACAATCATTTTATGGCAACGAGCAACACGCATTATCATCACCCAGTTATGCTGGAAGAAAGCTTAGCGGGTTTAGCTATCAAACCGGATGGCATTTATGTAGATATCACTTTTGGTGGCGGAGGGCATAGTCGCGCTATCCTAGAGCGTCTTACCACGGGCAAGCTTTTTAGCTTTGACCAAGATGCGGATGCGGCAGCTATCGCCGCTACTATCAAGGATAAAAGATTCAAGTTTATACAATCTAATGCTCGGTTTATGGAGAACTTCTTAGTTTTTCATAAAATCCAACGTGTAGATGGTATCATAGCAGACTTAGGTGTTTCCTCGCATCAGATAGATACGGCAGAGCGAGGCTTTTCTACTCGTTTAGACGGTCCCTTGGATATGCGGATGGATCAGAGTACAGATTTGACAGCGAGCTACGTCATTAACAAATACCCCTATCAAGACTTGCAGAAAATCTTTTTTGAGTATGGCGAACTGCGGAATGCAATTGCTATTGCCAAAGCGATTGTAGCGGCTAGAGAGAAGCAACCTATTACTACTACCTCTATGCTGAAAGAACTAGTCTTACCTTTTGCACCCCCAAAACAACATGCCCAATTTTTAGCCAAAGTCTTTCAAGCATTACGTATTGAGGTGAATAATGAGATAGGGATTTTAAAAGTGTGGCTGGACCAAAGCAGAGATTTTCTGACACGCAACGGAAGGTTAGTGGTGATTTCATACCACTCCTTAGAGGATAGGATCGTCAAACGGTTTATCAAAACAGGCAACTGTGAAGGCAAGGTGGAAATGGATCTATATGGTAATACCTACATTCCGATTGAGCCCATAAAAACCAAAGTAACCATACCTACAGAGGCAGAGATAGCGGCGAATCCTAGGGCACGCAGTGCCAAGTTGCGCGTAGGAGAGAAATGCATAGAAGAGCCGTCTGCTAGAAAATTTGAGTAATGCATACCTATACTAGGCACCTGATTACCAATTTGTAGCAGCGTAGTCCGCTGTATGTTTTGTATGAATTTACTATATATAGGCTGTAGCCGCAGTATTTTAAGCGTTTGTAAAGCTTGTTAAAGGCGTAATCACTAATTTGGTAGGATGAGGCATTGAGTAGTGTATCATTGCGATCATAGATTCTTCTATACATTAAAGGTATGGATAAATTAGTAGGGGAACACGTCTTTCCTAAGGACAAAAAGAGGATAGTACATTAGCAAACGTTTAAGTAGTGAATATAAAAATTATCGGTCAAGGGCAAAATGAATGGCTAATAAGCAAGCTTATTAGTATACTAATCTGCTGTATCCTGTCAGTGGGAGTTGTAAATGTCAATGTAATCAGGCATATAGTGATACTGATGGGAAAGAGTCGTATCACGCTGATAGTAAGTCTACTAAAAGTACTTATGATGCCAGTACGCATGATCCTCAACCACCTACTAATGATTTTAAGAAAGTAAAAAATATTGGAGAAGCAAAACAGCTTATCACCGCCACCCCTGTGACTCATTTGGGGGTATTGGGAAGTTTTAAGACCATAAAATTAGATGAGTATGAGTTAAGTATGGGTCAAGATATATCTGGTAACGGCGGTGGATCTGTCTACAAAGCAAATTATAATGGCAAGGATGTAATTGTCAAAACAATGCCAAATGGTATTGATGAGTTAGCCAGGCATATGTTGTTTAACACCGTCAATGTGGGGCCTAAAATCAGCAAGTGGTTTAAAAATGACGATCACACATTGGTAGTCATTATGGAAAAATTACAGGCTAAATCTAGTTGTAACCCCAAAGAAATATTAAGAGACTTGCTCGAATGTATGCAACGCATGCACAATATAGGTCAGGTACATAGAGATATATCACCCGATAATCTGATTGGGACTCAAATTATTGATTTTGATGGCAGGGCTCCGACTTCATTTTATTCAGATAATGAATTTAAAAACAGGAAAAGTGATTTGGTTGCACTAGCCCGTTCTATCCTTTATCAGCAACATGCCAATTTTATAATTGATAAGTGCAAAGCCAAGTATGAAGAAATAAAAGACAATCCAGAATTATCTAAAAAGGCTACAGAGTTTTCATTCCATGTATGGCATGTTAAAAGCGCGCTAATAGATGGTAATATGGGTCAGTTAAGTCAGTATGCGCAGCGCCCTAAAAAATATTTTGGCGCCTTGCTAGATGCATATAAGATAATCTCCTCTAACAAGAATCCTTGGGATTGTTTTCAGGAAGATCTGAGCGATGACCAAGAAATTAGTCCTCCCATTAAATTATGCCTAGACATAGCCCAAGGTAAATTTGAGAGTGTAGATGCAGCTTTAAGTGAGCTTGCTAAAATGTAGCAGCATATTGCAGTCTTATAGGATCAATGCATAGCTACATACATAGTCTATCGCAATATTGCTTTTAAATGATTCTCATGCCAGTACTCTCTTCTCCACTATGTTCCAGCCAACCAGTAATATTAGGTTGCTTAAGCGCTCTTTTTTTCTTCCTGCCATTGCTGTATGTATTGCCGCGCAAAATCCATCCAGGGGTGTTAGTGAGTGGTTTAAGTGGGCTACAAGCTGTCTTTTGGCTGTACTTGTTACCGCAAGTTGCTGATGCGCCTATCAGTTATTCTGCTGCTACCTTGTTTACCTTGCCTGATGGTTGCACGCTATCCATAGGCTACTATCTGGATGAAATCAGTGTGCTGATGTTGCTGATGGTGAGTGTAATCAGTTGCATAGTGGCGCTATATAGCATGGCTTACCTTCCCCCGCATGTATCGTGCAAAAGGTACTTTGGGTTATGTACCTTATCCCTAGTGGCTATGTATATCATCTTGGCCACAGATCAGTTCTGGAGTACGTACTGCGGATGGGAGTGTTTAAGTATCACTTCTTGCCTATTAGTAGGCTTTTGGTATCAGGATCCTGTTGCTGCGCAAGCTGGCCAGTACACCTGGTTGATGAATAAGATAGGTAGCATCGCTTTTTTAGTCGGTATGGTGCTGATGGTGGTGTTATATCATCACCTTAGTATGCCTCTTCTTGCGGCTGGTAGTGGCAGTCAGTATGCTGTTCCCTATAGCTACCTCGTTGGCTGCTGCTTTCTGGTAGCGGGTTGTGCCAAGGCGGCGCAATTCCCTTTCTTTACTTGGCTGCCGTATGCTATGGCAGCACCTATCCCCATATCGGCACTACTACATACAGCCACGGTTTTGAGTGCGGGCGTTTATCTATTGGTACGTACGCATCCTCTCTTCTCTGCAGCGTTACATATATGCTTAGTCACTATAGGCTTCCTCACGGCTTTTATAGGAGCTACCTCTGCCTTTTGTAGACAGCATGAAGGAGTTAAATCAATGTTAGCCTATGCTACCTTGTCACAATTCGGTTATATGATTGCTGCCATAGGTTTGGGAGAAATCAGTGCTGCTATCGTCTATTTGCTGACGCACGCTTTGGCTAAAGCACTTTTGTTTCTACTCACCGGCTTAGCCAGTAAGTTGTTGAAGTTGAAGGGCTATGATAAACCAGAAGCTGCGATCACCCTGCGGTGTATGGGGAAGGTGCTCAAAAAATGTCCCTTATCCTGCATCATCTATGTCATTGCGATGTGGGGAATGGGGATAATACCGGGTTCTATCAGCTTTGCTGCGAAAGAACGTATACTCGTACAAACCTGCGTATGGGCTAACGTCTATCTAGGGAGGTGCGGTCGATTTGGGATCCTTTTTTTAGCTTTCGGTAGCGCATTGGTAACGCTTTTGTACATGTTGAATGCTTTTGCGAGCATCTTTTGCAATACCGAACGTAGTTATAAAATCAGGACCGCTACTTTGTTCAAGCGGTATAAAAACAATTGGCTGATGTATGGAAGTATGATCATATGTATTGTTTGTACATTGCTGTTTCCGAAGGTATTGTCGCATACTGCTATAACAACGCATGTTGCTGTTCCTCAAGCAGCTGCAGATATAGCGTTTATAATGTCTTTCATCTTTTGGGCATTGTTGTTCTACTTCACAGGAGAAATGATCGTAAGATGGCTATTGCCACATGCCTATGATAATAAGGGGATGCGATGGGTACTGCAGATTTTTTGGTGCTTTTTGCAAGGCAAAAAATACTACTTAAAACTTATAAATTTTAGGTATAGCAAGCAATACTTCTATAAGACAGAAGCCCGAAGAATAGAAATGTTTATATGGGATTATACGATACCTCCTAGCGCATTGCGGTTCCTGCGCATGTTTATTCAAGGCTGGTATGTGGATACTTGCATACGCTTTGTAGCTAGCCGGATAGAAGCCTGCAGTCAGTGTTTGTATGCCATGGAAAAAAGATACTTGCAGCAATTCCTACCTCAACTAGCGGGTGCAACGTTAGCGGTAGCAAGGGGCGTGCATAAGCTCGATCAACGATGCATGAATTTATGTATTGTTAGTATCGCCACAGGGAGACAATGGGCGCACAGGTTCTATTTGCGACTGCAAGTCGAACGCATACAACGCTATATTTTGTGGTCATGCATTGGATTGTGTGTCTTAATTATTGTATGGGTGTTATCATTTGTGTAACCTTTATCGCGAAAATCAAAAAAATATAGTGCTGTAGTATTGCATTTTTTGAAATAAGTTTTCTTATTAAAAAAGAGGCTAAAGACAAGCATACACCTACATATGCTTGGAAGTTGAGCTTAGTAAGTACAACCTCCCCATTTTTTAATAGTATGAAAACATTTTAAAAACTCGTCGCTTATTCACTTCTACTCAGTCAGTTTATGGTTAGCTGCGCGCCACCCCACGCAGTGGTTAATCCGCAGGGAGCAGCATCAGACAGCATCTGTTCGCCTTTTGATGATATGCATACAACCTCTCACTTAGCGCCTGCAACCAATAATCCAAAAGTAACACCTGCAACGAATACCTCCCATTTAGCGCCTCCAACTAATACTTATCCCGTATCTCCCCGAATTCCTAACCTTCCTAACCTCCCTAACACATTATCATGCTCCACTATTGATGGTACTACATCCCTAATATTTTTCTTTTCCCCCGATACAAGCCGGTTTAAATACGCCCAGTACAGACTAAGCATCAACACGCCTTTCCAAGAGATCCAATCATACCCCGCTATCCCTGATACCTCCCATTCCCAGCCCCGTTTTGTAAGCACGATCCCCCAAGCACAGTTTATCCCATTACTCCAAGATGGAAAGTGGGAGGTAACGAAAGTGGGAGACTTAAAATATTATGGCATGCGTGGAAGAGGAGGTGCTAATCCGGCAGAAGATGATATGGATAGAGCTTTAGAGGCAGGCCAGCAAGGTGCTGCAGCATCAAATAGTGGCATCCTACGTAAAGGGAAAAGTGATGTTTCGCATACAAGTACAGGTAGTCCTAAGAGGGTGAGTATAGCGCCACAACCAGGAGATATAGAATTAGGGGAAATAAAGCCAAGAAGATCTACCTCAGCTGGGGGTAGTAGAGCGCAAGAGGGGGCGCCATTAGTCCCCTCTGATGCATCTTCGAGTGCACAAGCTCCCAAGAAAAAAGGTAAAAAAAGAGAAAAAGCTACCAATGCGGTGAAGAAGGCGCACGCAAAGTCCCATCACGTAACAAATCGCATTACGCAAGCTGAAGACGACTGCTACCAATCATGCGTTCGTGGTATGGCACGTCTATACAATACCTGGATGAATGGGGAACAACTTACCCAAGCGCAAAGAGAGAATCGAGAAATAATATTTGGCTTCTGGAAAGGACTAGTTGTAACAGCCTCTATAGGCGGTATTATCGGCTCTGGAATATTGCATGAATTCGAAAATGGAAACCTGGATTTAGATAAAATAAATGATGCTTTCAGCAATTATACAGGCAGTAATGCTTCATTGTTTAATAACAGCTTTTTGGATGATAAACACTGGGGATATTTTTTAGATGACTTAAAGGGACTTAAGGAACAAGAAATTGCAGGCAGTAAAACCTACTCCAAAGGTGCTTTTGCCGTAACGTATACTCCCCCAGATGCTTACTACCAATTTCTAGAGGCTGTTGAACCTATTAATAAACACCTAAATACCGTACGCGGAATTGGAAATAGTGTGAAAGATGGCTTGTCTGGACTCGACCCTTGTAATGCGTATCAGTTACCTTCTCATGACCCTTCAAAAGTACCGACAGAAGCTGATAAAGCGTTATTGACGAAATTTCAAGATCAATGCCGTGCGCAAGGGCATATTAATTACGAAGATTTTATAACAGATCAATCAGGAGGGCCACTTCAGTTGCCAGCTTCTAAAAAAGAGAGACTCGAGAAAAGTGTGTGTCAAAATGTGATAGAGGAAGGTGAATTACCTCCTACACTCGCCTATCAGCAGTGCTTATTCAATTTATGTACTGCGGCTGAGGTAGTAGGTGCAACGGTTACTGTTGTAGGAACAATTACCTCTTTTGTGCCAATTTTAAGTGGATTCACTCGTGCTGCAGAAAAGGCTAAAGACATGTTGGAGGAAGTAGCCTCATTGAC